>CAZZNP010000057.1:0-3107 GCA_964655785.1 uncultured Gemmatimonadota bacterium
GCTGTTCTACGCCGGCTTCCCCGTCTTCCTGGGCCTGTGCACCGGCACGCAGATGATCCAGCTGGCCGACCTGGCCGACGAGTACGGGGGCGAATTCAGGCTCACCCGGCGACAGAACGTCATCCTCACGGACATTCCCGAGGGCCGGCTGGAGTCCGTCACCGGCGCGGTGGCCGGCATCGGCTTTCCCATGGAAGTGAACGACCTGCGGAGCACCAGCATCGCCTGTACGGGCGAGCCCTTCTGCAACTACTCCGTCGGGGAGACCAAGACCAAAATGGAAGAGATCGTCGAGCACATGGAGCGGGTCTTCGGCGACCGGGCACGGGGCCTGCGGCTCAACCTCGACGGCTGTCCCCACGCCTGCGCCCATCACTGGATCGGCGACATCGGGTTCCAGGCCACGACCTTGCGCGAGCGGGGCGAGGGCGGCGAACGGCTGCGGGGCTACGACCTGTTCCTCCGCGGCGGACTGAGCGGCCAGGCCGCCATCGGCCAGCCCGTGCTGCGTCGCGTGCCCGCCGAGTCCGTGCACCTCTACACCGAAAGGCTCTTCCAGTCCTACCTGGACCAGAAAACGGACGACGAGACGATTCAACATTTTTTTCACCGTCATAGCGATGACGAGCTTTCCGCGATCGCCACAGGAAACGTACTTGCCGCGGTAGCAACAGGAGAGGAATGAACGCCATGGACCGCCTGGAAAGGCCGGAAGGACTGGAGCAACCGGAACGACCGGAACGTTTGAGCCGACCGGAAGGACTGGAGCAACCGGAACGACCGGAACGTTTGAGCCGACCGGAAGGACTCGATCGATCAGAAAGCCTGGACCATCCGGAACGAGCGGAACGAGCGGACCACCCGGAACACCTGGACCGCGACTTTTTGGATGAATTCGAAGCCGGGCAACTGGCCATTGAATTCGACGGGGAATCTCCCGAGGCCGTGATCGAATGGGCCCTGGATCGCTGGGGGCGGCGCGCCGGGTTGTGCACGAGTTTCCAGGCGGAGGGGATGGTCCTGCTGGACATGGCCTGGCAGATCGATCCGGACATCCACGTGTTCACGGTAGACACGGGCCGGCTGCACCAGGAGACCTACGACTTCATCGACCGGGTCCGGGACCATTACGATATCGACATCCAGGTCTATTTCCCCGACCTGCTCCAGGTGGAGAATATGGTGGGCGCCCACGGCATGAACCTATTCTACAAGTCCGTGGAATCACGGTTCAGATGCTGCAACGTGCGCAAGGTGGAGCCCATCCGGCGCGCGCTCGAGGGACTGGACGGGTGGTTCACCGGGCTTCGGCGCGACCAGTGGGCGAGCCGGGCGAACATCCGCAAGATCGAGATCGACCACGACCACGGCGGACTGGCCAAGATCAGCCCCCTGGCGGACTGGACCGAGGAAGAGGTCTGGGACTACATCGAGCTCTACGACGTCCCGAAGCATCCCCTCTATGAGAAGGGCTATACCAGCATCGGCTGTATGCCGTGCACCCGCGTCACGAAACCCGGCGAGGATTCGCGGGCGGGGCGTTGGTGGTGGGAGAAGAACGCGCCCAAGGAATGCGGCATGCACTGCCCGGTGGAGACCGGCGGCTTCGAGCACGAGATGGAAGCCCTCGTGGCGGAGGAGGTGGAAAAATGAGCAACGCGGCCATCCTTTACCTGCGATTGTTACGAAAGATCGTCCGCGAATCCGTCTGGCGCCTCGGCGGGGCCGAAGAGACCTACCTGGCCACGGGATTCAGTGGTGATTACGTAGCCTTAGCCTGCAGTGGGACCGTCCTGATCCAGAAGACCGGCGCACAACGGGAGACCCCGTGCGGCCAACCACGGGAACAGGCAAACCAAGCACGGGAACAGGCAACCCACCACGGGAACAGGCAAACCAAGCACGGGAACAGGCATAAGTGAGCAAACTCAATACCTCTTTGACCAGCCTGGACGGCCAGGAGCGGGAACTGCTGCTGGATGAACTGGACGCCTTTACTTCCTCCCTGGCCGATTCGGAATCGAAATTGCCTTACCTCGCCCTCCGCCGGGATATCGAAGAAGGCGGAGTATCCCCCGAAAACGTCCCCTACCTGGAGAACCTCCTCGAATTGACCCTTCAGTCCGGCCGCGCAAGGCGGCGCCAGAGTCCCCAGGCAGAAAAGCGGCTTCTGCGGCTCTTTCAACGCACGCCAAGGGGCGGCGCCGTCAAGCGGGCGGTATCGGAGACCAACGAGGCCCTCGCGTCGCTGAAGGGACAGGTCCTCGATACGGTCTCCTTCACCCCGAATACGCCGGGCGCCTACCGCCTCCTCATCGACACGGAATCCTGCCGGGTCGACCTCGAAATCACTCGCCATGGCGTATCGGTCAAGGGCGTCGAGATCGGCATCTGACGCCGGCTCGGCCCCCGGAACGGCTCCCACTGCGGATCGGTTCCGCCCCGGCCGCGTACCTTCCTCCCGCCGCCCGAAAAAAGTTGGCGCGACCTGCGCCGGAAGTATATTAGTTTTCAGGCAGGCGATCGATCCTTTTACGCCATGCAATTCTCCTCCTGGAATCCTCTTTTTTGGAATGGGCGCCCATGGGCTACCCGCGTATCGATGGCCGCAGGGTAAAGGTACAACCCCTGGCGGAACGTGAAAGCAAGCATCACATCGACGAGATCCGCGTCGATCCCGACGGTCCGCTGCTGACCGCTTCAGCCCGGCAGGCCGGCCAGATACAGAAAATAGCCGACCGCATGCGCGCGGCCCGATCCCGTGGCGCGTCCGTCATGCTGGCCTACGGGGCCCATCTCGTGAAGAACGGGCTCGCTCCCGTGGTCACGCGCATGATGGAAGCCGGCTGGATCACCCACCTGGCCACCAACGGCGCCGGCGTGATCCACGACTGGGAATACGCCTTCCACGGTCGATCGGAGGAGGACGTGCGCGGACACGTTGCGAAAGGTTGTTTCGGGACGTGGGACGAGACCGGCCGGCATACGGCCCTGGCAGTGCTCACCGGCGCGGCGGACGGACGTGGATACGGGGAGTCGATGGGCCGGATGATTATGGAGGACGGATACGATATACCCGCACAGTCGGAACTCCGCGAGGCCCTCGC
>CAZZNP010000057.1:3207-12810 GCA_964655785.1 uncultured Gemmatimonadota bacterium
TTATGGAGGACGGATACGATATACCCGCACAGTCGGAACTCCGCGAGGCCCTCGCTGACTGGGCCGGCCGTCCCGGGGATGATGAGCGCATGCCTGGACGCACCGGGGACGATGAGCGCATGCCTGGACGCGCTGTGGATGATGAGCGCATGCCTGGACGCGCCGGGGACGATGAGCGCATACCTGGACGCGCTGTAGATGACGAGCGCATGCCTGGACGCGCCGGGGACGACGAGCGCATGCCTGGACGCGCTGATCTCCTGCAGACGATCGTGCGCCACGAAATCCCTTCAGGCCGCCACACCGTCGAACACCCCTTCAAGACATACTCGCTGACCGGGAACGCCTTCCGGCTGGGCGTACCACTCACCGTCCATCCCGGAATCGGATATGATATTGTATACACCCATCCCCTGGCCAGCGGCGCGGCCCTCGGAAGGGGCGGGATGATCGACTTCCAGGTCTTCGCCGAGGGTGTCTCGCGCATCGACGGCGGCGTGTTCCTGTCCGTCGGCTCCTCGATCATGGCGCCCCAGGTCTTCGAAAAATCCATTTCGATCGTCAACAACCTGTGGCGGCAGGACGGACTCGGGCCCGTGCGGCCGTTCATCGCGGTGAACGACCTCACGGAGGAGGACTGGGACTGGAACGCCGGCGAGCCTCCCATGGACAACCCCGCGTACTACAACCGCATGGGCAAGAGTTTCAGCCGCATGGGAGGCGAATTGATCTACACGGCGGCCGACAACCGGCTGTTCATTCCCCATCTGTGCCGGGTGCTGACCGGAGGAGATCAGATCCGGTGATGCGGCCGGCGCGGCCGGCGCGTCTGGTGGCGCGGCCGGATTGACGCGGCCGAGGTGGCGCGTTCGGCGCGGCCGGATTGACGCGGTCGAGGTGCCGCGGCCGGATTGGCGCGGCCGGATTGGCGCGGCCGGATTGGCGCGGCCGGTGGCGCGACCGGGGTATATATCAAATCGAAATTTCATGTTGATTTTTATTTCGATCAACATTGACAATATAAATTTCTGACCAAAAACAATAACCCAAGCCTACCCACTCAACCCAAGCCTGCCCGCTCATCAGTGTTTCTCTATGGACCCCTACTAGAACCGACCACGAAGGAGACCGAAATGGAAGCCTGGATTTTCGTCCACAACCCTCTCGATCGATACATAACAGACTACAAGCGGATCTTCGACGCGTGGCAGGACGGCGGCGTCACCGGTATCGTGGTGGGTTATCTCCACTTCGAACTGGACGACGGCACGCGTATCCCGGTCCTCGGCAGCGACCCCGCCGTGTACCGGTCCTTCGGCGTCGATCCGCCCGCTGAGACGCCGCGCGACCGTGAGAAAGAACGCCTCTTCTCCGCCATGCTCGACGACGCCAGGGAGCGGGGCTGGCACATCATTACTTTCGGCGCCGGCCTGGGCGGAGGACGACTTCCCGTGGAGGAAGATCCATACGGCGCAATCAGCTATGCCGCGACGGTCCAGGACGCCATGAACGCCCTGCCCCAGGCTCACGGATTCCTGATCGACGGTCCGGGGGAACAGCACTACGAACTCGCCTTCCACCACGGGGGCGAACTATTCGAAATACGGCCCGGCGAAGACGAGCGCTTTTCCGCCCTGGGGTACGATCTCGACCGTCTGCAACGCGGGATCGAGCACCTTTGGAACCGGTTTCACCAGTTGACACCAGCCGAGGTACGTTACCGCGCGCCGGGCGGCATGCTGGCGGGCATGCAGCTTTTCGACATCAACGAAGACGCCCTCTACTGGCTCCGCGCACGGCGCGAAACGGCGCTGGGATTTATGGGCGCCATCGCCGAACAGGTCGGCAAGCTCAACCGCAAGGTGGAACTCGGCGGCATCCCGCGCACGGCGGCCTTCTCCTCGCTGACCTGCCAGGATTATCACGCCATGGCCTCCTGGTTCGACTTTATCTTCCCCAAGCACTATTACTGGCACCGGGGCTTCGACGGCATGTACGGGACGGTCTCCCGCTGGGTGCAGCGGCTGCGTAAGTGGAACCCGTCGCTCACCGAGGGAGACGCTTTCGACGTGGTGAAACTGCTCTTCGGCATCGAGCTGCCGGGCGTGCGCACGCTGATGGACATGGAAATGGGATTTCCCGAGGAGTTCTTCTCCACCATCGTGTACGGCGAAACCCGCCGCGCCCTGGAGGCCATCGGCGATACAGACAAGTGCATCTGCTGGGTCTCGACGGGGCGCGCGCCGCACGCGGGCGACGCCATGCCGGCCAGGGACCTGCACGGGATCCTCAACGCCTCCAGGGAAGCCGGCCTCAAGCGCTTTCTCTTCCATCCCGATCCGGACATCGGCGCAGCCGAGTGGCACATCCTGACCAACTTCTGCGGCAATCCGTGGCAGGAGTCGAACGACGCACCTTACTGGCCGCCCGACACGCCCCGCCTCGACTCCTTCAGCCACGGGCGCAAGCCCACGCGGACCGACTAGGGAGCGCGGGAACGGGCGCAAGCCGACGCACAAACGGACGTTTTGTATCGACGCGGACCGACCAGGGAGCGCGGGAACGGGCGCAAGCCGACGCGGACGGACCAGGGAGACTGTTGCATGGCGCTATCGGATTTTACCGGGCCGGACTACATCGACGCGTGGAGCCAGGACCTGGACGCCAGATGGCCCGAACGGGCGGCGATGGCCGATTGCGTGGTTCGGACGCTCGCCCGATGGCGGAGTGAACGGCGCGGACAGAAAGATCACCAGGTGGGATCGCACAGAGGCAGGCATCTCGATGTGATCCGGCTTCTGGAACTCGGTATTGGCGCCGGTGGTCTCGCCCGATCCGTACTGGACACGTTAACCGCTACCCGGATCGGGGATTCGCTGCCCGGGACCGGAGCAACAGATGCCATAGAATACACGGGGATCGATATCGAAGCGGCATTGGTCGGCCATGTCGAGGAGCGACTCGGACCGGCGGACCACCGGGACGCGCGCCTGATTTGCGCTGATCTGAAGGACAGCGCGTGGCCGGATGTCATGGAACAAGTGGACGCGGCCTACTCTCTGCAGACCTTCCATGACCTCGGCGGCATCGACGCCCTTGAAGCCGTCTACCGGCAGATTCACGGGTTACTTGTGCCAGGCGGGATTCTCGTCAACGCGGACTTCGTAGTTTCCTTCGAGAAGGACGACCCGGATCGGCCGAGGCGACTGCCCGTCGAAACGCACCAGGGCCTGCTTACCGGCCTGGGTTTCGTCGATTTCAGGTGCGAACTGCAACTGGGGAAAATGGCGTGCATGTCGGCCAGGCGGGCATAGGCTGAAGTGGACCCGGTTCGACCTGAGACCGTAACCTGTCTTGGGCCGCTCTTCCCGGCAACCGCACCTTCAAATCCCCAGCTTCCTCCGCGCGACCGGCTCCCAGCCGAGAAGTTCGCGGGCCTTGGCCATATTCATTTCTTCGCGTCTCTCGTCCCCGGAGATGAAGAACACCTCGCAACGGCCGCTACCGGGCTGAACGTTTCCGGCCTGGTCGCTGTCGGCCTGGTCGCTGCGAGGCTGGTCGCTGCCGGCCTGATCGCCACCGGCCTGATCGCTGCCGGCCTGGTCGCTGCCGGTCTGATCGCTGCCGGCCTGGTCGAGAAAGCGAAGCCCTGCCAGGTAGGCCTCGGCCATGTCCTCCTCGTCGGTGTAGTAGAGTTTAGGACCGCCGGGTGGGTGCTTGATCCGGTCGATGAACATGGCTCGGTTGCAGGGCCCCGTAATCCGGTAGACGAGCAGGCGCATGTCGTACTCGCGGGCGAAGTAGCGGCAGATCTGCTCCGTGAGTCCCTTGGTCAGCCCGTATACGTTGGGGCCGTCCAGAGGCACTTCTTCTTCGGAGGGATACCAGGTGCGGTGCCGGTTGTGGACGCTCATGGTGCCGGTGTAGATCCCCCGCGTGACGCCCATTTCGGCGGCGGTAAACAGCAGCACGTGGTGGCCCAGGCAATTTACGGTGTAGTTGTCAATCACCAGTTCCAGGGTGTGGTGCCGGTCGTGGCCGCCCTGACCGCCCTTCATCGCCATGGTGATGAACCCGTCCATGCCGTCCAGGGCGCGCTGGACCGCTTCGGGATCGGCGATGGACCCGTGCACGTATTCCACGTCGTCGTCCTGGGGGGGAACCAGGTCCAGCACGCACAGGTCGTGGTGTTGCCGAAGGTAGGGCGTGACGGCTGTCCCGACGAGACCGGAACCGCCGACCAGAAGCAGGTTCATAGGGAAGAATGGTTACCGCGTTAGGGTTAGTCGTTACTGCGTTACCGCGTTGGGAGCAATCGTTATTGCGTTGCCGCGTTAGGGTTAGTCGTTACTGCGTTACCGCGTTGGGAGCAATCGTTACTGCGTTACCGCGTTGGGAGCAATCGTTATTGCGTTACCGCGTTAGGGCTAGTCGTTATTGCGTTACCGCGTTAGGGGTAATCGATACTTCGTTGGGGCTATTGGCTACCGCGTTGCCTCGCCCTCCGCCTCTGTCTTCGCCTCGGCCCTGGGCGTGATTTCAGCTCCCCGGGGCGTATCCTTGATATCGTAACCGGCGTTGATGATCTGGTCACGTAGCGCGTCCGCGTCGGCGTAGCGTTTTTCCGACCGGGCCTGCCGCCGTTCTTCCGCGAGCGCCTTGATGTGTTCGGGGACGGCCTTCTCTTCGGGTTGCCACTCGGCCAGTCCAAGTCCGAGTATGTCGTCGAACCGCATGATCGTGGCCTTCTTGAGGTCGTCCGGTAGATCGCTCCGGACCAGGTCCCAGGTGATCGACATGGCACGGGGCATGTTCAGGTCGCTGTTCACCACCTCGGCAAAACGCTGCATGTAGGCCGCGTCCGCTTCCGCGGCGGGCTCGCCCCAGCCGTGGACGGCCAGCCGGAGCCGGTTCAGCTGCCGCGCGGCGCCTTCGATACTCTCCCACTTGAAGTTGAGCTTGGAACGGTAGCTCGCGCTCAGGCAGAACAGCCGGTAGACGAGAGGATCGTATCCCCGGTCAATGAGCGTCTGCACCCGCAGGAACCCACCCGCGGACTTCGCCATCTTGGCGTCTCCCAGTTGCAGGAAATAGCCGTGCATCCAGAAGTTCGCGAGCCGCGTGCCGTGACAGGCCTCGGTCTGGGCGATCTCGTTCGAATGGTGCACCGAAATGTGGTCCTCGCCGCCCAGGTGGATATCGAAGAAGGGACCGAGAAACTTGGCGGACATGGCCGAGCACTCGATGTGCCAGCCCGGGAAACCGACGCCCCAGGGGCTGTCCCATTCCATCTGCCGCTGCTCGCCCGGAGGGCTGAATTTCCACAGGGCGAAATCGGTTATGCTGCGCTTCTCCGCCATGTCGACCCGGGCACCGGCCTCAAGGCCCTCCACGTCGAGCCGCGCGAGATAACCGTAATCGGGTTGCTTCGAGGTATCAAAATAGATCCCATCAGAGGTCCGGTAGGTGAACCCCTTCTCTTCGATGCACTGGATCTCCCGGATTTGTTCTTCAATGTGGTCGGTCGCCCGGCACCACGTATTCGGCTCCAGGATATTGAGCCGGCGCATGTCATCCTTGAAAACCTCCGTGTAGAACTCCGCGATCTCCCAGGCCGTCTTGCCGGCACGCCGCGCCCCCTTTTCCATCTTGTCCTCGCCGGAGTCCGCGTCGGAGGTCAGGTGTCCCACGTCGGTGATGTTCATCACGTGCCGGACCTTGTAGCCGTTGAACGCCAGCACCCGGCGCAGCAGGTCTCCGAACACGTACGTGCGCATGTTGCCGATGTGAGGGTAATCGTAGACCGTGGGGCCGCAGGCGTAGAGACCCACCTCGTCCGGAGAAAGCGGCTCGAACTCGCGCAGGCTGCGTGTGTATGTGTCGTAGAGGGTAAGGCTCATGGAATGTGGCTCCGCTCAGTCTGCTCCGGCCGCTTGGGCCTTGCCAGCCGCTGGATTTGCTCCGAATGCTCGGCTGGTCGGGTCGGGTCGGGCCGCGCCAGCCGCTCCGGCCATGCCGACCGCCGAAATCCGTTTCGAGATTCAAGGCTGGTTTTCCGTCAATTTTGCCATGTACCAGATATGCAGGGGAAGGGTTGATGTCAAGCGGTAATTCGGTGGTTAGCCACGAACTACTGGGTCTGTCACAACCCGATGTGTCGCGACTGATGAGCTGGGACTTCCGGGAGTACTCCATAGAACGGCTTCTGCGCCATCTGACAAGATTGGGCGTGACGTCGACATCATTATCCGGGAGTCCAAAACAGGATCACCGGGACGACTCAGCATCGAAGCCTGAGTAAACCAACAGCAAGTTCTAATCCGGATGTTTAACCCTCGAAAACGCCTGGTCCCACCAGTTTACGAGTTCCCGGAAAACACTCCCTTCCAGGTGCTTCCTACTGATCCGCCGCCACGTCGTCCTCCCAGTCCAGCGTCTTGAACCAGTAATCCCGCCGTTCCTTCAGCCATCCGTCCTCGGTCCGCAGCAGGATCCAGTTGTCGAAGAAATTCAGGGCGTCCGTTTCGCCCTGGCGGACTGCGATGGCCTCAGCGCCGCGGTCCAGGGGTTCGTCGAAGGGGATGAACAGCCGGTCGCTGTTGCGCAGGACCTCGTGTTCCGGTTTGGGGGAGGAAGCGATGACGGCTTCGGCGTTACCGTTCAGCACCTCCTGAAAGGCGAGGATGTCGTCGTCGAACTGCTGGATGGTCGCACTGGGAAAGTGCTTCCGCGCGGCCTGGACCGAGGTCGATCCGCGGCGCACCGCGATGGTCACGTCGGCGCGATCGTAGTCCTCCCTGTCGACGAGATGGCCCGCCTTGTCCCTGCCGGCGGCCAGCAAAAGCTCCGAATGGGAATAGGGCCGGGTGAAGTTCACGCTCAGGTTACGGGCGGGGGTGATGGACATGCCGGCGATGATCGCGTCGAACTTGCCGGCCAGGAGTCCAGGGATGATCCCGTCCCAGGCCGTGGGTATGAATTCGATTTCCAGGCCGGCGTCGGCCGCCAGGCGGCTGGCCACGTCGACTTCGAATCCCACCAGTTCCCCTTGCTTGTTGCGCATGGCCCAGGGGACGAAGGTCGACACGCCGACGCGTATGGTTCCCCGTTGCTTGATCTGGTCCAGCAGGCTGGTTCGGGCGGTTTCCGATGCGGACCCACAGCCCGAAACGATAAACGCGGCCATGAACACCGAGCAGATGCCGGCCAGGATGTGCTTTCTGTTGAAAACCATAAGGGAATCCTCTCTCGATCCTTCGTAAAAGTTACGACCCGCGCCGAAATGACCCGGTAATGCCGGGATTCACGCCGTGCTATGCAACGCGTCACTATGCGCAGCTACTACAATGCCGGACTCAGCGCACCCTTGCCGAATATGACGGGAAAAGTGTGCCCTGACCTCGACTGTGTCGCCGCGTCCATGAAGCATATGCTGAAGGCGCGCCGCGCCGTATCGGTGCTGTTCGTCCCGGAACTGTGCAGCATCCAGTTGTGCATGAGCACGGTTTCTCCGCACTCCACTTCCATGTTGATGGGTTCCTGCTCCGCGACAACCGCCGCTGCCTGCTCCTCCGTCAGGAAACCGGACCCGTGGCTCGGGTTGATGAGCCGGCGGTGCGAGCCGGGTATGATCTTCACGCAGCCGTTCGCTTCGACGGCGGGATCCAGCGCGGTCCAGAGCGTGACGAGTGGGTCGCGGTCCAGGTCGTTCCACCGGTCCTGGTGCCAGACCAGGGGCGTGCCTTCGCCACTGGGTTTGTTCATGAACATTGCCCGGAAGCAGGCCACCGGCGTACCGGGGCCGTAGACCCGTTCGCAGATCTCCTCGAAGACCGGTTTCCGCATGAAAGAAAGGTATTCCGGGTCCAGTTCCAGGTCCTGGATTTTGCGGTATCCCAGCGTGGCGCCCTTGTGGCCCCTGCTCTGCGGACCGGGCTTGTCGCCCCCGCGCTCCGGATCGCGGTCGAGCTGCATCATGACCCGGTCGTAGTCGATGTCGGCCTTGCCGAGCATGATGTCGTCGATGCGCTCCTGGAGCCGCTCGAGCTCACCCGGGTCCATTACGGTGCCGAGACGCAGGTAGCCCTGTTTTTGGAATACCGCCCACTGTTCCTCGGTGATCAGGGAATGCATGATGGTCGCTCCTGTTGATCAGTATATGGGTCGCGGATTTTTTTACGGGCCGCAGTCCAGGCCAGGTCCGCGTTACGAGTCGAGCTGTGTCCCGTGTGTCCCGGGCCTTGTTACGGTCCGTGTCCGGTCGTTTTCGCGGCCTCGAGTAATCGGGCGAATCGAAACGTTTCGTTTTTGATCGTAGTCTGCTGTCCCAGCGCCGTCTCGGCCAACCATTCGCCGAAGGTGCAGGAGAATTTGAAACCGTTCCCGCTGAAGCCGCAGCCCACCGTCACTCGCCCGTAGTTCGGGTGCCGGTCGATCACGGGCAGGTCGTCCGCCGTGCAGGTATACATGCAGATCCGCATGGCCGTGAGCGGTCCGTCGGCGTCGGGAATGAAGCGGCGCAGACACGCGCGCAACTCCTCCTCGTCCTCGGGACGGGTATTGCGGTCCAGGTTGTCGGGATCGGAAACCTCGCCATACATGTGAAGGGCCAGTTTGAAGCCCGGATGGTCCGGCATCATGGGAAAGCCGTAATATTCGCCGCTGTATTCCAGTGCGGGGATCTGCCAGATGGGCAGCGCGCCCACGTCGAAGGACGGAGCGTTTCGTGCGGGCCACACCCAGGCCAGAGGCTGGCGGGTAACGGTCATGGATATGCCCAGGTCCGCGATCAACGGGGCGGTCCACGAGCCGCTGCAGAAGACGACCTGGTCCGCACTGTAACGGCCGCGGTCGGTCTCGACCTCCACGCATTGGGCGGTTTCCTTCCACCCGGTCACGGTTTCGCGGCCGTGGATCTCGGCGCCGCGCCTCAGTGCCTGGATGATGTGGCTAGCGATGCCCAGTTCCGGGCGCAGCAAGCCGCCGACCGGATCGTACAGGCCGTGATAATCGGACGTCAACGTGAACTGAGGATACCTGTAGGCCACTTCGGCGGCGGAAAGGACCTCGTGGCGTACTTTACCCATCAAGTGGTCCCATGCGCCGGTGTTGGCCATGCGCAGGTATCCGGTCGTCACCAGGATCTGCTGGCCGGTCTCGCCCTCGAGCAACCGCCACAGCTCGAAGGACCGGTGGATGAAGGGTTCGAAGGGCGTATCTACGTAGACCGCCGTCTTCGTTTGGCGTGAATAGCCGTGGGAACTGCCCTGGGCGTGGGGCAGGTCGAATCGCTCCAGGCCGAGGACCTTCGCGCCCCGGCCGGCCAGGTGGTAGCACGTCGCCGAACCCATGGCGCCAATGCCCACGACGATGACATCATAATGGCTACTCATCGGGTCCGCTGCCTTTCCAGTGGTCTAGCACGGTGGCCGTCCCGATCCTCGCATCCTTCGCGCCCGTCCCGCGACCCTTCGTCCCCGATGCCGGCCGGTTGTACCCGCGCGCCTTCGTCCGGGCTGCCTGGTCCGGTCTCCATATGCCTGATCAGGTCCGGGAAGAACCGCAGGAATTGCTCTTCCATTTCGCCGTAGTTGGCTTCGAGTT
>CAZZNP010000057.1:12910-19933 GCA_964655785.1 uncultured Gemmatimonadota bacterium
TCCGGGAAGAACCGCAGGAATTGCTCTTCCATTTCGCCGTAGTTGGCTTCGAGTTCCTCCACCGATCCCGCCAGGGTGTTGGGCCGCCGCAGGCGCATGGACAGGCCGTCCAGCGCCCGACCGATGCCCGACGTTTCCCGGTATCCCTGCAGCCAGTCGTTTCTCACCATGTGCCGGATCACCCGCGACAGGACCGGAGGCATGTCGCCGCGGTAGGCGCTGAGGGACCCGTAGGTCCGCTCGATGAACGCGGAAAGGGTCATGTCCGAGAACCTGGACCAGTGCCGGGCGAGGTAGTGGTCGTAACAGACGTCCACGATGATCCCGGCGAACCGGCGGCGTGTGGGACTGATGAGCGCCTTGCTCTCGCGGACCACGTCGTGGCCGTCGGTGAACCGGTCCACGGCCACGTGACTGCGCATGCCCCGCATGACCGCGCCGTTGTACGGCTGCCTTTCCACCGGGCCCCGGACGAAATCCACCATCAGGTTCCCCACGCGGGACTCGGAGGAGTCTTCGGCGAAATACAGATGGGCGAGGTAGTTCATGGTTCGTAGAGCCGCGTCTCCACCACGATCTCGGAATGGAGGGTCCGGTGGACGGGGCAGCGGTCGGCGATTTCGAGCAACCGGGCCCGCTGCTCGCCCGAAAGGTCGCCGACCAGTTCGACCTCCCGTTCGATGCGGTCCACCTTGCCCTCGGTGGTTTCGCAGGTCTCGCAGTGGCTGGCGTGGATCTTCGCGTGGCTGAGCCGGACGACGATCTCCTCCAGCGGCCAGGACTTCCGGTCGGCGTACATCCGCAGGGTGATGGAAGTGCAGGAGCCCAGGGCCCCCAGCAGCAGGTCGTAGGGCGTCCCGCCGCGGTCCGTGCCCCCGACCGACTCGGGCTCGTCTACGGTCAGGTGATGTCCCGACGCGACGACCTCGGTATAGTAGTGTTCCCGGCCCGTGCGCACCACCACCTGGCTCTCCGCCGCTGTGGGACCGCCGTCCTCCGCGGCGGGCACGTCCAGGTACCGCGTCGCCCAGGCCGCGGCGGTGAGACCGACGTAGAACGCATCGGCCTCGTTCGAGAGCAGGTGATCCGCCTTGTCGAGGGAGAGAAAGCTCTTGGGATGGAGGGCGGCCTGGAATATCTGCGCGGCGTTCTCGATTCCGACCGTCTGGTCGATGGGCGAATGGCATACCAGCAAGGCGCGGCGCAGACCGCGGATCGTCTCATCCATCCGCGTCTCTTCCAGATCGTCCAGGAACTGTTTCTTGATCAGGAAAGAACGGCCGGCGAGCGTGACGGTAGCCTGACCCGTGTGTTCGATCGTCTCCCGGGCGTCCTCGATCAGGTGAGCTACGTGCTTCGGATCGGCCGGAGCGCCAATGGTCACGACAGCCCTGCAGGAAGGAATGAATCCCGCCGCCTTGAGCACGGCCGCGCCGCCGAAGGAGTGCCCGATCAGGACCTGGGGCGCTTTGTGATGGCTTTCAAGGTACCTCGCCGCAGCGACGAGGTCGTCCACGTTGGACGAGAAGCCGGTTTCGGCGAAGTCGCCTTCGCTTTCGCCCAGTCCGGTGAAATCGAACTGCAGCACGGCCAGCCCGTGGTCGGACATCTCCTGACTGATGCGCTGGACGGCGTTCAGGTTCCGGTTGCAGGTAAAACAGTGGGCGAAGAGGGCGTAGGCGACCGGCCTGCCGTCGGGCGGCATGCTGAGCCGCGCGGCAAGCAGGTCGCCGTGGTCGTTGGGAAACTCGAGCGTCTGAACGGGCATGTCACTCCCCGGTCCGCGGATATCCCGTTTCTACTCCAGCTGGCTGGTTTCGTCGGACAGGCGGCGCAGGACATTCTCCAACTGCTGCAGCGAAGCCCCGTAATTGGACCAGTCGCCGGTCTGCAGATAGGTCTGCGCGTCGTCGTAATGAGCCACCGCCCGTTTCGCCAGTTCATCCAGCGTGGCACGGCGGGTATGGATCACCTCCTGGCCGTCGACAACCGTTCTCGTCTGCCGGGCCAGCGTGCCTTCGTCGAATGAGAAGATAGACGAAAGCGCCTGGTCGAGCGTCTCCCGCATGGCGATGCGGTTGCCGTAGGCTACGATCACGCGCTTGAGCTCGGGCAGGCCGCCCCGGGTGGAACGTTGCCTCAGGTACAGCGGCTCGATGTAGAGCAGCGACTCCTGGATCGGCACGACGATGATGTCGCCCCGGATCACCTGCGAGCCCTCCTGGTTCCAGAGGGTGAGTTCCTTCGCAATGTCGGCGTCCTGGGTGATCCGCGCCTCGATCTGCATGGGACCGTATACCAGCTCCTGCTTCGGGAAATTGTAGACCTGGATGCGGCCGTAGAGCGGCGCGTCGCAATGGGCGGCCATCCAGCCGATCATGTTCTCCTTGCCCGCCGGCGTGAAAGGCAGGAGGAGGAGCAGTTCCTCTTTTTCCATCTGGGCCGTCTTCATCACGGCGTAGTACGGGTACACCTGTTGTTCCTGCTCGCCATAGAACTGCTGGGGTACCGCCCACATGTCCTCCTTGTTGTAGAACACCTGGGGATTGCGCATGTGGTAGATGCGGTACATGGCCGCCTGGATGGCGAACATGTCGCGCGGATAGCGGATATGGTCCTTCAGCATCTGCGGCATCTCGCTCAGCGGGCGGAACAGCGTCGGGAAGATCTTCTGATAGGTCAGTACCAGGGGATCTTCTTCGTCCACCAGATAGAAGTCGGTCTTGCCCGAATAGGCGTCGATGACCACCTTCACCGAATTGCGGATGTAGTTGATGTTCTGCAGCGTGGGCTGGTTCTGGACGAACCGCCGTTGCGGCGCCTGGTTGAGGCCCGGGATATCCGACTGCGGTCCGGTGCCCAGGTCGCCCGAATCCGGCATCTGAAGGAGCCCGCTGAATCGCTGCGAGTAGGGATAGGAACCGGTCGTCGTGTAGGCGTCGATCATCCAGTAGAGCTTCCCGCCGGCGATGATCAGGTAGGGATCGTGGTCATAGTCCAGGAACGGC
Organism: uncultured Gemmatimonadota bacterium; assembly: GCA_964655785.1. Lineage (GTDB taxonomy): Bacteria > JAAXHH01 > JAAXHH01 > JAAXHH01 > JAAXHH01 > JAAXHH01. The sequence goes on from CAZZNP010000057.1 coordinate 15,919, forward strand.
GCGATGTTCTCCACCCGGTCCTGCAGGCGCCGGTAGAACATCACCTGGCTTTCCACGGTGATGAGCGGACTGATGACGAAGTTGGCCTCGCTGAAATACCGGGCGAAAGCCAGGCGGCGGAAATAGGAACTGAGCTCCACCCCGCCGTCTTCCTCGTACCGGCTGAACTTGTTCTGGTCGCCTTCCGGGTAGTCGAATTCCTCCTGCGTGGTCTTCACGACCGCGTAGGCGTCCATGTTCTCGCCGAAGTACAGTTCCGGACGCCGCACGGCTAGGTCTTCGCTGATGGAAACGGGCGGGATGTCCTTGACGAAGAGGTCCGGCAGGCCCTCGGGCGTGGCCGTATTCACCGGGCTCAGGCACAGCCCGTAGCCGTGGGTGTAGAAGAGGTGGCGGTTCTGCCACGTGGGCGACGGGATCTGGTCGTATGACAGCTCCCGGGCGGCCAGCATGACCTGTCGGTACTGTCCGTCGATCAGGTACCGGTCCTCGTCCACGTTGGAGAAGTCATAATAGGTCCGGATCTCCTGAAGCTGCTGGTACGTCCGGCGGAGCGGACGCTTGTCCTGTATCTTCAGATTGTTGATGGTCGTGATGTTGGACTGTATATCCCCCGCCTGCAGGTTTTCCTGGATCTGGAAAGGCACCTCGTCGACGCTGTCCAGTCCGTACCCCTGCAGCGTGTAGTCGATGCTGTGCTGGATATAAGGCGCTTCCCGCTCGTATTCGTTGGGCGCCACCAGGAAGTACTGAACGAGCCCGGGATAAACCGAACCGACGACCAGGGACGAAGCGATCATGCCGCCGATGGCGATAAACGGCAGGTTTCGGCGCTGGGAGCGGAGCGTCATCAGGAACAGCCCGGCGCAGGCGATGGCGACGAAGAGCAGGATCCACAGGGCGTTCATTCGCGCGTGCAGATCGGTATATCCCGCGCCGAAGGCGAATCCCGATTCGGAGAAGAGCAGGCGGTACATGTCGAGCCTGTAGCCCCAGGCCATGAGCAGGAAGACGATAGCGCCCAGGACGCAGATGTGGTTGCGGGCATAGGAGCGGATCTGTACGCCGCGCTCTTCAATGGTGACAGCGCCCCGGTAAAGGTAGTACAGGGTTACGGCGATCGCCGAGGCCACGACCAGGAGCAGCAGCCAGAACCGGACGAAATGCCATATCGGCAGCGAGAAGACGAAGAAACCGATGTCGAGATTGAATATGGGGTCCGTGGCGCCGAAGGCTTCCTGGTTGAAAAACCGCAGCATGCCTTCCCAGTTTGCCAGGCCGATCAATCCCATGATGGCGGAAATCACCAGGATACCGACGATCGTCACGACCTCGATCAGCTTCGACGAGGAAAAAAGCTGTTCGAGCTCCGACATCTCCTCGTTGAAAAGGTGCAGTTCGGTGAGGCGCGTGGAGAAGTACCGCGCCAGGTAGACATTCGCTCCGAGGCCGACCAGCGCGACCAGGCCGAAGACCAGTCCCGTGAAGAACTTGGCGCCGATCGTCGTCCAGAACACGTCGTTGAATCCCAGTTGATCGAACCAGAGCGCCTCCACGAATATGGTGGCCCAGAATCCGCTGAGGATCCACGCCGCCAGCGCGGCTATGGCTGCAATGAATATTAACGATCTGAATCTGCCCAAAATATAGCTCCTTGCCCGTGGGTTGGGGGACGGTCGGTGAAATCACAGAACCGATTCGTCCCCGGATTGGTCCTGCTGTTTTCGAATGCCTGTTCCTCTTTTGCCTGCTTTTTTGCGATCTGTCTCAAACTCAAACGCGCCTCAATCCCGCCACAGCTGTCCCTTCATCCAGCATCATGGGACGGGCGGCCTCGCGAATGCGGGCCTTGACTCCGTCGTCGGTGATGTACTTGACCTGGTTGATCCCGTCGATGCGGAACAGCATCTCCAGACCGGCCTGCCGCAGGGCGGTCGTTTCGGCGCCTTCCGGCAACAGGCCGTCCATGCCCCTGGCGTAGGCGCCCCATAGCCCTTCGACGGCGTCGAAGATATCATCGGATACCCGGGGACTGTTATACGCGTGCAACAGGTAGTGGGCCATGATGAAGCCCACGTCCTGCGCCGGGTGTCCGTAGTTGACGAATTCCAGGTCGAAGGTATGGACCCGCTCCTCCGCGGCGATGACGCTGGCCGTCCAGAAATCGCCGTGGAGCAGCGCCAGTTTCGTCTCCGTGAACGTCTCCGCCAGTCGGCGGGCGACGCGGTCCAGTTCCGGATCCTCCACGAAATAGAAACAGTACTTGTACCTCAGGCCCTGCATGTCCACGTTGTCGAACCGCACGCGCAGATCCGGGTCGTCCCAGGTCTGGCGGTGCAGGGACGAAAGGAACTCGCCGAGTCTGGCCGCCACGGAAAGGTCGACGCGTCCCTGCTCCAGCTCGGTTTCAAGGGACGGACGCTTGCCCAGGTCCGACATGACCAGGGCGCGATGCTCGTCGTCGAAATGCAGGACGGCCGGAACGGTCCCCGCGGGGAACATCCCGTCCAATACCCGCAGCGCCTCCGTCTCGTATACGATCCGGTCGGTGGTGACTTCGAGGTCCGGGAACAGCCGCAACGCGTCCAGGGCCTGCTTGACCACGACCGACCGGTCGCCGGAGGAGACGCGCAGCACGGTGTTCAGAAACCCGCCGCCCAGTTCTTCCACCGTACAGGAACCCGTCGGCGAAGGGGCCAATAGATGTCTTGTGTTAAGGTACTCCGCTACATTATCTTTATCGATGTTCATGACCAAAGTGGCGTCATCATTAAGCGAGTCCCATCGCGCCAAGCCATGCCTTCCGGCCAATGATTCCCTACCCGCCTACCGCACTCGTCCTGCTCGCCAAGTACCCCGAACCCCGTAACGTCAAGACCAGGCTGGTCAATGGCACGGAGGAGAACGGTTACGCCGGCCTCAAGAACATCCGCGACCGCTCGGGCAAGGCGATCGGCCCGGACGAAGCCTATCGAATCGCGGCCGCGATGTACCGCGCTTTCCTGGTGGACCGGTTCGCGGCGCACCGTGGGCGGGACTACGACGTCCTGCTGGCGACGTCCCAGCCCGATCGAGCCGAGGCTTTTCGCGCGATAACCGGACCGGACGTCCCGTACCACTTCGTATCCGGCGCTGACCTGGGTGAGATGATGCTCGGGATATTCGAGGATCTGCTCGGAAGATACCCTTGCGTGCTGATCTCCGGGAGCGACATGCCCCGGCTGGAGGAAACGGTCATCGATCAAGCCCGCGCGTCCCTCTCATCCCACGATATTGTGCTTGTCCCGGCCCAGGACGGCGCGTACAATCTAATCGGCATGCGCAAGCCGCACCGGATATTCGATATATCGCGCTGGAGTTCGGGATCGGAACTCGAGGAGACCGTCGCCCTGCTTCGGCGGCGTCGAATAACCCACGAGGTGCTCGACGAGTACCGCCTGCTGGACATCGATACGATCGAAGACCTGGTGCAGTTGATGCGCGGTCCTGAAACTGTCGATGCACCGGAAACCAACACCTTTCTGGCAGCGCTCGACGAACGACTGGACTTCGCGGATTGAACCCGCGAATCAACGCCGTATATTAAACCGGGCGGGCTTCGGGTGTCAAGGGATTTCACCGGTAAAAGGGTTACCGTACTGGGCCTCGGCGTGCTATCCGGCGGCGTCGCTTCCGCGCGTTATTTCGCCGAGCGGGGAGCGGACGTCACCGTCACCGACCTGCAGCACGCGGAAGCCCTTCGGAAGTCCATCGACGCGCTGTCGCCGTGGCCGATCCGCTTTGTGCTCGGAGCGCACCGGGAGGAGGACGTCACCGGTGCGGACCTCGTGGTGGTCGGTCCCGCCGTCCGGGACGACAGTCCTTATCTCCGGCTGGCCCGGGACCGGGACGTTCCCCTGACCACCGAAACGAACCTGGTCTTCGAGACCTGCCGCCGGCCGGTCATCGGCATCACGGGCAGCAACGGGAAGACGACCACCACCCGGCTCATCGGCGCGCTGTACCAGGCGGTCGA
>CAZZNP010000057.1:20033-21671 GCA_964655785.1 uncultured Gemmatimonadota bacterium
GATTCTGGGGGCGTGCACGATCCAGCCGGCGAACGGGCCATATGCCCCGTTGACAGTCTTCGGCTCCCGGGTCCGCATAACCTGGCCAACCTGCTGGCCGCCGTGACCGTCGCGTGCCTGGGAGGGATCCCAGCATCGGTAATCCGGTCGACGATCGAGGCGTTCCGCGGCGTGGAGCATCGCCTGGAAGAAGTGGCCGGCCTCAACGGCGTGGGCTACTACAACGATTCGGCCTGCACGACGCCGGCGTCTACGATCACGGCGCTGCGGGCCTTCGATTCACCGGTCGTCCTGATCGCGGGCGGGTACGACAAAGGGGCGACCTACGACGACCTGGCGGCAGAAATCGCCCAGCGCGCCCGGGCCGTGGTCCTCATCGGCGTGACCGCGAACGCAATCGAGTCCGCGATCCGGAAATCCGCCGAGACTGATTCGGACGGCGCGAAGTCGGACGTCGAGACTGATTCGGCCGGCGGGACTGATTCGGACGGCGCGAAGTCGGACGTCGAGACTGATTCGGTCGGCGCGAAGTCGACCGTCATCGCCCGCGCAGATTCGCTCGATGACGCCGTCCGGCAGAGCGCCGGGCTCGCTCAGCCCGGGGACGTCGTGGTGCTGTCGCCCGGTTGCGCGAGTTACGACATGTTCACCAACTTCGAGGAACGCGGCCAGCGGTTCAAGGCAGCCGTGGCCGCACTTAGAAAAATGAATTAGCGGAGGATCCGGCATGGCCATAGAAACCGTTGGCGTCATCGGATGTGGACTGATGGGATCGGGCATCACGCAGGTGTGCGCCGAGGCAGGATACCGGACGATCGTCCGCGAGGCTTCCGATGAGTTGGTAAAGGGAGGTATCGGCCGCATCGACGGTCTCCTGTCGCGGAACGTCTCAAAGGGGAGGATGTCTGTCGAGGAAAAGGCTGCCGTGCTCGGCCGCATCACGGGCACGACGGATTTTGACGATCTCGCCACGTGCGACCTGGTGATCGAGGCGGTCACCGAGAACCTGGAAACCAAACAGGAGATCTTCCGGACCGTCGACGGCATAGCTCCGCCCAAAGCTATCCTGGCCAGCAACACCTCTTCCATCTCCATTACCGAACTGGCCTCGGTGACGAAACGGCCGGAGCAGGTCCTGGGCCTTCATTTCTTCAATCCCGTGCCCGTGATGGGGCTCATCGAGATGGTGATCGGGCTGCAGACCAGCGAGAAGACCGTGGAAACGGCCCGGCAGTTCGGCGAGTCGCTGGGCAAACAGGTGATACAGGTCAAGGACACGCCCGGCTTCATCGTCAACTACCTTCTCATACCCTACCTGCTGGACGCGGTGCGCCTGGTCGAATCGGGCGTGGCCACGAAGGAGGACATCGACGCGGGCATGGTCCTGGGCTGCAGTCACCCCCTCGGCCCCCTCAAGCTGCTCGATTTCATCGGCCTGGACACCACGCTCTACATCGCGGAGGTGCTTTACGGCGCCTTCCGGACCGATCGCTACGCCGCCCCGCCCCTGTTGCGGCAGATGGTCGCCGCCGGCATGAACGGACGCAAGAGCGGACAGGGGTTCTATGCGTATGAATGAGCGGCGCGAGTCGATGGCCGATCAAAAAGCCGTCGAGCCGAGTATAGCCGGTCGAGCCG
>CAZZNP010000057.1:21771-22918 GCA_964655785.1 uncultured Gemmatimonadota bacterium
GCATGACTGCTTCACCCGGTAACGAGGCTATCCTGCTCATCGCGGACAGCGAGCGCGACGCCGACATGCTGTACGCCACGGGAATGTTCGTCCCCGATCCATTTGCCTTCCTCCAGGTGAATGGCAAGTCGTTGATCATGATGAGCGACCTGGAGATCGACCGCGCGCGTACCCAGTCCAAGGTCGACGAAGTGGTATCGCTCACGGACTACACGGACCGTGCGAAGGGCAGCGGCAACGCGGATCCGGGACTCACAGGCGCCGTGGTCGAGTTGCTCCGGGACCGGGAAGTGAAAAGCGTCCTTGTGCCGAACGGCTTCCCACTGGGCTATGCGGACCGGCTTCGGAATCAGGGATTCGAGGTGGCGTCGAAGGAAGACCCCTTCTGGGACGAGCGGCCGGTGAAGACCGGCGACGAGGTGGCGGCCATCTCGGCAGTGTCCCGGCACACGGAAGACGCCCTGCGCATGGCCTTCGGAATGCTTGCCGAGGCCACCGTGAAGGACGGAACGCTCCAGGGACCGGATGGACCATTGACTTCCGAATACCTCCGTACGCGCATCCACGTCTACCTGCTGGAGCGGGACTGCATCGCCCAGCACACGATCATCGCCGGGGGCGTCCAGGGCTGCGACCCACATAACGGAGGCTCCGGTCCGTTGCGCGCCGGCGAGCCCATCATATTCGACCTTTTTCCCAAATCCACGAAGACCGGCTACTTCGCCGACATCACCCGCACCGTGGCGAAGGGTCCGGTCTCCGACACGTTCCGGCGGCTGTACGATACGGTGCTGGAAGGACAGGAAATTGCGCTGTCGCGGGTCCGGGCCGGGGTGGACGGCCGGGAGATCCATGGGGAAGTGGAAAAGCTTTTCGAAAGCAGAGGCTACGAGACGGGCGCGAAGGACGGCCGCATGGCGGGTTTCTTCCACGGAACCGGCCACGGATTCGGCCTGGAAATCCACGAACCGCCCCGTATTTCAAAGGTGTCGCAGGTCCTCGAAGCAGGCCACATGGTCACCGTTGAACCGGGCCTGTACTATCCCGATCTCGGCGGCGGCGTGCGGATCGAGGACAACGTGGTCGTAACGGAGAACGGGTGCGACAACCTGACGCGCCTGGAGAAGGTGTTCGAGGTGTAGCTTAG
>CAZZNP010000058.1:0-1322 GCA_964655785.1 uncultured Gemmatimonadota bacterium
GGTCATGGGAAGCTCGTTATCTGGCCGCGCGCTAACCCGCGGCGTCCTGCCCGGGCAGTACCCGGGGAATGACGTAGGGGCCTCGCGGAACGACGGCGATGGTGGCGCCGGGGCCGTGGCGATCCAGAGCCCGCGCGATGCCGGCCTCGACGGACGGTACCGGTTCGACCAGGCAGTCGCGCGCATCGTCGTCGCTCAGGCCATCGGTGTAGAGGTAAACCCGGCCCTTCTTCAGCGCTTTGACCAGTTCTTCGATCTCCCACTGGTCGATGGTGAATACGCCCGGTTGCTGGATCCATTCGATAAAGGCATCGATGTCCGTTGTCTTGCGCAGCAGCGCTTCGAACTCCGCGCTGCCGATCCCGTCGGCGCACCCGGCGGCGATGACGATGGAACCGCCTTCCTTCAGGATGTCCAGCACGCCGACCATGCCCTTCACGGCCTGATAGAAGGTTGTGTCCAGGGGATAGCCGGCCGACGAGGTCACGACGATGTCCACTGGTTCCTCGACGGTGGCCACGACCTTGCCGTCCACGTGAGCGACCCCGTACCGGTGCGCCTGGTCGAGCTCGCCGGCGAACACACCGGTGACGCGCCGCTCTTCGTCCATGGAGACGTTGAGTATGAAATCGGCCCCGGCCCGCCGGGCGATCTCGAGAGCGGCTTCGTGAAGGGGGTTGCCGTCGAGCACGCCCGTCGTGGCGCGGGGGTGTTCGAGGATCTTCGGCCCGTGCAGGTGTTCGATCGTCTCCACGCCGACGAGTCCTGGCGCGACCAGTTTGCGGCCGCCGGAGTAACCGGCCATGAAATGAGCCTCGATCAGACCGGTAAGCACCTTGAGATCGCTTTCCACGTACCTGCGGTCAACGCGGATCGGGATCCCGGTGCTCGTGACGCCAAGATCGGCCTGCTCCTCCCCGATACGCGCGACGTGGTTGACCACGGGATAGCGGTCCACCACCGCGTCTGTGAGCGTCTCCCGGAGTTGTCCCTCGCTCATGGGAGCGTGCAGCCCGGTAGCGACCAGCAAGGTGATGTCGTCCGGGGCGAGTCCGCTCCGCTCCAGGCATTCCAGCAGGGGCGGCAGGATGATGTCGTGGGGGACGGGCCGGGTGATGTCCGATACGACCACGCAGGCGTTCCGGCGTCCCTGGGCCATCTCTTCGAGCGGCGGCCCCGCCACGGGCCGGCGCAGCGCCTCCCGGGTGGCGGCGACGGGATCGGCAAGCGGGGGTGTCTCCCGCATATTCAGGACCGACACCAGGTTTTCATCGGGTACGTTGACTTCAAGCCCGGTTTTATGATAGTCGAGGGTGATGTTC
>CAZZNP010000058.1:1422-5825 GCA_964655785.1 uncultured Gemmatimonadota bacterium
AAGACGGCTCCCCTTCGATGTTCAAGACGGCTCCCCTTCGATGTTCAAGACGGCTCCCCTTCGATGTTCAAGACGGCTTCTTAAGGGCCTTCCTGCTCGATCTCGAGCCCGGGGGCCGGCGAGGGTTCGAGTATGCCGACGGCGCCGGCTTCCATCATGGCCCCGGCCAGTTCGCGGGGCGATTCGTGAAGCGCCACGACGGCGCCGCTGCTTCCCGCGAGCTTGGCGCCGGTCGCCCCAGCCTGCCTCGCGAGTTCGATGAACCGGTCGTCCTCCGGATTGGATCCGCCGAGCGACTGCGTCAGCGCCTGGTTCTCGTTCATCAGCTTTCCCAGCTCCTCGAGCCGGCTTTCGAGAATCGCTTTCTTGCCTTCCCGGGCCAGGCCGGCGATGGCATCATATGCTTCGACCACTTCGGTTTCCCCGGCCAGCCAGCGTTCCCGCAAGGGGGTATGCACGCCCCCGGAGACGCGCTGGCCTCCCGTGATGACCACGATGATCGGAAGGGCCGCGAAGGACGACAGTGGCTCCATGGTGGCATAGGGATCGGTCCCGTATTCCAGGTGGAATTCCTTCCCCCTGAAGTCCATGTAATGCAACCCGCCAAAGGTGCACATGTAGGCATCCTGGTACCCGCAGAACGTAAGGTTCCGGTACTCGATTCCACGGACGAGTTCCGCCTGGCGGTACGGATTCTGGCGGATGCCGCGGAAGGCGAGCAGGCCGGCGACCATGGATACGAGCAGCGCGGTAGACCCCGACAGGCCGGCGCGAAAGGGGATATCGGTCGACCAGGAAATCCGGACGGACAAGTCCGCGGACTCGGTCCCGGCCAGCGCGACCCGCGCGATATCGAAGATGTCTTCCCTGGCGACCAGGTCGTCCGGCGACGCGATGACCCGCTGTTCGGCGCCGGCGTCGAGGATCAGGCGGTCCGCAGGCCGGATCCTGACGCTGGCCCTTTCCTTCGTCGAACACGAGATCACGCTGCCGCCATACATGTCGGTCGGATTGCCCACGATACCGACGCGGCCGGGTGCGGATGCGGTAATGGTCCCGGTCAATTGGCCTCCGATTGGCGCGAGCTGATCATGATTCGTTCAGCCGCCGTTGAAGAAGCTTGCGAAAGGCCGACCCGTCGGTCCCGTCCTCCAGGGCGTAATCGGCGAAGGCTTCCCAGTAGGACAGGGGCGTGCCGATGTCGTAGCGCCTGCTGCCAGGGTCCAGGGGTACGCACCAGGCCGAACCGCCCTCCCGGAGCAGGCCGCGTATGGCATCGGCCAGCCACAGTTCGCCGTTCTGCCCTCGGGGTGTCGACTCCAGGGCCGGGAAGATGTCCGGACCGCATATGTACCGGGCCGATACGGCGTAGCGGCTGGGCGCGTTTTCCACGGCCGGTTTCTCCACGATGTCATCAATGGGGAATGCCGAGTCAGCATGGTACCGGGGCCTTACGATACCGTATCGTGAAACTTTGTCTACAGGCACGTACTCCACCGCGATGGTGCATGCCGCATCTTCCTTCGCGTGGGTTTCCACCATGCGCCGCACGACGCTTCCATCCTCCACCGACCGGATGACGGCGTCGCCCCAGGCCACGACGAAGGGGTCCGATCCCGCGAAAGACTCGGCCAGCCGTACGGCGTCGCCGTTGCCGCCCGGGACATCCTGTCTTACGAACGCGTAGTTCAGGTCGGGCGGTCCGGATGGGTCTTCAGCGTCACGCCCCCATTGTTCCCCGGACGGGCCTCCCACTTCGCTGCCGAGATCGAAATACGCCTCGATCGCCTGCTTGCGGTTTGATGTTATGAAGAGGACCTGGTTGATGCCCGCGGCCGCCAGTTCTTCCACCACGCGGTGTATGGCCGGTTTGCGGCCGAGGGGCAGCATCTCCTTGGGGACAGACCGTGTGAGGGGCAGCATCCGCGTGCCCAGGCCCGCGACGGGAACCACGGCCTTCCGGATCATCCGCCACCTTCCAGGCGCGCGTTACGGACCGCTTCCACGAATTTTTCCGCCGTTTCGGTAAGCACGTGCCATTCGCCCGCGGCCACCGCGGCCTTGTCGACCAGGTTGCTGCCCACGGCGACGGCGCAGGCACCGGCCCGGATGAAGTCTCCCACGTTATCCAGGTTTGCTCCGCCCGTCGGGATGAGATCGATCTGGGGGAGTGGCGCCTTCACGTCCTTGAAATACCGCGGTCCGAACACTGTTGCGGGAAAGACCTTCACGATATCCGCGCCGCATTCCCAGGCCGTCAGGATTTCCGTCGGCGTCAGCGCGCCCGGGATGATGACCTTGTCGTACCGGCGGCAGAGCGTGATGACGTCCGGGTTCAGCGTCGGCGTCACGATGTATTCGGCCCCGGCCAGGATGGCTGCGCGGGCCGTTTCGGGATCGAGCACGGAACCCGCGCCCAAGAGAAACTCGCCGCCCAGTCGGCTCGCGCATTCACCGATGACGTCCAGGGCGCCCGGCGTCGTCATGGTAATCTCGACGGCCCCGATGCCGCCCCTGCCGATGGCCTGGGCGACGTGGACCAGGTTGTCCGGGCTGTCCGCCCGGAGTACCGCGACCACGCCACCCGCCTTGATGGTTGCGAGGTTTTCAGTTCTCGTAGACATGGGTTACTCCAGCTTGGTTTCTCGCGATGGTGCGTTACTCCAGCGTGACCTTCACCTTGCGCTCCGGCCGCTCGTGCAGGTGGCCGTGTCCGGTCAGGGCGACGCCCAGGCGGATGGAAGGCTTGCCGCCCACGGGAAATATATGATGGAAGGTAAGGGCCGGCACGTAGATGAAATCTCCCGCCTTCGCATGGACGGTTTCGTCTCGCCCTTCGATCACCCAGTCGATCTCTCCTTCCAGCACCAGCCACCATTCGTCGTAGTCGTGGCAGTGGTTGTCGTTGATGGTACCCGATTCCTGCCAGATGAACGCCGCCGTCACGTGATCCGCGGCAACCACGGCGCAGGAGGCGGGAGGCGGGCCGATCTGTTCCTTGATCTCGTCGATGTTGATCTGGTTGAGCGCGGCGTGCATGACAGGTGAAGGGGCGGCCATCGTTGAAGCTCCTTTAAAAAGAACCAGCGAGAAAAAGTATCAGCGAAAAATGAATCGGCAAGATGAGAACCCGGGTACATGAACACGGACGCTACGCGACCCGGTACCGCGCTATGGTTTCCTCGTTCACCGTGACCCCCAGTCCGGGTCCGTCCGGCACCGCCACGAAACCATCGTCGTCTATGGTAAACCGTTCGTGGGTCAGTTCGTGCCTCAGCGGCGAATCGGACATGCAGAATTCGAAGACGGACGCGTTGGGCAGGGAAGCAAGGGCGTGGAGCGCCGCCGCCATGGTAATGCCGCTCTTGTAACTGTGATTGACGACCTTGCGGCCGTACCGGTGGGCGGTCCGCCCGGCAGCGGCCATGGTCGTGATGCCGCAACGGCCCGGGTCAGGCTGGATCCAGTCGAGCCCGCCCTCGGCGACCAGGCGTTCGAAGTCCTCGAGGCGGGACTCCGCTTCCCCGGTGGCGATGGGGACAGGGCTTTCCGCCGTCAGCGAGGCATACCCTTCGATATCGTCCGGGTGCAGCGGCTCTTCGATCCAGAATGGACGGTATTCGGCGAACTGCCGGGACCGGGTCAGCGCGGTCTGCGAGTCCCAGACCTGGCCCGCGTCGATGAGCACGTCCACTTCGTCACCCGTGCCGCGGCGCGCCTCACGGACGAGTGCGACATCCTGCGCTTCGTTCTCGCCCATGGGCCCCCAGCCGAACTTGACCGCCGTAAAACCCTGGTCGGCGAACTTCCGGCCGATGGTCCGGGTTTCCGCGGGCGTGTCGCCGAACAGGACGGAAGCATAGGCGCGGAACTTACGCTGGTGCGCTCCGCCCAGAAGCTCGAAGACAGGCTGTCCGACGGCCTTTCCGGCGATGTCCCAGAGGGCAAGGTTGACGCCCGCCATGGCGTGCCGGCCCACCCCTACCCGGCCGTAGTAGTTGGCGGACTCCATCATTCGTTCCGTGCAGGCGTCGATGTCCAGGGGGTCGGCGCCGTCCAGCGCGTTGGCCAGCCCATTGCAGATCTGGTGCGACAGCGGCGCGTCGATAACGGCCTTTACCACGGTGGGACAGGAATCGACCTCTCCCCAACCCGTAATGCCTTCATCGGTTTCGATGCTAATCAGACAGGTATCCTGCGTCCCGTCACAGGACTCCGTAACATCCGGCAACCGCAGAATCAGCGCGGTAACCTCTACGATCCGCACGTTCGCGCCCTCCCTGTATACACCAATTCGATAGACGGAAATTCACCGGTTAATGTGTGAAACACCCCGGTGGGTGTCAAGAGGAGATGACCCGGTACCGGGGGTGAGGCACGGTCCATCATTTACCCCATCCGGG
>CAZZNP010000058.1:5925-16371 GCA_964655785.1 uncultured Gemmatimonadota bacterium
AGGAGATGACCCGGTACCGGGGGTGAGGCACGGTCCATCATTTACCCCATCCGGGTGCCGTCCGGCCACGGCAAATAACCCTTGACACCCTGCCGCGTACGCCTGCAATATTGAGGTTGGACCATCGGTATCGACGCTGGTTGTTCGAGACGGTGGATTCTCCCCTTTTCCATCACGACACCGCACCAGAAAACCTGACCCTTATGCTCCGATACATCATATACCGCATCCTGGGATTGATCGGCGTGCTGTTCCTGGTCACGATCATAACCTTCAGCCTGATGCATGCGGTTCCGGGCGGCCCGTTCGACGAAGAGAAGATGCCCCTGTCGGCCGAGGCCAAGGCGAACATCCTGCGCAAGTACGGCCTGGACCGGCCCCTATACGAGCAGTACGGGCGTTACATGTGGAACGCGTTGCAATTCGATTTCGGCATCCCCTTTCAAAGTCCTGGCGAGACGGTGACGGACCTCATTGCGAGAACCTGGCCCATCAGCATGCAACTGGGCGGTATGGGCCTCGCCGTGGCCTTCTCCTGTGGCATCCTCCTGGGCATTCTTTCCGCTATAAAACAGAATACCTGGATGGATTACGGGACTACTATGCTCGCCACCCTGGGGATCACTGTGCCCAGTTTTGCCATTTCCATACTTTTCATCGTCCTCTTCGCGACCATCTGGAGGGTCCTGCCCACGGGCGGATGGGGCGGGCCGGAGACCTGGATCATGCCGGTGATCGTATACGCCCTGGGTCCCATGGCCATTATCGCCCGGTATACCCGTTCGAGCGTGCTTGAAAACCTCCGCATGGACTACGTGCGCACGGCGCGGGCGAAGGGACTGAAAGAGCGCAGCGTCCTGTTCGTCCACGTGCTGAAGAACTCCATGATCCCGCTGCTGACCATCATGGGGCCCATGCTGCCCGGGGTGATGACCGGGTCGCTCTTCGTCGAAGGCATATTCCGGATCCCGGGGCTGGGACAGTTCTTCGTCACCAGCATCTTCGAACGGGACTATCCCATGATAATGGCGCTGACGCTGCTCGTCGCGGTGCTGATCGGTATCGTCTACCTGATTACGGACATCCTGTACGCACTAGTGGATCCCAGGGTCAGATTCGTACGCGGGAGCAAGTAATGGACAACGGTTCTTCGCGTTCGAAACGGACGTTCAGGAACTACCTGGGCATCTCCGCCCGCGGTTTCTGCATGGGGGTCGCCGACGTCGTCCCCGGGGTGTCCGGAGGGACGATGGCTTTCATCCTCGGCGTGTACGAGGAACTGCTCGACGCCGTGCACGCCGTCAACGTGAGGTTTCTCCGGTCCCTGGTTACCTTCCGGTTCGGCGAAGCGCTCGCCGATTTCCCTTACCGGTTCCTGGTCGCCCTCGTCACGGGAATCATGGTGGCGATTTTCAGTCTGGCCCAGTTCTTCGCGTGGGCGCTCGACCACCATCCCGTCCACGTGTGGGCTTTTTTCTTCGGCCTGGTGCTCGCTTCGATCATCACCATACGTGGAAAAGTTTCCGCCTGGACCGCGACGGAAGCGGTTGCGTTGCTCCTGGCGGCCGCGGCCGCCTTCGTCCTGGTGGGCGCCGTTCCGGTCGAGACGACCTCCGCCGCCTGGTTCGTGTTCCTGAGCGGGTCGATAGCGATCTGCGCGATGATCCTGCCCGGTATCTCGGGCTCGTTCATCCTGGTCATCCTGGGGAAGTACCAGTACATGCTCACTTCGGTGGTCGAGCGGAATTTCCTGCCCATCATCATATTCGGATGCGGCGGGATCCTGGGGCTGGTCTTCTTCGCGCGGGTGCTCAGATGGCTGTTGCGTCGTTACCATGACGTGACCGTAGCGGCCCTTATCGGCCTCATGGCCGGTTCGCTGCGCAAGATCTGGCCGTGGAAAGAAACGGTGGAAACGGTCACGGACCGCCAGGGCGTGGTCAAACCGCTGGTACAGTTGAACGTCCTGCCCGCGTCAATATCGGGAGAAGTCCTGCTGGCCATTGCCCTGGGTATCACCGGATGCGCGATCGTACTGCTCATCGAGCGTTTCGCGGCAAGGCGCTCCACGGAGAAAACGGACGGATAGCAAACCGATGACCAGCACCGCGACGGAAATAACCCAGGCCACCGGCGGACTCTGGCGCGACGCCCTGCGCCGCTATATGAAGAACAAGCTGTCCGTCGTGGCGGCGGTTATCATCATCGTCATCTCGTTTATGGCCGTCTTCGCGCCATGGGTCTCGCCTTCCCATTATTCCGAAGCCAATTTCGACGCGGCCTGGCAGTTCCCGTCCTGGACCCACCCCATGGGTACGGACAGCATCGGCCGGGATTACTTCAGCCGGATCGTGTACGGCGCCCGGATTTCGCTCATCGTGGGATTCGTCGCGCAGATGATCTCCCTGCTGATCGGGGTGCCGCTCGGTGCCATCGCCGGGTTCAAGGGGGGCAAAGCCGACTACATCGTCATGCGCCTGGTGGATGTCATGTCGGTCTTCCCCAGCCTGCTTTTCGCCATCCTGATCATGGCGTGGCTGGGCAGCGGCCTGAGTAACGTGCTTTTCGCCATCGGCGTGACGGGATGGGTGGGCGTATGCCGGCTGGTCCGGGCCCAGTTCCTGTCGCTGCGGGCGTCCGATTTCGTTCGGGCCGCCCGGTCGATGGGCGCATCCAATGTGCACATCATCGTCCGCCACATGCTGCCCAACGCCCTCAGCCCCATCATCGTAGGCCTGGCCATGGGCATCCCCCAGGCCATCTTTGCCGAGGCGGGGCTGAGCTTCCTCGGCCTGGGCATCAATCCGCCCACGCCGAGTTGGGGACAGATGGTCAGCAGCCACCTTCCCAACGTGATCTACTACTGGCACCTCGCCCTCTTTCCGGTTTTCATGATCGCCCTGGTCATGCTCGGGTTCTCGCTCATCGGCGACGGCCTCCGCGACGCCCTCGACCCGCGGATGAACGAGTAGGGCGTTACGCTGCATGGCAGGTGCAACATGCGAAAACAAACCGGTACACCGATACTTCGGATTTCGATCCACTTAGTCCTCGCCGCGGCGGTAACGTGGTCGGCCTACGGACTGATCGATACCCTCCTGCCCGCCGATGATTCCGGTCACGTCAACTCCATCGGGGTGCCGCTGCCCGCGGACGCCCTGCCTCCCGAGCAACAGGTCCTTCAGATGTTTTCCGAGTCGCGGCCCTACAACGAGTGGTTCCGCACGGTGTACAAAGGGGCCGCGGGCAAATACATCATCGCCGAACCTTTGACGCGCACGAACCGGAACTTCGTGTTGCGGGGCGGCGCGGCGGAACGTTGGGAGATGTCCGATGACGGACTGGTATGGACCTTCCATCTTCGGCCGGGACAACAGTGGAGCGACGGCCGTCCGCTCACGGCTAATGACTACGTCTTTTCCCTGCGCAGGGGCGCCGATCCGGAGAACGCCTACGACTTCGGGTGGTACTACCAGCCGATCCGGAACTGGCAGGCCGTCGTCGCCCGGAGCGTGCCCGTGGATTCCCTCGGCGTTTGGGCGTCCGACGACCTTACGCTGCATGTCGCGACCGAGGAACCCACGCCTCATCTGCCCTTGCTGCTGACCTATTCCTGGGTTTCTCCCGAGCACGCCATCGGGAAATACGGCGATACCTGGTCCACGCGCCCCGAGACCTGCGTTTCCTCCGGTCCCTTCATCATGGTGGAATGGACCAAGGGCGAACGGATGGTTTACGAGGCCAACCCCATGTACCGCGGCGCCGACAAACCATACCTGGAGAGACTGATCTACAAGATGTTCAACCTGACCACACCGCCTCCGAGGCTGCCGGCGTACGAGGCCGGCGAGATCGATTTATCCGAGGTGGAGAACCAGGCGGAACTGGCCCGGCTGCTTTCCGATGCAGACCTGAGCGACCAGGTACATACCTGGCCCAATTTCTGGACCCACTATCTGTTTTTCGACGTCACGAAACCACCGTTCAACGACCGGAGAGTGCGCCTGGCCATCAGTCTCGCCATCGACCGGGCCGCGATCTGCCGATCCGCGCTCAAGGGCTTTGCCATACCGGGGTACTCCATGCTGCCTCCGGGTTTCCCGGCCTATTCGGACGGGATCTACGCCGAGGGCCAGGGGTTTGACCCGGCGCGCGCCCGTGAACTGCTCGCGGAGGCCGGCTATCCGGATGGACGCGGTTTTCCCGAACTGGACATGTGGTTGCGCAACGAGATCGCCATGCACCGCGACGCGGCCGAGGGACTGCAGGCGATGCTGGATCGCAATCTCAATATGAAGGTCGAAGTGCGCAACGTGGAGAACAAGGTCTTCATGGACGGTCTGAACAACCATACGCTTGCCTTCGGGCTGGTGCCTTACGAGTTCGACTTCGTGGATCCGAGCAACCTCCTCGGGCTCTGGCGGTCCAACGGCCGGCACAACTGGAACAATGCCGCCTTCGATGGCCTGATGACCGCGGCCGACGGCGAGGTCAGGGATCCTGATCGTCGCATTGCCCTGTACAGGGAGGCGGAACGGCTCCTGGTGGAAGACGTGGCCGGCGTGTTCCTGTGGCATCGGCAGCGCGCCCAGGTATGGAAGCCCTACCTGAAAGGCTCGGCACTGGAACCCAATAGCTCCGGGTTCCGGACATGGCGGGGCGACCAGGTTATGAGTTCTTCCATCACCCTGTATATTGCGGAAGGAGAACCGGGCATGGCCCATCCCGGGAGGCGGTGAGAAGGAAGGCCGGGGCGGGAGTCGCCGCCAGCAATGGCAGGCCGGGGCAGGAGTCGCCGCCAGCAATGGAAGGCGGGAGTCGCCGCCAGCCATGGTGAACTCTGGCGAACCGGGCGGCGGTGAGAGACTTCGGGAGGCGATCATGATACTCAAGCAATACTACCTGGGATGTCTGGCCCATGCGTCCTACTTCATCGGGGACGAGGCGTCGGGGATCGCGGCCGTGGTGGATCCGCAACGCGACATCGACCAGTACATTCAAGAGGCCGAAAACCTCGAAATGACCATTGGCCACGTCTTCCTGACACACTTTCACGCGGATTTCGCCGCGGGCCACCTCGAGCTCAGGGACCGCACCGGCGCCGTGATCCATCTGGGCGCGCGGGCCGAAGCGGATTACGCCTTCGAGCCCATGCGCGACGGCGAAAGCATGAACCTGGGCGCGATCCGGCTGGCATTCCTCGAAACGCCCGGCCACTCACCGGAGTCGGTCTGCATCCTGGTCTTCGATCCCGAAAGGGAGATCGCGCCGTACGCCGTCCTGACCGGGGACACCCTGTTCATCGGCGACGTGGGCCGTCCGGACCTGAGGGCCGCGCTCGGTTGGAAGGCCGCCGACCTGGCCAACCTGCTTTACGAATCTCTCCACCATAAACTGCTACCGGCCACCGTCGATGAAACGCTCGTCTATCCCGCCCACGGCGCCGGTTCGCTGTGCGGGAAGAACTTGAGTACGGACACCGTTTCAACGATGGGCGATCAGAGGAAGTTCAACTACGCCCTGCAGCCGATGGACCGGGAGACCTTTACCCGTCTGATTACGACGGACCAGCCGGAGGCGCCGTCGTACTTTACTTACGACGCCGCGTTCAACGCACAGGAACACGATACGCTGGATCATCTGCTGAAGCATAATCTGCATCCCCTTTCGCTCGACGAGGTATTGCGAAAGGCGGGAGACGGCGCCCAGGTGCTCGACACGCGGGACGCCGCGGATTACGAAGGCGCGCACCTGAGGGGCAGTATCAACATCGGGCTCGGAGGGCAGTACGCCAGCTGGGCGGGCACCTTGCTGCGGCGGGACGAACCGATCGTTCTGATCACGGAATCAGGCGCCGAGGAGGAATCCGCCCTGCGGCTGGGCCGCATCGGATTCGACCACATCGCGGGATACCTGGAGGGGGGTATGCACGCGCTGGAGGAACGGTCGGACCTGTTGAGCCGGACCGAGCGCATAACCGCGGCGGCACTGAGCGACAGGCTGGAAACGGAACGCCCGCCGGTGGTGCTCGATATCCGGTCCGGACAGGAGCGTGCCGACAGGTCCATCCGGGGCAGTCTCCACGTGCCCTTGAACCACCTGGAAGAACGTCTGGACGAGATCCCCGCCGACACCACGGTGGTCGTCCAGTGCGCCGGCGGCTACCGTTCCGCCATGGCGGCCAGCATCCTGAAGCGGCACGGCATCGCGGACGTGATGGACCTGGTCGGAGGCCTGGCGGCCTGGGAGGCCGTCAAGCGGGAAGCCGCGGACTGACCTTCGGTCGGGAATCGTTCCGCACAAAACGGGTGGGCGACGCTCCCCGGAGACGGGCGGAAGCGTACCGTGCCGGTCTCACTTGTACATGGGCACGTCGAATTCCATGAGATCCCGCGCGACCCGAGTGGCGGGGAAGATCTTGCGCGCCTCTGCGACCAGCGGTCCGTCCTGCATGTAGCGGGAGCTGATGTGGGTCAGCACGAGGTTGCCGACCTTCGCGCGACGGGCGATGCGGGCGGCCTGAACGACCGTCGAGTGGTGCTTCTGCCGGGCCTGAGCGCGCAGGTCGTCGCTGAACATGCCGTCGTGGATCAGCACGTCCGCTCCGAGGGCCAGCGACACCACCTGGTCGCATGGCCGCGTATCCGTGGCGTACACGATCTTCCGTCCCTGCCTGGCCGGACCCAGTACCTGCCCGGGCTCGATCAGCCTGCCATCACCCAGCGTTACGGATTCTCCCGCCTGCAGCCGACCGTAAAGCGGTCCGGGAGGTATACCCAGCCGCTTCGCTTCCTCGATTTGAAACTGGCCGGGGCGCTCCCTTTCCCGGAAGGCGAATGCCAGCGTAAAGCAACTGTGGTCCGCGGGTACGGCGTCGACACAGACCGTGTCGTCCTCCGAGACCATTCCACCCTTGTTCTCCGTCACCTTCACGGGAAAGGGGCACTGGTAGCCCAGAAAGCGGCGGTTACCTTCCACGAAGTCCGAGATGCCCGGCGGTCCGTGAATGTAAAGCGTCCGTTCCCGCGGTATCTGACCCATGGTCATCAGCAGGCCGGGCAGTCCCATGACATGGTCGCCGTGCAGATGGGAAATATAGATCCGATCGATCTTGCTCAAGGGCAGCTTCGCCCGGACCATCTGCGTCTGGGTGCCCTCGCCGCAATCGAAGAGGTACACGCGACCATCGCACTGGATGGCTACGGACGGCAGGTTTCGCGTCAGGGTCGGAATGGCGCCTCCCGAACCCAGGATAACGATATTGATGATCATGTTTACTGTATGGAAACCCTGTATTGAAGAGCGCCCTATTCCTGCCGCGCTCTGCAGATCGCATCGGTCATGCGGACAACCTGTCCCATCTCCCTGACGTCGTGGACGCGGATGATGCTGGCGCCGTTGGCTACACTCATCGCGACCGCCGCCGCCGTACCCTCCATCCGGTCGTCTTTCTCCGCGTCGAGCACGTTGCCGATGAAGGCCTTCCTCGACGGACCGATGAGAATGGGACAATTCAGTTTTTTAAAGGACGCCAGGGACTGGATCAGAAGCAGATTGTCGCTGAGTCTTTTGCCGAAACCAATGCCCGGGTCGATTATGATCCGTGATCTCCGGATGCCGTGCGCCACGGCGTGTTCTATGCGCGCGCCCAGCCATTCGACGATCTCGCCGACGGTATCCCGGTAGCCTGGATTCAGCTGCATGTCCTGAGGGGTTCCCGCCGTATGCATGATCACTACGGGTACCCCGGCGGATGCAACCGCCTCGACCATCTCCGGATCGGCGGTCATGCCACTGACGTCGTTCACCATCCGGGCGCCGGCGTCGATGGCCTTGCGGGCGACTTCGGCTTTACGGGTATCGATGGATACCGGCCGCCCTGTCCGGTCCTTCAGCCGTTCTATGACGGGGATGACCCGCCTTAGTTCCTCCTCCAGCAGGACCGGCTCCGCGCCCGGCCGCGTGGATTCGCCGCCGACATCGATGATATCCGCGCCTTCTTCGGCCATTTGCTGGCCGTGTCGCACCGCCGTATACGGTTCCCAGTAGCGCCCGCCGTCGTAGAAGGAATCCGGCGTCACGTTCAGGACCCCCATGATCCGCGTGCGTTTCGAGCAGTCCCACCGGAACCCGTCGCCTTCGACGACCAGTTCGTCAGGCACGTTCAAACTCCCGGGGCGGCCAGGGGAGGCTCTTTGAAGGGCGTGTGAGCGGGCGTTTCGGCATCGTCGGCCTGTGCTCCCTCTTTCTGCCCGGCTTCATCCTCCGCGTCCCGCCTCGGCAGGACTTCACGCCGCACGTTCGAATCCAGCGGCTGCCCTTCGAGCACCCGTTCTATCTGGTCCCTGTCCAGCGTTTCATGTTCGAGAAGAGCCCCGGCCATCCGGTGCAGGACATCTTCCCGCTTCGTTAGCATGGCTTCCGCGCGCTGCCGGCATGCGTCCATGATATGCTTGATTTCCTCGTCGACCTTCACGGCCGTCTTGTTGCTGTAATCCCGCTTACGGGTCAGTTCCCGGCCCAGGAACACCTCCCCTTCCGGGTTTCCAAGGGCCAGGGGACCGAGTTCGCCCATTCCCCAGCCGCAGACCATGTGGCGGGCCAGTTCTGTGGCGCGCTTGATGTCGTCTCCGGCCCCGTTGGACATGTCTCCTATCCCGATGCGCTCCGCGACCTGCCCGGCCAGCAGACAGGCGATCTGCCCCCGGCACCAGGCTTCCGAATACAGGTACTGGTCTTCCTCGGGAATGGAGTAGGTGATTCCCAGCGCCTGTCCGCGGGGTATGATGGTGACGCTGTGCGGGGAGTCTACCTCCGGGATCAGGGCGGCGGTCAGGGCGTGGCCGCTTTCGTGGTACGCGACGGTCCTGCGCTCTTCTTCCGACATGATCAACTGGTGTTCCGAGCCCATGACGATACGGTCCCTGGCGCGTTCAAGGTCCTTCATGGTGATTCGCTTCTGGTCCTCACGCGCGGCGAGCAGGGCCGCTTCGTTCACGATGTTCTCCAGGTCGGCGCCCGACATGCCCGGAGTGAGCCTGGCCATGGCATTCAGATCGACGCAATCCGCCAGCGGCTTGTCCTTCGCCTTGATGTTGAGGATCTGCTCGCGGCCCCTGACGTCCGGGCGGTCCACCGTTACGTGCCGGTCGAACCGTCCGGGCCGGAGGAGTGCAGGATCCAGCACGTCGGGCCGGTTCGTGGCGGCGATCAGGATGACCCCGCTGTTGAGTTCGAACCCGTCCATTTCCACGAGCAGCTGGTTCAAGGTCTGCTCCCTCTCGTCGTGCCCGCCGCCCAGTCCCGCGCCACGGTGACGGCCCACGGCGTCCAGCTCGTCGATGAAAATGATGCACGGGGCGTTTTCCTTGCCCTGTTTGAACAGGTCCCGCACCCGTGACGCGCCGACTCCGACGAACATCTCCATGAAATCGGCGCCGCTCATGGTGAAGAACGGTACGCCGGCTTCACCGGCAACCGCGCGCGCCAGCAGGGTCTTGCCCGTACCCGGCGGTCCCAACAGGAGCACGCCTTTCGGCAGCCGCGCGCCGAATCGCTTGAACTTGTCGGGATGCTTGAGGAATTCCACGACCTCCTGCAGGTCGCGCTTCGCCTCTTCCACCCCGACCACTTCGCTGAACTTTACGCCTTCCCGCTCTCCCGTCAGTCTGGCCTGGCTCTTGCCCATGGAGAAGAGCCCCTTCTGCCCGCCCTGCATCTGCCGGAAGATGAGGATCCACAAACCGAGTATGAGGAGCAGCGGGAACCAGGTGATCAGGTGGGCATACCACGGGGCCGCCTTCGGCCGGGCCGTGATCGTTACGTTCTTCCGTACCAGTTCATCGATCAGTTCCGTGTCTTCGAAGGGGATCTCGACCTTGAACCGCGTTTCCAGAGATTCCCGGCCGCCTGCGACCGGTATGCTGACCGCGTTGTTGAATTCGCCGACGATCGTCTTCTCGAGTATCGTCACGCTCTGGACATTCCCGTTGGCCAGGTGATTCCGGAACGTGGAGTATCCGATTTCCATCTCGTCGGAACGATTTCGGCTGAAGAACTGGACCAGCACCACCGATAGCAGGCCCAGGAGCACCCACACTACGATAGTCCTGGTCCGGCGAGGCGCGTGCTGCCGGTTACCGCGGCCCTGTCCAGGCGCGTGCTGCCGGTTATCGCGGCCCTGTCCAGGCGCGACCGGCCTTCGGCCTTGAGGCCCGTCTCTTTTCTGTCCGTTTTTCGTCATTCGATCCTGTCCGTCATGAATTCCCGGCCATACCGTCCATACCGTCCATACCGGTCGTCGCCGTCCATACCGGTCGTCGCCGTCCATACCGGCCATACTGGTCGTCGCCGGCCATACCGGTCGTCGCCGTCCATACCGTCCATACCGTCCATACCGGTCGTCGCCGGCCGCCTTCGGAGCGCAAGAAATAAGCGTGAGGATAT
>CAZZNP010000058.1:16471-22754 GCA_964655785.1 uncultured Gemmatimonadota bacterium
CCATACCGGTCGTCGCCGGCCGCCTTCGGAGCGCAAGAAATAAGCGTGAGGATATGCAGTCCTTCTTCGCGCCGCATACCCCCACGCTCAGGTATCCTGCTCATCGACCAGGGCGACGTACGGCAGGTCCCGGTATCTTTCGCCCCAGTCGAGTCCGTACCCCACGACGAAATCGCCCGGTATGTCGAACCCCTTGTAATCGATCGTCACGGGTGCCCGGTACGCCCCCGGTTTGACCAGCAAGGCGCATACCTTCAGGGACAATGGTTCCTGCTTCGTCAACTCTTCTGTAAGATAGCCCAGCGTCAGCCCGGTGTCAACGATGTCCTCGACGATCACGGCGTGTCTTCCGCGGACGTCGACATCGAAGAATTCGGCGTGCACGGAACCGGTGGAAACCTGGCCCTTTCCATAGGATGAAGTGCGTACGAAGTCGATGGTGTGCGGTATCGTGATTTCCCTAATCAGGTCGGCCAGGAAGACCACGCTTCCCTTGAGACAGCCTATGAGCAACGGGTTTTTACCACTGTAATCGCCCGACAGCTGCGCCCCCAGGCTTCGAACCTTCTCCGCGATCTGTTCTTCGGTTAGCAGGACTTTCATCATAGATTCCCGTATGCCGGTCAATCCGCCGTTTGGGGTCTCAAGCAGCCCGCCGCCCCTGGGCCGCCTGCGGCCCACCGACCGGGGTCTCAAGCAGCCCGCCGCTCCTGGCCCGCAGGCGGCCCACCGACCGGCTCGGCCGTCATGATCCCCGGTCATTCTCCATCAACTCGGCGACCATCACACGCCGGGTCTTCCCGGTAACCATCCCCTCGCCGCTCTGTCGGTGGCCGGCTACCCATAACACTCTGTTCCCGCCTGTCACCACCGGCACGCGGTCGCGCAGCAACCTGGGCACGTCCCATTCGTTGAACAGCTTCTTCAGCGACTTGTGACCCGCCAGACCGAAAGGCGTCATGCGATCGCCCGGTTCGCGGGAACGCACGGTCCATTGCCGCGGCACGGCCCCGGCATCGAAAACGGCCCGGCGCGGGGTGGCGGCCGGCGCGTCGACCGCGGATCCCTCCGCTACACGTATCGACAGGTTGGATGCCGGAACTTCCACACGGCCGGGCACCTCGAAGTCCACCCGGAAAGGCGCAGGCGAGCCAAGACAGATCACCAGTTCGGCCCTCCGGCATTCCATGCGAATCCCGCCGGGAAGCTCATGGATCCGGCCGATGGCGCCCCGGCCGATCCAGGCGCGGGTAGCTTCCACCCGGTCGAAATCCAGACGTTCCTCGTTGCCGCCCACCGCCCGGACCAGGTGGCGGATCAGTACCCGCTGTACGGCGGGCGCCGCGGTCGGCCACGCCTCTCGGTCCAGATGAAGGATGTTCCCGTTCCCGACGCGCCCATGATCGGCGAGGAATGTCGCCGCACTTGCGTCGAGATACTCGGCCTCGCAACGGATCACGTCGGCGAGCCGTCCGAGTCCCTGCACGATCCGTGGATTGTAGTCCCGTCGCAGCAAGGGCACCAGGTGGTGCCGTATCCTGTTTCGGAGCACGTCACGGTCCGCGTTGGTACGATCGACGCGAAAGGACAGACCATGCCTGCGTATATACCCTGAGATCTCGTCGGCGGTGACGTCCAGCAGCGGCCGGATGATCCAGCCGTCCCTGACCGGGCGAATGGCCGAGAGACCCGAACTGCCGCTGCCGCGCAGGAGGCGCATCAGCACCGTCTCGGCCTGGTCGTCCGCCGTGTGTCCGGTCGCCACTGCATCCGCTTCCCGGTCAAGAAGCGCCTTGCGCAGGA
Source organism: uncultured Gemmatimonadota bacterium (assembly GCA_964655785.1). Taxonomy (GTDB): domain Bacteria; phylum JAAXHH01; class JAAXHH01; order JAAXHH01; family JAAXHH01; genus JAAXHH01. The sequence goes on from CAZZNP010000058.1 coordinate 18,275, forward strand.
ACCCGTAACGTACCTCGCGGGCGCCCTGTTCGGTTGAGCATCCGTTTTCCCGGCAGTAGGCGGCTACGTCCGCCCGTTCCACGATGCAGGAAAGGCCCAGGCCCGCCGCGTAGTCCGCGACGAAGACGGCGTCGTCCCGTCCCTCCGCGCCACGGAGACCGTGGTCGAGGTGAGCTGTGACCAGTTCCATGCCCAACTTGCCGGAAAGGCCGTGCAGGGCGTGCAGAAGGACCACCGAGTCCGCACCGCCGGAAACCGCGGCGATAATCCTGTCGCCAGCCTTGATCATCCCGTGACGACGGACCGTCGCTTCGACTTTATGTTCAATGGATTCTGGCATGGGAGAAAAAAAGACCATAATGAAAATGGCCTTCCGGACGTAGAAAGGCCATTGAAAATAGCGGCGCAGGGATTCGAACCCCGGACACTCGGATTATGATTCCGATGCTCTGACCAACTGAGCTACGCCGCCTCGAATCGAACAACCCAATATAGAATCCGGACCGTATACTGTCAAGGCATTAACTCGGTATTTCGAGCGGCTTAAATGTGATTGTCGTTGACGTGCGCATGCGGTTATATTACTCATGTTTCTACCTGATTTCACAAGCATTTCCGTCGAGGTGAGGATTGGCTGAACCGGAAGCAAATACCACCGCTTCTCCCAAATCCGACGCCAGGGACGAAGGACTGGTCCGCGGGCTGGGGCCGCTGGAAGCCACGACCATCATAGTGGGCGGGGTGATCGGTTCCGGCATCTTCCAGGCGCCGAGCGCCATTGCCTCTAACGTGGGCTCGCCGGGCATGAGCCTCCTCGTCTGGCTGGTCTGCGGTCTTCTCGCGCTTTGCGGCGGCCTCTGTATCGCGGAAATGGGCGCCATGCTCCCCCGGACCGGGGGACAGTACGTCTACATCCGCGAGGCCTACCGCAAAAGATGGCTCACCTTCATCTTCGGCTGGTCCTCTTTCTGGATCGTCTGGCCGGTGTCCATCGCCGCCGTCGCCAACGTGTTCTCCGCCTACCTTGCGAGCGTGGTGAACGTGGTCACGGCGGACGGGGCCGCACCCGGTGTCGTATTGGGTGATGGCGCCCGTGCGCTCATCGCGAGCGCATGCGTGCTGGTATTGACGGTCATCAACGTGATCGGCGTGCGCTGGGGAGGCCGGGTCACCAACCTCTTCACCTTCATCAAGGTCGGCGCGCTCGGGGGACTTATCCTGCTGGGCCTGATCATGGCCGACAAGGGTTCGATGGCCCATTTCTCGCCGCTGTTCGGTGGCGGCGGCGCGGCTGTGGGCGGATTCGCGCTGGGCGCCTTTGGCGCGGCCATGGTCACCGGTCTGTTCGCCTACGAGGGCTGGACTTTCTCCAGCTACGTCGCGGGGGAAATGCGCGCACCGAGCCGCAATATCCCGCTGTCCATCATCGGCGGGATCGTGTTCGTGATCCTGATCTACCTGGCGGCCAACTTCGTCTACATACTCGTTCTGCCCTTCGAACAGGTCCAGACTTCGCCCTGGATCGCGGCCGACGTGATGAAGGTGCTGCTGGGGGACTGGGGCGCCCTGTTTATCTCGGTGGGCGTCATGTGTTCCACCTTCGGCGGAGTCAACGTGCAGATTCTCGTGGCGCCTCGTCTATTCTACGCCCTAAGCAGGGACGGCCTGTTCTTCGAGGGACTGAGCCGGGTCCACCCCAGGTTCCGCACGCCGGCGGTCTCCATCCTTACCCAGGGCATCTTGTCCGCCCTGATCGCACTCACGCCGAGTTACGAACAGATCATTGCCTATGGTTCCTTCACGAACTACGCCTTTTCGATCATCGCCATCGGCTCGGTCATCGTGCTGCGGTTCACCCGCCCCGATGCGAAGCGGCCCTACAAGGCCTGGGGCTATCCGGTTACGCCCCTGCTCTTTCTCGCCGTAATCACCGGCTACCTGGTATCGCTGCTGACCAACATGGAGTTCATCTACAACACGCTCATCGGCCTGGCCATCGTCGCCGCCGGCTTTCCCTTCTACTTCTACTGGGAAAAGAAAAACAAAGGAAACTGAGGGCTTTCATGCGGGACTTGCTGATCCTGGAACAGAACAACGTCATCCGCTACGATGATGTCTCACTCTCCCACCTCCAGGAAACCCTGGAAGACTCCAAGGGCCTGTTCTGGCTGGACCTCGAGCAGATTACGGACGAAGACGCGGCGTTCCTGGGCGAATTCAGGGAGTTCGCCGCCCATCCCCTGTCGGTGAAGGCGTGCCGGGAGGTTTCGGCCCGGCCCTATTCGGCGGTGTTCCCGGGACACCTGTTCATGGTCCTGCTTGTGCAGGAGAGTCTGGACGCGCCGCCGGTCAAGCTGGGACTCTTCCTGGCGCCCGATTACCTGATTACCGTTCACACCACGCCGGTGGCCCTTTTGCAGGACGTCAAGGACCGGGTCCAGCAGGATGCGCAGTTGATGCGGTCTACGGACCTGGCGGTCGCCCTGATCATGCAGACGATCGCCGACTGCCAGGACCCGCTGGTATCCGAACTCACCGCGGTAACGATCGAGCCGGGCCAGGACGTGGAAGTACGAAGGATTTACGACACGCAGCGCCGGCTCATCGACATGATCCATCTCGTCAAACCGCAGTGCGAAATCGTCCATTCGCTTTACGGCGGCGAGAAACTCTCCCTGCAGGCGGATGCGGCCGTCCAGCTCCAGGACGCGTACCACCGGTTCCGGAACATGGCCGACGCGCTCACGCGTTCGTGGGAAATGCTGAACGACGCGGCTACGGCCGTCCAGACGAAGGCGCTCAAGGGAATCGACGCTTCCGCGAGGCGGTTGACCTTCCTGGCCGCCCTGCTGCTCCCCTCCCTCATTCTATCTGTCCTGCTGGGTATGGACCCTCCCCTGGTGAGTGACGTAAACAGACCGGCGGCCGTGGGCATCGGTGTGGTGGTTTCTTTGCTGGTCGCCGTGGTCCTGGTCCTGACCGCGAAAAAACGATAGGGGATTTCAACGCTCGAGGTATAGGTGAAACGTCAGCTGGTCATTCATCGCTACATACGTTGTTTGGTCGTCGCGAGCGCCTTCTTCCTTGCCGGCGGTCCGGACACCCTTGCGGCACAGGACCGCCTGGTAATCGTCTCTCCGCACTGGGAAGGCATCCGTTACGAATTCACCCGGAGCTTCGACACCTATTACCGGGAGGAGACCGGCCGCGGTGTCGAGATCGAGTGGATGGACGTGGGCGGGACTTCCGAGATCCTCCGGTTCATAAAGTCCGAGTTTACCGGCAAGCCGGACGGCATTGGCATCGACATGATGTTCGGCGGGGGCAGCGATCCGTTCATGGAATTGGCCCGCCTCGGCCTGCAGTCCTCGTACCGGCTACCCGATATCCTGCTTTCGAGACTGCCCGCGGAGGCGGGCGGCTACCCGATATACGATGCGGGATACCAGTGGTACGGCGCGACGATGGCTGGATTCGGCATCGTTTACAACAAGCGGGTGGTGCAGATCGTGGATTTGCCGGTGCCGGAGACCTGGGAAGACCTGACCGATCCCGGGCTCTTCTCCTGGGTCGGAGCGGCCGATCCCCGGAAGAGCGGCAGCGCGCACGTGCCCTTCGAGATCATCCTGCAGGTCTACGGCTGGGAACGGGGCTGGCAGATCATCACGGCCCTGGGCGCCAACGCCCGGGGATTCGCGAATACGGGAAGCCAGGTGCCCAAGGACGTGACTTCCGGCGAAGTGGCCTACGGGATGGCCATCGATTTCTACGCCTGGGCCCAGATCAACGCCGTGGGTCCTGAAATGATCGGTTACACCATGCCGGACAATCTTACGATCCTGAATCCGGACGGTATATCCATCCTGAAAGGCGCGCCCAACCTGACCGTGGCGCAGGCGTTCCTGCGCTATGTCCTGTCCGAGGCCGGCCAGCGTCTGTGGATGCAGAAACCCGGCACGCCGGGCGGACCCGAGAAATTCCAGTTGAACCGGTTCACGGTTCTGCCCCACCTGTACCAGCGCATCGATCCGGCGCATACCTCGGTCACGTTCAATCCATTCACATGGGAATCATCCTTCGTTTACGATGCCGTGAAAGGCGCCGCGAGGCGTCATATCGTGGACGACATGATCGGCGTCTTCGTTATCGACGCGCACGCGGCCCTGCAACGGACGTGGCTGCGCGCCATCGAGTCGGGAGACGTGGAGCGTGTCCTGCCCTCGTTGGGGGCCGTTCCGATCACGGAGGCGGAATCCCTGACCCTGGGCGACCGCTGGCGGGACCAGGCTTTCAGAAACCGGACCCTGCTCTCGTGGAGCAGGATGGCGGCGGAGAAGTACGGCTCGGGCGCGTCCGGATGGGCCGGCGCAAGGTACATGCTTTTCTACGGCAGCGGACTGGTGCTTGCCGGGATGGTACTGTACCTTTGGAGGCTGAAGCGGAGAAGTGGCTGAGGACCCTGGGTCCTCCTCGAACGGTC
>CAZZNP010000059.1:0-7790 GCA_964655785.1 uncultured Gemmatimonadota bacterium
CGCGCCGGAATCCATGGAATCGAGCATGTTTTGCAGCAGGGCGCGCTGGTCCCTGACCGCCTTGCGAGATTCCTCGACGACGCCGGACTCGGCCTGCTCGCTGCGGACGGCGGCCACCGCCCGGCCGATGGCGGCCTCTGCGTCCTTCATCATACCGTCCACTTTCACACGGCTGGAATCGATCACGTCGCGCTCTTTTTGCCTGTAGGAAGCGATGCGTTCCTCGTAGGACTTTTTCAGGGCGTCGAGTTCGGCGCGAAGCCCTTCCGCCTGCTCTTGCGCGGCAACGAGCTGCTCATGCTTACGGTCCATGTCCGCGATCAATTCGTCCAGGCGCCGCTCGGCGGTACCCATGAGCCGGGAGGACCGCTCGAGCACTTCCTCGGGCATGCCGAGCCGGTGCCCGATCTCGATGGCGTAGCTGGCGCCGGGGATGCCCTGGCGGAAATGGTAGGTCGGCGCGAGGGTTTCCACGTGGAAGACCATCGATCCGTTCTCCACCCGTCCGGTCTGGGTGGCGAAGGCCTTGAGCGCGTCGAGGTGAGTGGTGGCCGCCGTGACGGTTCCCCGATTGGTCAGCGATTCCAGGATGGCCATGCCCATGGCGGCCCCAGCCGAAGGGTCCGTCCCGGCGCCCAGTTCATCGAGGAGCACCAGGGTGCCTTCGCCGGCTTCTTCCAGGATGGTGCGTATATGCCCCATGTGGGCCGAGAACGTACTAAGATTCGCCTCAATCGACTGCTCGTCCCCGATGTCCGCGTAGATGGCATCGAACACGGCGATATCCGTGTCGTCGTCCGCCGGTATGTGCAGGCCGGCCTGCGCCATGAGAGTCAGGATTCCGATGGATTTCAGGGCGACCGTCTTTCCGCCCATGTTGGGACCGGTTATCACGAGGGTCTGCGTGGCATCGCCGATTTCCAGATTCAACGGGACGACCGCTTCGCAATGATCCGAGAGTTGAAGGATGGGATGCCGGGCGTTGCGCAGGACGACACGGCCGTCCGCGTTCAACCGCGGCGGCGCTGCGCGCAGGTCGATAGAGAGCAAGGCGGCCGCGTGATAGAAGTCGAGTTGGCCCAGGAGACTGTAGGAAACGGTTATGGCTTCCACTTGCTGATGCACCCGGTCGGTCAGGGCCAGCAGAACGCGTTCGATTTCGCGGCCTTCCTCCACAATCAGTTCCCGCAGCCGGTTGTTGAATTCCACGACGCCCATGGGTTCGATGAATACCGTGGCGCCGCTGGCGGACTGGTCATGGACCACGCCCTGCACCTGGCCGCGGTGATCCATGCGCACAGGGACCACGTACCGCCCGTCCCGCATGGTGATGACGGGGTCCTGCAGCGCCCGGGCCCCGGTTTCGGACTGAACGAATCGCTGCAGCCAGTTTCGCGCGCGCTCCCGTACGGTCTGCTGGTCCGTGCGGATCCGGCGCAGGGCGGGACTTGCGTGGTCGCGGACGTTGCCGTCGGAATCGATCGCCTGCCCGATCGCCTCCTCGATCTCCTGGAAGTCGCCCAGTCCGGCCGTGAGGGACCGGACATGGGGTTCCGTGGAACGATTCCGCAGCCGCAGGCCGAATACCCGCATGAGGCGGCTTACACGGAGCGTGTCGGCCACGTCCAGCAGGACCTTCGGATCCAGCATGGCGCCGGCCGCGCCGGCCTGGTCCAGGGCCGCGCCGATATCCTTGATGCCCCGCAGGGGAACGGTTTCCTGCCGGTCGAGGAATCCCCGCATCTCGGTGACGGTCTGCAGGTTCTTCCGGATTACGACGATATCGTTTGCCGGCTCCAGGGACATGGCCCGGCGGTGGCCCTGGGCGGAGACCGTCCTTTCCGATACCATCGTCCTGACGGCGTCGAATTCTAGTACCTTCAGCGTGTGGGGAGGCATTCCGGGTTTCATTTTCGGTCGTTCTCGATCCGTCATCGGCCCGGCAACCCGCTTTGGACCGTCAGCGTAGGACCTGTGTCCATCGATACGCGCGGCATGCGAGGGTCGGCCGGCTCGACAGGTCCCCGCGTGGTACGGAGGTAGCGTTCCAATTGCTCCATGAAGGGCGGGGAACCGGGTTCCACGCGGTCCATAATGGTATCGATTATGGCCGGGATGACGGACATGGCTTGCGGGGCGAGGGACGATCGGTCGATCGCCGTCCTTGCCGCGCCGGTAAATGGCATGAATACAGACAGGATCAACAGAAGGCTCGAGATGACGTATCCGCGCGCACCCCCGAGCAGTACGCCGGACAGGCGGCTGAGCAGGGACCTTGATCCGCCCTGGAACGTTCGGCCGGCCATGCCGGTTACGGCGTTGACCAGCGCGAGCGACAGCACCAGGCAGGCGAACAGGCTGAACCAGTGAAGCCAGTCGGAGGAGAAGCCTGAAAGGCGGCCGAGGAAGTCGGACAGGAGTCCGAACTGGGTCAGGGCAATGGCCGATGCCGCAACGATCCCCGCCAGGTCCAGCAGGCTCCTGGCCAGACCCTTGCGGAAGCCGGTTGCCGCCTGGAAAAGGACGAGGATGACAATGGCGATATCGATCCAGTTCATGGCATCAAAACACGGAAAGCCTCCCCGGGGTTTCGGAGAGGCTTCGAAAATGGGCTGTCGCCGACCGCTGTTTGGACCGAATTAACCGGTCTGCACGGTTCTGGTAGCTTGCGCGGACTGCGTGGTCAGGCATTCCCGCACGATCTGGTTGACGAGCTTGCCGTCCGCCCGGCCTTTGACGCGAGGCATAACCGCCCCCATGACCCTGCCCAGGTCTCCCGGTCCCTCCGCTCCGGACCGGTCGATCGCTTCCATGGCAACGGACCTGATCTCTTCTTCGGACAACTGCTCCGGAAGATAGGCAGCAAGGATCTTCAGTTCTTCTTCGGCCTGTGCGACAAGGTCTTTCCGATCGCCCTTGACGGCGAACTCCAGCGCTTCTTTCCGGGACTTGATCAGGGAGGAGACCACTTCGATCGCTTCCTCGTCCGACAGGTCTTTCCCCTTGGCGATCTCCCGGTTCTTGATCTGCGCGCGTATCATGCGGATCAGACCGAGGCGAACGGTTTCCCGGTTCCTGAGTGCGGATTTCATTTCGTCGGTTAAACGCTCTGTCAGCGCCATGACCCGCTCCGGTGGATCAGTATTTTTCCTGCTGGAGCCGCTTCTGATTCTTCCGCTTCGCCGCGTTCAGCTTGCGCTTGCGTTTCGCGCTTGGTTTTTCAAAGTGCTGATGCTTGCGTATTTCTGACATGATGCCGACTTTCTCGCAAGTCTTGGTAAAACGACGCAGGGCCTTTTCGAACGGTTCTCCTTCCCTGACACGAATACCTGGCATCCTCACACCCCCTCTCATGCCACTCGAATCGGGTGAACCAAGTCTTACTCTCCGTCTCTATCGCAGCCTACTTAATATGGCATGGCCCGGCGGAAATAGCAAGGAGTTTAATTCACTCGATCCCGATCTCGCCCTTCGTTCCGCCCATTGTCGCTCAACCAGCCAGTTCGGGCATTTTGCGCCCACCAAGCAGGTGCATGTGGAGATGAAAAACGGTCTGGCCCCCCTCACGGCCGCAATTTACAATCAGCCGGTACCCGTCGGCGTCGATTCCCGCTTCCCGGGCAATCCGGTTCGCCGCCGCCGTGAGCCGGCTCATGACCCCGGCGGTGTCGCCGCCCAGATCGGCGACCGTTTCGATATGAGACCGCGGAACGACGAGCACGTGCACCGGCGCCGCGGGATTTATGTCACGGAAGGCCACGACGTGATCGTCTTCGTAAACGAATTCGGTCGGCAGTGATCCGGCGATTATGCGGCAGAAAAGACACTCGGACATGGTATCGTTCTCCTATGCATGGCGCAGGCCGCTGTGACGCGGGACGGTGTGGTCCGCCGGGCGGCGCTCACGAGGCATCCAGGGCCGCCATCAGCAGCGCCAGTCCCGCGATGGAGGCCGTATCGGACCGGAGGCGCGACCGTCCCAGCGAAACCGTCCGCATCCCCGCTTCCAGGGCCAGGGCGATCTCATCGCGTGCGAAGCCCCCCTCGGGCCCGATCATCAGCAGTACGCGCCGCGTTTCCGCGTCGACACCCGATGCGAAATGCGGGAACTTTCCCCTTTCTTCTTCCGAGGCGATCAGGGCAAGGTCGTAGGAAGACGCGGTTCCCACGATATCCTGCAGGCTCATGACCGGGACGATCCGCGGCAGCCGGGCGCGAAGCGACTGTTTCATCGCGCTCAGGGCGATGCGCCGCCAGCGTTCCAGCCGTTGCCCGCCCGGTTCGCCGCCACCGGCCACGGTGCGGGAACTGCGCATGGGCAAGATGGCTGCGACGCCGAGTTCCGTCGCCTTCTCGACCACCGTGTCCAGCCGCGTTCCCTTGAGCAGCGCTGGCGCGAGGGTCACTTCGGCCTGTTCGGCCTCGCTGTCTCTGCGGCGGTCGAGTATCTCGATTTCGACCTCCGGCTTCACGCGGATGAGCAAGCCCTCGTAGATCCAGCCTTCGCCGTCCACGAAATGGACGGAGTCGCCGGTCTTCTTGCGCAACGCGCGCGTCAGGTGCTTCTGTTCGTCTCCACTCTGAACGAAAGCCGAGTTCCCGACGATCCGTTCCGGAGGTATATAGCTGAATTCCATTATTACCGCCGTTCGCTAGGCCCGTCCATCTGGTCTGCCGTCCCGCCTGCTGTTCCGGCCCACTCTTCTAGTCGGCTAGTCGGCCGTTTTTCCTGCCACGCCGGCCCACCAGTCCCCGCGGGTTTCCCGTTCCAGCAGCGCGAGGCCATGGCCTTCCAGCGCCGTTTCGAAGGCCGGGGCTTCCTCGATGAGCAGGCCGGCGAGGATCAGCTCACCGTCGGGGCGAAGCCTGGCGGAGAATCCGGGAAGCATGGCGGTCAGACTGGCGGCGCCGATGTTGGAGACGATGATCCGGTAACGGCCGGCTACCGAAGGATGGTCCAAGCGGCCGGCGTGCACATCTACCCGGTCGGCCACCCCGTTCAGCCCGGCGTTCTCCAGCGCGTTTCCAATGGTCTCGGGATCGATATCGACACCGGTTGCCCGGGAGGCGCCCAGGAGTGCAGCGGCGATGGAGAGCACGCCGGAACCCGATCCCACGTCGAGCACCCGGTCGCCCGGCCGGATCCGTTTTTCCAGATGTCGCAGGCAGAGTTGCGTCGACTCGTGTCCGCCCGTACCGAACCCGGCGCCCGGGTTGATCCGGACTACGACAAGGTCGTCATCACGGGATACATCGGACCAGGGCGGAGCGACCAGGAGCCGGTCCGACACCCGCACGGGTCCCACCTTCGTCTTCCAGTTTCCGGCCCAGTCGTCCTCGGACACCCGGCGCGCAACGATCCGGCATTCGCCCTCCGCCAGGCCCAGGTCGCGGAGCGATTCCCAGAGGCGGGAGATCCTCTCGACCTTCTCGTTAACTCCGGGACGGTCGGGCCAGAAACCTGTAAGGCATTCGGAACCTGATTCGGGCCTGCCCGGGGACTGTACGACCCCGCTGGATCCCAGCTCCCAGAACGCGTTGGTGATCGCTTCTTCGGTTTCGGGCGTTATGTCGATGGTGATTTCGACCCAGTGGCGCATTGGCGAGGAAGGGGCGGAAGGCCGCCCAGGATGCGTTGCAGGTAAGCCGGCCGGATTATACCACCGGAAATCCGACCGGGAAGCGCTGCCCGATGCGGCTTCAGTCTCCGAAGAACTCTTTTCTGATCCGGTTCAGGAATCCCCGGTCGTTATCCGGCGTCCTGCCGCTTTTCAACCCGGACAATTCCTGGTACAATTCCTTTTCCCGGCCGGTCAGTTCGGTGGGCGTCCAGACGACTACCTTCACGAGCTGGTCGCCCACGCCGTATCCGTTCAGATGGGGCATGCCCTTGCCGCGCAGCCGGAAGACCTTGCCGAACTGGGTGCCGGCGGGAATGGACAGGCGTACTTTGCCCGTAAGGGTCGGGACCTCCACCTGGTCGCCCAGGGCCGCCTGGCTGAAACTGAGCGGCATGACATGGACGATATCGTCTTCCTGGCGCTCGAAGAACTCGTGGGGCTCCTGTTCGATGACGACGAGCACGTCGCCCGCCGTTCCGCCCTGGACACCGGCGTGGCCCTGGCCCTGGAGGCGCATGTAGTTCCCGTCGCCGGCGCCGGTCGGGATGTCCACTTTGACCGTAACCGTCTTCATCTGCCTGCCCTGGCCCGAGCACGATCCGCAGGGCCGGTCGATGGTCTTCCCCTGGCCCTGGCAACTCGGGCACGTCGTGACATTCATGACGACGCCGAACAGGGAGGACGCGCGTTGCTGGACCTGTCCCTGCCCGTGGCAGGTCGAGCAGGTCCGCACGCTGTTGCGGTCGGCGGCGCCGCTGCCGCCGCAGTGGTCGCAGGGCACATACCGCTTGATGCGAATAGTCTTGCTGACCCCCTCGGCCAGTTCCTCCAGGGTCAGCCGGAGGTTTACCCGCAGATCCTCTCCGCGGTTACTCGCCCGGCCACGGGTCCGACCTCCGAAAAGGTCGCCGAAAATCCCGCCTCCAAACAGGTTCCCCAGGATATCGTCGAAATCCCCGGCATGGGAGAAATCCGTCCACTGGAAACCGCCCGATCCGAAGTCGCCCGCCACGCCCTGGTGGCCGAATCTGTCGTACCGCGTGCGCTTGTCCGGGTCGCTGAGCACTTCGTAGGCTTCGGCGGCCGTCTTGAATTTCTCCTCCGCCGCCTCGTCGCCCGGGTTCCGGTCAGGATGGAACTGCATGGCCAGCTTCCGGTACGCCTTCTTGATCTCGTCCTCGGACGCCGAGCGCGCAACGCCCAGGGTATCGTAGTAGTCCGGTTTATTCATCTTCCGATGGATCCGATGTCAGGTGTTTGTCCTGTTCCGCCTGTTCCGCCTGGCGCGGCGCTTTCGCCTGTTCCGCCTGGCCAGCTTTGTCCGTCCGGTCCGGCGCTTTCGCCTGTTCCGCCTGGCCAGCTTTGTCCGTCCGGTCCGGCGCTTTCGCCGGCGCGCGCGTCACGATGACCTTGGTCGCGCGCAGGACTTTCTCATTCAGCGTGTATCCCTTTTCGACCACGTTGATCACCGTATCGGCCGGGTGCTCTTCGTCTTCCACGGCCATAACGGCTTCGTGACGCGTGGGATCGAAGGACGTTCCCTCCGCTGCGATCTCCTTCATGCCCGCCTTCTCCAGTTTCTCCAGGAACTGCTGGCGGATCATCTCGAAACCCTGGGCGAAAGACCGGGTCTCCTCGGAGGTCTGCGGTGCCTGGAGAGCCCTTTCGATGTTGTCCAGGATGGGCAGTAGTTCGGTAATCAGTGATTCGCCTGCGTTTTTAACCAGCGCGGTGAATTCGCGGCCGGTACGTTTCTTGTAGTTGTCGAATTCGGCGGCAAGACGCACCAGACGGTCCTTGTAGAGCCGGGCTTCCTCGGCCAGCCTGGCCTGTTCATCTTCCTCCGCATCGGCAGGGGCGCCCTCCAGCTTCTCACCTGGGTCCGTTTCCCCGTCGGCCGTGGATTCAGACGCGGTCCGCCTGTCCTGCCCGCCCTGGTCCTGCTCTGCCTGCCCGCCCTGGTCCTCCGCTCCGGCCGCTTGCCCATTTACTGATTCGGCGTTCTGGTCCGCTCCGGCCGCTTGCCCATTTACTGATTCGGCGTTCTGGTCCGCTCCGGCCGCCTGACCGTTTCCCGATTCGGCACCATGTTCAGACCCGGCCCCGGTCTCAGACCCGGCCCCGGAATCCGTCCCGGCCCCGGGTTCGTTGTCGTTCGCTTTGGTCTCC
>CAZZNP010000059.1:7890-13887 GCA_964655785.1 uncultured Gemmatimonadota bacterium
CCCGGCCCCGGAATCCGTCCCGGCCCCGGGTTCGTTGTCGTTCGCTTTGGTCTCCGACGCTCCGGCGGCTTCTTCCCGCGCCCCTGCGTCCGCTATTACCTGCTCTTTGGTCATGACCTGGTTTATCCCCTTGCCTGGTAGAAAGCCTCGTCCATTCTCACGCGTATTTCACGCGAACATCGTATTCAGTTGCCGCGCCGTATATCCGACGACGGACATCAGACGCGCATAGGGCATGCGGGTCGGCCCGATGACCCCGATAACGCCCGTCATGTCGCCGATGCGATAGGTCGAAGTCACCACGCTGCAGGACGTTACTTCGCGCTGCCCGTTCTCCCGTCCTATGGTAACGGCGATCCGGTTGTCGTGATGGCGCTCGTTAAGCCAGTGGGCTACCGTGCGCTTGTGTTCCAGGAACTGAAGCAGGGACGAAAGTTTCGTGTAATCCGTCACGAACTCCGGCTGAGACACGATATAGGTCGTGCCCCCGATATGGGTTTTCTCGTTCTCCTCGAAATCGAAAAGGTAATTGCTGTACTGGATAAACAACTGGACGATCTTCCGCTTGGACTGCGGCGCGTCTTCCAGCCGTTCGTCGAGATGCCCCTTGATCTCCCTGAGCGAGCAGCCGTTCAAGCGCTCGTTGAGGAACCAGGTGGCGTCGGCGAGCCGGTCCGCGGGGATATCCGCGTCGAGTTCGGCGACGATGCTCCTGACCAGTCCGGAGGTGAGGGTCAGCACCATCAGCACTTTCCGGTGGGCGACCGGTATAAATTCTACCCTCTCGAGCCTGCCGTCATACAACTTAGGCGCCAGCGCCACGCCGACTTCCCTGCACACCAGGCCGAGGATTTGCGCGGTATGGCTCAGTAGCTCCTGGACACTCAGCCAGTCGTTCTCCAGCTCGAGGCGGATCCGCTCCCTGTCCCGCCTGGCGATTGGGCGCATTCGAAGAAGGGCGTCCACGTAGTACCGGTAACCCTTGTCCGTCGGAACGCCCCCGGCCGAGGGGTGGGGGCGGGCAATGTACCCGGCTTCCTCGAGATTCACCATCGTGTTGCGCACCGTCGCCGGGCTGACGGCGAGAGGCGCCTGGCTGGCTATGGAATTGGAACCGACGGGCTGGCCCGTGGAAACATGGTGCTCCACGAGACTGCGGAGGATATCCTTGTCCCGGTCGGTCTGAAGGGTATACGCCATGACGATCCTGAAACCCGTATGGGATGTACCTGTACGGCGACGTTCCGGCGGTGGGTTGAACCTTGTCCGGACCGGGCGCCTGAAATCGGCGTCCGGCGGCCGCGCGCCACGGAAGGACGCCCTCGAAAACCGATATTGTATTTACGAATCCGGCCCGTCCGTGTCAAGCGAAAAGCTGGGGGCCGGCCGGCCCTTTCTCCCCGTCTCTCAACGACTTTTCCTTGACTGAAAGGGGGCGCAAAGGCTATATTCCGTGATCACGTTCCAGGCATTGAACGACCCCTTTTGAAAAATCGTCCGGAAGCTGGTAGCCGGGATATGGACCGGGACGTGACGGCCGGGGTCGCGCAAGGCGTGGAACGGGTCGCGGCCAGTCGCCGGAGGATGCCATGCTGAGTTCGAAAGTGAAGACCTGGTACGTGAACATGCTGGGTCCCTTCGTCCGTACGTCCGTGCGCTTCGGGATTCATCCGAACGCGTTGACGATGATCGGATTCGGGATCACCCTGGTCTCGGCCTGTCTCTTCGGGCTCGGCGCCTTCCGATGGGCGGGGCTGGTCATGTTCATCGGCGGAAGCTGCGACGTGCTGGACGGGCATCTCGCCCGGGAGACGGGGACGCGAAGCACCTTCGGCGCCCTCCTCGATTCCACCCTGGACCGTTACGCGGAAATCGCCGTATTCGTCGGCATCATCGCCTTCTATCTTTTCAACGCGGCCGGCGGCGAGTTGAGCCCCTACTGGGTTCTGGCGTCCGTGATGGCCATCAGCGGCTCTCTCATGGTGAGTTACGTCCGGGCCCGCGCGGAGGGGCTCGGGCAGGATTGCACCGTTGGACTCATGCAGCGTCCGGAAAGGATCATCTGTCTCGGACTGGGCGCGCTGCTCGGGGAAACATACCTTCCCGTGGCACTGGTCCTGATCGCCGTGGTGTCGAACTTCACGGCCTTCTCGCGTCTGTTCTACATACGGAAGAAGTCGCGGAATCAAGGAGTACGGGAGCAATGAGAACCCGGATCAGAAGCATCGCCTTCATAGGACTGTCGATCGTCATCCTGCTCGGCGCCGGATGGCTGGTCAACCAGGAACGCGTGCAGGCGGTGGGAGAGCAGCAGTACGACCTGGATCTGCTGACCCAGGTCGTGGAGCGCATACGCGCCAAGTACGTGGACGATCTGAACGAGGGCGAAGCGATCGACGCGGCCATACGCGGCATGCTGGCCACGCTGGATCCCTATACCGAGTTCCTCGAGAAGAAGCAGAACGATGAAATGACGATGATGCAGATCCAGGGCAAGTACGGCGGATTGGGCATCAAGATCTCCAAGCCCAGGGAGGAAAACGCCCTCGTCGTCGTCGCGTTGTTCGACGACACCCCTGCTTACGACGTCGGGCTGCAGACCGGGGACCGCATCGTACGGATCGAGGACCGGTCCACGGCCGACATCGACATATCCCAGGCCGCCGATCTCCTCAGGGGAAGTCCGGGGACCACGGTGACGATATCGGTCAAACGGGAGGGCGAGGCCGACTTCCTCGACTATACCCTCACGCGGGCGATCATTACCATACCTGTGGTTCCATACGTGGGGATGCTGGACGGCGATATCGGCTACATCAAGCTGAACCAGTTCACCGAAGAAGCCTCCAGAGAAATCGAAACGGCTTTGGACCGGCTGAAAGGCCAGGGCGCCAGGGGTTTCCTGCTCGATCTGCGCGGGAACCCGGGCGGCCTGCTGGAACAGGCCGTGGAAGTCGCGGGCAAGTTTTTGGAAGAGGAACGCCTTATCGTCTACACGAAGGGGCGTTCGGGCACAGAGCAGAGATCCTATCACGCTGCCGGTAGCTACACGCTCTCGGACGCGCCGCTGGTGGTCCTCGTCGACCGCTACAGCGCCAGCGCTTCCGAGATCGTCGCCGGCGCCATACAGGACTGGGACCGGGGGATCGTGGCCGGCCGGCCGACTTTCGGCAAGGCCTCGGTGCAGCAGATTTTCCCCATGAACAAGGGAACCGCCCTGAAGATCACGACCGCGCGGTATTACACGCCGAGCGGGAGGCTGATTCAGAAGATCAGGGAAAGCCGGAACGAGCCCGGGGCTCCGGAATCCGATGACGCCGGCCAGGAGGAATCCGGTGATACGGAGACTGAAACGGAAACCTACCGGACGGTAGGCGGGCGGACCGTGTACGGCGGCGGCGGGATCGCGCCGGACGTCGAACTCGCGGTGCCCGAATACCCCGGTCTGATACAGGCGCTTAACAACCAGAGCCTCTTCATCAAGTTCGCTTCCCACTACGTGAGCGGCAATCACGCCGCCGACCCGGCGACCTTTGACGTGACGGAAGAAATGATCGGCGACTTCCGCCGGTTCGTCGAAGCCCGTTCCTTCGAATACACCTCCATGGCGGAGCAGTCGCTGGATGAACTGGAAGAGATCGTCCAGGACCGGCCGGCTTCCGACGAGGTGCTTTCATCGCTCGCCGACCTGCGGGCGAAGCTGATCCGGCAGCATGAGCTGGAATATGGCAGGCACAGGGAATTGCTCGTGGCCCGCATCGGGACCGAAATCAGCGCGAAACTCTGGGGAACGGCGGGACGGTACGCATTCGCCGTCAAACACGATCCCCACATCCAGGCGTCCCTGGAGATAATGGCGGACGAAGCAAGGTACCGGGAACTGCTTGGAACCGTCCCGGAGGAATAAGGAGACCGGGAATCTGCAGGCAGGAACGCCGGCAACGTGTACGCAGGCTGCGCGAGGGTGGCGGAACTGGTATACGCGCTGGATTTAGGATCCAGTGGGGCAACCCATGGGGGTTCGAGTCCCCCCTCTCGCATCACGCCCGGGATTTGTTTGCAGGCCCCGGAGTCCCGGCTCTTTTCCGTTGACAGAATCCCCTCTCCACCGTTAATTACCACGGTTTGTCGAACGCCGTTCGGTTTGTTGCGAGTTAAGCGGTCCGTCGTGCTGAAAGCCGGCGGTCACGCATGAACGAGGCGCAGGGAGGAATTGGCTTGAACTACACGGTTTCCGAACCCAGACCCTGGAAACGCGTCCTGGAGATCGAAGTGCCCTCCGACGCGATTCAAACCGAACTGAATGCGGCATACGAGCGTTACAGCAGGGAGATACGTCTTCCCGGATTCCGTCGGGGGAAGGTTCCGCTCAGCGTGCTCAAGGCCCGGCTCGGCAATGAAATCAGGGCGGAAGTACTGGAAAAGAAAATCCCCGAGTATCTGAACAGCGCGCACGAGCAAGCCGATATCAAGCCCATCAGCCCGCCCGTGATCGAAGAGATCGACTTCGACGAGGGGCAGGACCTGAAACTCCGGTCCAGCGTGGAGGTCAAGCCCGCCATAGATTTGAAGCAGTACAAGGACCTTCGTGTGACCCGGCGGATCGTGAACGTGACCGATGAGGATATCGACCAGCGGCTCCTGGGATTGCGGGAACGTTACGCCAGCGTGGTGAACGTCGACGGAGCGGCGGAGCAGGACCACTTCATCCGGGCCGATATTCAGCATGCGGACGCCGCCGGCGTGCCGATCATCGGACGCAAGGAAGAGAACCAGTTTTTCCAGGTCGGTTCCGGCCAACTGGGAGAAGGATTCGACACCCAGCTGGCCGGGGTCGGCGCCGATGAGGACCGTACGGTCAAGACCACGTTGCCGTCCGACTATCCGGACGAAGACATGGCGGGGCAGGAGGCCTGTTTCATCGTGCACGTCCACGAGGTCTTGGAAAGGCAGTTGCCGGATGCGGACGACGATTTCGCCGTGGACGTCGGCATGGAGAGCCTGGACGCCCTGAAACAGTCGATCAGGGAGGAAATCGAGCGGGAGCCGGATCTGGAGTTGCGCGAGGACCTGGTCAGGCAGATCGTGGAAGCCCACGACTTCGAGGTGCCGGAATCCATGATGACCTCCTATCTCGACCAGGTCGTGGCGGACGCACGCCGGTCCACGCGGAACCAGGACGACGTGGACGAGAACACCCTTCGGCAACAGTACCGATCGGTGGCGAACAGCCAGATCATGCGCCATCTCCTGCTGGACGCCATCTGCGAGCGGGAAGGGCTGGCGGTGGATCGGGAGGAAGTGGACGCGCGGCTGGAGGTTTTCGCGGGACGGGGACAGGTCTCGGTCGACCAACTCCGGCGCATTTTCCAGGAAAACGGACGGCTGGAACGCATCGAAGCGGATCTCAGAGAGGAGAAGGTCGTTGAATTCCTCGTGCAGCACGCCGACATACAAACGGAGTAGAAGGAGCGCGACATGTTAGTGCCGATGGTGATTGAACAGACGGGCCGCGGGGAACGGGCCTACGACATCTACTCTCTGCTGTTGAAGAACCGTATCGTTTTCATCGGAATGCCGATCGACGACACCATCGCGAACCTGGTGATCGCCCAGTTGCTATATCTTCAGTACGAAGACGCCGAGAAGGACATCAAGCTGTACATAAACAGCCCCGGCGGCAGTATCACCGCGGGCCTCGCCATTTACGACACCATGCAGTTCATCCAGCCCGACGTGGAGACCTACTGCCTGGGTATGGCCGCCAGCATGGGCGCCTTCCTCCTTACGGCGGGCGGGACCGGCAAGCGGTACGCCCTGCCCTATTCGCGCATTCTGATCCATCAGCCCTCCATCCCCCACATGGCCGGCACGGCGAAGGATATCGAGATTCAGGCCGAGGAAATGCTGCGCATGAAGCGGACCATGAACGAGATCATGGCTCATCACACCGGACAGTCCGTGGACAAGATCGAAACGGACACCGACCGGGATTTC
>CAZZNP010000059.1:13897-17836 GCA_964655785.1 uncultured Gemmatimonadota bacterium
CGGGATTTCTGGATGTCGCCGGACCAGGCCGTCGAGTACGGGCTGGTGGACCACGTGGTCGAAACCGCCGCCTCTAAAGCCATCGCCGAATCGCTGAACGGAAAGACCGCCTAGGACGGGATCATGAAGAAGCGATCGACGCCGCGGGACCTGCGCTGTTCCTTTTGCAACAGAAACGCCGACGAGGTGGAACGCCTCATCACGGGTCCGAACGTGTACATCTGCAACGAGTGCATCCTGATGTGCAACGGGATCCTCGCCGAGGAGATGAGCCGCAGCACGCTGTCGACCGTCGAACGTCTGCCGCTGCCCTCGGAAATCAATGAGGCCCTGAACGAATACGTCATCGGCCAGGAGCAGGCCAAAAAGGTGCTTTCCGTAGCGGTGTACAACCATTACAAGCGCATTCAGCACGGCGCCGCCCAGGACGAAGTGGAACTCGAGAAGAGTAACATCCTGCTGGTCGGTCCCACGGGCACCGGGAAGACGCTACTGGCCCAGACCCTGGCGAAAATGCTCCACGTGCCCTTCTGCATCGCGGACGCCACGGTGCTCACGGAAGCGGGCTACGTGGGCGAGGACGTGGAGAGCGTGCTGGTCCGGTTGCTCCAGGCCGCGGATTACGACGTGCCGAAAGCCGAAAGCGGCATCGTCTATATCGACGAGGTCGACAAGGTCGCGCGCAAATCGGCCAACCCCTCCATCACCCGCGACGTGTCGGGAGAGGGCGTGCAGCAGTCCCTGCTCAAGATGCTGGAAGGCACCATCGCCAACGTGCCCCCGAAGGGCGGCCGGAAACACCCCGAACAGAACTTCGTACAGATCAACACGCGGAACATCCTCTTCATCTGCGGCGGCGCCTTCGACGATCTGGACCAGATCATCGAGCGGCGGACCGCGGAAGGGACCATCGGATTCGGCGGCGTGTCGCGGAATTCCGGTGGCCGAAACACGAGTGAACTCCTCTCCCGGGTCGAACCGGACGACCTGTTGCAGTATGGACTCATCCCCGAAATCATCGGCCGGCTGCCCGTGATCGCCACACTGGGCGAGCTTGACGCCGACGCGCTGATGGAAATCCTGCTCCGGCCGAAGAACGCCCTCGTGAAGCAGTACCAGCTGCTGCTCGAAATGGAAAACGTCAAGCTGACGTTCACGGACGAAGCGCTCCAGGCGGTGGTAAACGAGGCGATGGACAAGAAGACCGGCGCGCGGTCGCTGCGTTCCATCCTCGAGGAAGTGATGCTGGACGTGATGTTCACCGCGCCGACGCAGGAAGACTTGGGGGAAGTGATCATTACGGGAGAAACCGTCACGGAAAAATCGCCCCCCGTCTACGTCCAGGGCAAGGAAAACAAGCAAAGCGCCTGACCCGGCTCCGCCCCGCGGTCCGCATGAAACGTCCTCTCGAACCGGCGGCGAAAACTACTCCCATGATTACCCTGAACCGCAACGAACCCATTACGTTCGACGACAAGCTTCCCCTCATCCCCTTGCGCGAGGTGGTCGTGTTCCCGTACATGGAATACCCCCTCATCATCGCCAGGGACGCTTCCATCAAGGCCCTCGAACACGGGGTCAACAACGACCGGCTGCTCTTTCTGACCGCCCAGCGCAACCCCGATATCGAAAACCCGGTGAAGGAGGACGTGCACCGGACGGGGATCGTGGCCCGCATACTGCAGGTGGTGAAACTGCCGAACGGCCTGATCCGCGTACTCGTGGAAGGAATCGTCCGCGCGCGGGTCGTCCGTTTTCTGTCCTCGGACCCCTACATGCGGGTAAAAATCGCCCTGGTCGAGGAGACCGACGACAACCAGGCCGAGGTGCAGGCGAGACTACGGACGGTCGTGGACCAGTTCTCCGAGTACATCAAGCTGAACCAGCAGGCGCCCGACGAGATCCTGCTGTCCCTGCAGAACATGGACGACGCCCAGCGCCTTGCGGACACCATGTCGGCCTTCATACACCAGAGTCCCCAGGTCAAGCAGCAGCTCATCGAAGCGCCTTCGATTATCGAGCAGCTCGACGAACTGGCGTCCATCCTGGCCACGGAACTGGAAATACTGGAGATCAAGAACCAGCTCGACGGAGAAGTCAAGGACCGGATCCACAAGTCGCAGCGGGAGTTCTTCCTCCAGGAACAGATGCGCGTGATCAAGCAGGAACTGGGCGAACTGGAGGATCTGCCGGAAAACCTGGGCGGCCTGGCACAGCAGATCGCAGACGCGAAGATGCCCAAAGAAGCCCACGAAAAGGCCATGAACGAGCTCGACAAGCTACAGCAGATGCACCCGACTTCCCCCGAAGCGACGGTGATCCGCAACTACCTCGAATGGCTCGTCGAGGTACCGTGGAGAAAACGCACGCGGGACAGCAGGGACATCGGCAAGGTGGAGTCCGTGCTCGACGCCGATCACTACGGGCTGGAAAAACCGAAGGAACACATCCTCGAGTACCTGTCGGTCATTCAGCTGACACGGCACTTGAGGGGGCCTATCCTGTGCCTGGTGGGTCCACCGGGCGTGGGCAAGACGTCCCTGGGCCGTTCGATCGCCCGCGCCATGGGCAGGAAATTCGTCCGCATGTCCCTCGGCGGCGTGCACGACGAGGCCGAGATCAGGGGCCATCGGCGGACCTATATCGGTTCCATGCCCGGACGCATCATCCAGGCGATGCGCCGCGCCGGTACCGTCAATCCGGTCATCCTCCTGGACGAGGTGGACAAGCTCGGGCGCGACGTGCGCGGCGACCCCGCATCCGCCCTGCTGGAGGTGCTGGACCCCGAACAGAACAGCGCTTTCAACGACCACTACCTGGAAGTGGATTACGATCTGTCCCGCGTGCTGTTTCTGACGACGGCCAACACAACGGATACCATCCCTCCGGCGCTGAACGACCGCATGGAGATCCTCGAGCTGGCCGGTTACCTCGAAACCCAGAAACTGGCTATCGCGAAGGGTTTCCTGGTGCCGAAGCAGATCGAAGTCCACGGACTGAAGAAGGAACGGATCACCTTCAGGAAGGACGCCCTTCTGAGCGTCATCCGGGAATACACCCGCGAGGCCGGCGTCCGGGGCCTTGAACGCCATATCGCCGCGATATGCCGCAAACTGGCCCGCAAGGTGGTGGAAGGCAGTTCCCGAAAACGGATGCAGGTAACGCGCAACCAGCTTTCAGGCTACCTCGGCGTTCCGCGATACCTGGACTCGGAAGTCGTGAAACAGGATTCGGTGGGTCTCGCCACGGGGCTCGCGTGGACGCAGTCGGGCGGCGACATCCTTACCATCGAGGTCAGTGTCCTGAACCGCCGCGGGTCGGGGCGGCTGACGCTTACCGGCCAACTCGGGGATGTGATGCAGGAATCGGCCCACGCGGCGCTTGCCTACGCCCGGTCCAGGGCCGCTTCGCTGGGACTCGAACCGGATTTCTACAAGAACGTCGAGATCCACGTGCACATGCCGGAAGGCGCGATCCCGAAGGACGGACCATCCGCCGGGATTACCATCGCGACGGCGCTTTGCTCGGCGCTGACCGGCGTGCCGGTGCGATGCGATATCGCCATGACGGGCGAGATCACGCTCCGAGGCAACGTGTTGCCCATCGGCGGACTGAACGAGAAGCTGATCGCCGCGCTCCGGGCCGGAATCAAGGAAGTGGCGATTCCCTTTCGAAACCGGAAGGACCTGGTGGATGTCCCGCCGGAGGTGAAGGACGGGATCGAAATCTTCCCGGTATCGACCATGGACGAAGTCCTGAAGCGGACCATGGGGATTTCGGTCGTGGAACCCCAGGTGCCCGGCCTGCTCCCTAGCCCGTCCGTCGCGCAGCCTTCCATCAAACCGCATTAGACTCCCGGGCCCTTGTGCCCGGCCTGTTCCCCGGCCTGCTCCCGAGCCCGTCCGTCGCGCAGCCTTCCATCAAACCGCATTAGACTCC
>CAZZNP010000059.1:17936-20005 GCA_964655785.1 uncultured Gemmatimonadota bacterium
GCCTGCTCCCGAGCCCGTCCGTCGCGCAGCCTTCCATCAAACCGCATTAGACTCCCGGGCCCTTGTGCCCGGCCTGTTCCCCGGCCTGCTCCCGAGCCCGTCCGTCGCGCAGCCTTCCATCAAACCGCATTAGACTCCAGGGGCGCCGGTTCCGCCAGGCCGGCCAGCATCCTCCCGGCGCCGGTGATCTCCAGCATTCTCCGCGTGCCGTCGCCGATCTCGATATGGACCGTAATCGCGTCGGCGGGCATGATCTCCGGGAACTTGTCCCCCCATTCCACGAGGCAGACGCGGGTGTCCACGTACTCGTCGAAGCCGAGATCCAGCGCCGATTCCGGGCTGTCCAGCCGGTATAGATCGAAATGGGCCACGGGAACCCGGCCAGGCTGGCCGACGTATTCGTTCACGAGGGTGAAGGTGGGACTCGTCACCGGTTCACCGATGCCGAGGCCCGCGCAAACCCCCTGAATGAAACAGGTCTTCCCCGCGCCGAGATCGCCGGACACCCCCACGGTATCGCCCGGTTCCAGCCACGTGGCCAGCCGTCCGCCGATCCGCGCCGTCTGCCCGGGATCTTCCGTGTAGAAACGGCGCCGCTCGGGCCGGACGGGACCGGCCGGCGAATTCGAATGAATAGGATCTTTCACCCGATTTCCTTTATGCCGCCCATGTAGGGGATCAGCACCTCCGGGATGCGGATGCTCCCCCGCCCGGTCTGATAGTGTTCGATCACGGCGATCAGGGTCCGCGCCATGCCCATGCCCGAACCGTTCAGGGTATGCACGAACCGGCTCCTGCCGGCCTTGTCCCGGTACCGGATCCCGCTTCTTCGCGCCTGGAAATCCTCGAAATTGCTGCAGGACGAAACCTCGAGCCACCGGTTCACGCCGGGCGCCCAGGCTTCCAGGTCGTAGCACTTGGCCGCCGCGAAACTCAGCTCGCCCGTGCTCAGCGCCACCACGCGGTAGGGGATGTTCAGCAGTTGCAGCACATCCTCCGCGTCGTTGACCAGTGTTTCCAGTTCATCGTAGGATGTCTCGGGGCGGACGAACTTGACCATCTCCACCTTGTCGAACTGGTGCACCCGGATCAGTCCCCGGGTCTCCCGCCCGTAGGATCCCGCTTCGCGGCGGAAGCAGGGACTGTAGGCCGTGTATCGGACCGGCAGGTCGTCCTCGGAGAGGATTTCGTCGCGGTGCATGTTGGTCACCGGGACCTCCGCCGTGGGGATGAGGAACAGGTCGTCCTCGTCGGTGCGGTACATGTCTTCTTCCATCTTCGGCAACTGGCCGGTGCCGAACATGCTCTGGCGGTTCACGATGTAGGGCGGAATGATCTCAGTGTACCCGTGCTTTTGAATGTGGAGGTCGAGCATGAACTGGATCATCGCACGCTGCAGCCGGGCGCCTTCTCCCTTGAAGAGGACGAAATGGCTGCCCGATATCTTGCCGGCCCTTTGAAAGTCGATGATATCAAGGGCTTCCCCGATGTCCCAGTGCGCCTTGCGTTCGAATTCCGCCTCGGACGTGGCGCCCCAGCGCCGCACTTCCACGTTTTCGTTTTCGCCGGCGCCGACCGGCACCGAGGAGTGGGGTATGTTGGGCATGCGTTCGAGGAGGGCCTGCAGGCTTTCCTGGAGTTCGGCCAGTTCGGCGTCCATGCCCTTGATGTGCGTGGACACCTCCCGCATTTCCGCGATACGGGCTGAAGCGTCTTCGCCGCCGCGCTTCATGCGTGCGATTTCGTCGGACACGGTGTTCCGCCGCTGCTTGAGCGACTCGCCCGTCTGCAGCAGTTCACGGCGCCGCGCGTCCAGTTCGAGGAACCGGTCGATGTCGACCCGTTCGTTCTTGTTCGCGACGGCCTGTTTTACCGCGTCGGGGTTTTGCCTGACGAACCGCTGGTCTAACATGTTTCCTCCATGGACGAACGCCTGTCGAACGGGCTGATTCCCGTAAATCAGTGAATGATCTGCCGCTACAAATCACGGTAAAATAAGAGGATGGCTCCGTTCACGGCAAGCAGAAACGTAGGGCCGCCCCATTGCGGACACCGGAAGGCCCGGTCCG
>CAZZNP010000059.1:20105-22480 GCA_964655785.1 uncultured Gemmatimonadota bacterium
GCGGACACCGGAAGGCCCGGTCCGCCTCGTCGCCGATCAGCGGACACCGCCTCGACGGGGAGATCAGCGGTTTCTGAACTCCAGCATGCCCCAGTGGCACATGGCGAAGTCGTATTTCACCGGATCCTCCGGGTCGTATCGTCTCAGCGCTTGTGTGATTTCCTCGGCCATCTTCCAATCCGCCTGCCGCCTGGACGTCAGGCCCAGCTGCCTGGAAATCCGTGCCACGTGGGTGTCGACCGGTATCACCAGGCTGGCGGGTGGAATACGCCGCCACAGGCCCAGGTCCGGGGCTTCCCGCCGGACCATCCAGCGGACGTAGAGATTCATCCGCTTGCACGCGCTTCCCGTTCTCGGGGAGGGCAACAGGTAGCGGATCCCCGTTTTCGTCCCTTGCCGGTCCGTAAGCTGATCCTTCCGCGCGAAACCGAGCAACGTATCGGTGAAGTGGCTCAACGCGGGACCCGTATGGGGGTCCGTCGCGCGGTGTCCCATTGCGAACAGCGCGCCTAGCGAGCCGTGCCGACGCAGGGCCTTCTGCATGAGCTCAGTCAGCAGCGACAGGTCTCTTCCCCGCGTCCAACGGTACACGAAGCCATCGAACCGTCTCTCGTCCCGCCCCGGGTCGAAACCCATGACGAATTCCCACGGAGCGTCTCCCATCCTCTTTAACGCTTCGACGGCTGCTTCCGTGATCGTTTCCGCCCGGCCGTAAGCCAGAGAAGCAGCGACCAGGCCGGCGATCTCCTGGTCCTCCGGCTGATCGAAGCGTCTTACCACTTCGAGCGGATCGGGTGAGATCATCGAAAGATCGAATGAGCGATACAGTTCTTCCAGCCGTTTACCGATCGCGGTCCTGTCGATTCGCGGCATTGCGAAGTTTCCGTTTCTGCTGGCCAGGCTACGATGCCTCGTGTCCGGTTTAGAGATGGCATATGCGGCTTGACTTGAATATATATAGTATGTGACGAATCCCGTAACTCGATTTGCGACATGCAAAAGGCGAATCCCGAAACCCGACTGGCGACTTGCAAAAGGCGAATCCCGAAACCCGACTAACGACTTGCATAAGGCGATTCCCGTAGCCCGACTAGCGACTTGCAAAAGGCGAATCCCGAAACCCGACTAACGATGCTTATGAACCGGACCGGACCTGGTCCGCCGGCGAAGTGCCCATATGAATCCTGATCAGTTGATCCAGCAGATAGAGCAAGGCAGGATCGACGCGGTGTACTTCCTCTCCGGCGACGAGTCCTACCGCAAGGAAGAAGCCGTGGACGCGTTGATCGCCCGTGTCGTCGATCCGGGTACGGAGGCGTTCTGCATGGACGTGATTCGCGGCGACGAAAGCGAAGCCGCGGCGATATTGACCGCCGTCTCCCTCGTGCCCATGATGGCCGAACGCCGGGTCGTCGTCGTAAGGGACTTCCACAAATTGCCTCAGAAGGACCGGGAAGCCGTCGCGGACTATGCGGAGCGGCCCGCGCCAAGCACGGTCCTGGTGCTCGAGGCGCCCCGGGTAAACCTGAAGACCAGCGTGTACAAACGGCTGGCGGCGTCGGCGGTCTCGGTGGTATTCTACCCACTGTTTCCTGAGAAGATCCCGTCCTGGCTCCAGCAGCACGCGAAACGATACGGAAAGCGGCTGACCCCTGAAGCCGCGCACCAGTTGCAGGCCATCGTGGGGTCGGACCTGGGGGAACTGGCCGGAGAGGTGGAGAAACTGGCCGTGTTCGTCGGCGGCCGGGATACGATAGCGGCCGGGGACGTGGAGAGTTCGCTCGGACCCGTCCGCGCGGGTTCGGTATTCGACATCGCCGAGGCCGTCGGCGAGAAGGACCTGGCCAGGGCGCTGGAGGCATACCAGCGCGCGATAGACGGTGGTGACGCGCCCCAGGCCATCGTGGCGCTCTTCGTTCGCCACCTGGTGATACTCTGGAAGATCAGGTTCCTGAAACGGGATCGCCGGACGGACGACGACATCAAGAAGAAACTGCAGCTGGGATGGGGTTTCAACCGGTTTTACAACCGCTACTCCGCTCAGTCCAGGCTACTCGCGGGAAGGGATCTGCTCACCGGGTTCGAAGCGCTCTACGAAGCCGATACGTCCCTGAAGTCCAGTGCGCTGCCGCCCGAACTCGTCATGCGGCGGCTGCTGTATGTGTTGTGTACCGGCGGGACGGCATAACCCAGCGGATGGCACAGTTCGGGGCGGACGAAGGGACTGACGAAGGGACGGACAGGCGCGGACGCGCGCCGCGATTATGAATCAGACGGAAGGCATCGTAATCAGAGAGCACCGCGGCATATTCGACGTGGAGACCCGGAACGGGATCCTGGCCTGCGCGGTGCGCAGCAGGATGAAGAAAGCGCTG
>CAZZNP010000060.1:0-5585 GCA_964655785.1 uncultured Gemmatimonadota bacterium
TATATTGAATACATATCCATCGATTCGGTTCCCCATATCGGTTTGGACGTCGGAGGGATGAGTAAGACGAGACGTGCGGAAGCGATTCCTGCGGGATGAAGAAAGGACGGCAGCGTGCGTAAGACGAAAGTTGGTTTCATCGGGGGCGGTGCGATCGCCCGGGAGCACATGAAGTTCCTGTCGGAGATGGACGAAGTGGAATTGGTCGCAGTGGCGGACATCAGTACGGACGCGCTGGATCTCTGCCGCGAAATGTATGGCATTCCGCACTGCTTCGCCGACTACAGGGAACTGCTGGACATGGATTCGATCGACGCGGTCACCGTAGGCACGCCGAACAGCGCTCACTGCGAACCGACCATCGACGCGCTCCGGGCCGGCAAGGATGTCCTGGTCGAAAAACCCATGGCCATCACGGCGGAAGAGGCCGCGGAGATGGTCAAGACGAGCCGGGAGACGGACCGCATCCTGGTGATCGGCTTTCAACACCGGTTCGCGCCCGAGGCGCAGATGCTCAAACGCTTCATCGACCGGGGAGAATTCGGCAAGATCCTGTACGGACGATGCCTCGCCCTTCGCCGCCGGGGCATCCCGAACTGGGGTGTTTTCGGCCGCAAAGACCTCCAGGGCGGCGGCGCGTTGATCGATATTGGCGTGCACATGATCGAAGCGGCCCATTATCTCATGGGCTCTCCTCAACCCGTGAGCGCATTCGGGAGCGCCTACACCTATCTGGGAGACCGGCCCAGCGACACGGTTTCCATGTGGCCGGACTGGGATCGCGAAACCTACACGGTCGAGGACCTGGCAGTGGGCATGATCCGGTTCGACAACGGCGCCACCCTCTCCGTGGAGGCGTCCTTCGCGGCGCATATCGGGAAGGGTGAATGGACATTCTCGCTGATGGGCGAAAAAGCCGGCGGCCAGTTCAGTCCGCCCCAGGTCTTCAAGGACCAGTCCGGAACCATGGTCAACATGACCCCGGACTACCTTCCCGATACAAATGGCTTCCGCTACAAACTGGAACACTTCATCGACTGCGTGCGGACCCGGAAGCCGTCCGATGCGCCGGGCGAGCACGGTCTACTCGTGCAACAAATCCTGAACGGCATTTACCGTTCCGCCGAAACGGGGCGCGAAGTGCCCATTGAACCGCTGGTCTGAGATGCCGAGAACACCGTCGCCGATCAAGCGCGTGCATTGTTATTTCGCGTGCATTGTTATTTAAAGTAATTGTAGAGCGCTCCGGTGGCGGACGCTGCCGCCATACCGTAGGGATATGCGATGTTTACCGATGAGCAGTGGTCCTGCTGGGACGAAAACGGCTACGTGATCATACCCCGGGCCGTCCCCGATGCGCATCTCGAGGCCACGATTTCGGCGATCGCCGCTTTCCTGGAACTGGACCCCCGCGATCCGGAGACGTGGTATGCCGGCCCGCCGCGCCGCCTGGGTTTCGTCGAAATGTACCATCACCAGGCGATGTGGGACAACCGGCAGCATACGCGGGTATACGAGGCGTTCAAGTGTCTGTTGAACGAGGAGAGACTCTGGGTGAGCATCGACCGGGCCAACATGACGCCGCCGGAACGGGAAGGCCGGCCGCACGGATTCAAAGAGTCCCTGATTCACTGGGATCTGGACACGTCGGTCCATCCCGAAACGCTCAAAGTCCAGGGCGTGCTGTACCTGACCGACACGGACGCAAACCAGGGCGGGTTCCAGTGCGTGCTGGGGTTTCACAAACGGTTCTTCGAATGGGTGAAGACCCAGCCGGCCGACCGCGATCCCATGCGGCCCGACATGAGGGGCCTCGAACCGGTCGCGATTCCCGGAAAAGCCGGCGACCTGCTCATATGGCACAGCTTGCTGCCTCACGGGAACAGCCGCAACACTTCCGACAAGCCCCGCTGGTGCCAGTACATTTCAGCGAATCCCAGCCAGGAAGACGACGAAAACCTTCGACGGCACCGCGTCTCGCTCTGGAGAGACCGCACGCATCCGGCCGCCTTCCCGGGCGATCCGCGCGGCGTCGAGCGAAGAAGCGGCCCCGCTCGCCTCACCGCCCTGGGACGCCGGCTGCTGGGCCTGGACCGTTGGGACTGAACCGCCCGCAACCCGTCAAGGCACGTATCATGGCGGTTGTTCCGGACGGGATGTATTTGAAGGGATGTAATGAAGCGGTTGCGATTGCGGGGCCGGGAAGGCAGCCTATTCCTTGTTCCCGCCGCAGGACTCGCGTACGATGAGGCGGGAGCGGAGCGTGACCTGTTCGATCGTGTCTTCTCCGCCAATCTTTCGCAGCAAAAGATCCATCGCCGAGTGGGCTATTTCTTCGTAAGGGACGGCCATCGTGGTCAGCGCGGGCGACAGGTAGGCCGATACGTCGATATCTCCAAAGCCCACCACGGCCACGTCTTCCGGAATTCGAAGCCCCGCGTCGCGCAGGCCGCGGCATACGCCGATGGCCGTGTAATCATCCCTGCACACCAGTGCGGTAAACCGGTCTCGCAGGTTCTGGCCCTGGATGTAGCCGCCTTCGCCGCGGATTCCCAGGGGTGGAACGACCTCATGGGGTATGTCGTTGTCCCGCATCGCCCGTAAATATCCCCTCCCCTTGGACGAGACCGGACTCTCCCCGTCCATGACCCGGCCGATGAATCCAATCCTGCGGTGTCCTAGTTCGACCAGGTGGCTCGTTGCCTGATAGAAATCGCACTCGAGATCCAGCACGACGCCGCTGATGTGATCCGTGGGATAGTGATACGTCACCACCGGAATGCGGTTCCGCACCATTTCAATGATCCGGTCCGATTCCTCCCTGTCGCCCCGCGTGTTGATCAGGAGTCCATCCACGCCCCGCGAAATCAGCTGTCTGATCTGCATGCCCTGGTCGTCCTGCAATGACCTGGAAGTCCGGTTTACGGCCATGCCCATCAGCAACTGATAGTGCTGTTTCTCCGCGGCCCTGAGGATCTGTTCGGTCTGGCTACCGTACGTTTCGAGTGAAATCTGGTAGGTTAGCAGACCCAGCGTGCCCGTCTTGCCGGTCACGAATCCCTGCGCCATCAGGTTGGGAGTATATTGCATCTCGTCCGCGGTCTGCTTCACGAGCATCCGGGTCTTCTCGCTGACCAGGTAGGCCGCACTGCTGGATAAGGCCCGCGAAACCGTGGAATGAGAGATCCCCAGCCGCTGCGCGATGTCCTTGATGGTTACCTGCTTGACTCTCATGGACCGATCCGATCTACCTGTGGAGCCGATATGGCATCGGCTGCTATCCAGCACGGAAAAGGGTCCGGCCGAACCGGTCCCTGATACCGAAGGAGCCCGGAGGAAGCAAGTTAGGACATGAAACGTGCTGGTCGGGACGCTTTGGCGTCATTTTTCAATGGGTACGGCAGCAGAAAATAGTAACATAAGTTAAAATAAAATGGGGCGGTCTCGTGTCAAGTATGATGAGACCGCGATTCTGGCGCTGCTGCGGAAGAAGTTGGAACCACGCGCGGACCACGCGCGGACCCATGCCGGCGAATCACGGCGCGGACCCATGCCGGTGCGACACGGCGCGGACGGAGATGCGTGACGGTCGACGATACACGGCGCGGACGGAGATGCGTGTCGGCCGACGAATCACGGCGCGGCCGAAGATGCGCGACGGCCGACGAATCACGGCGCGGACGGAGATGCGCGACGGCCGGCGAATCACGGCGCGGACGGAGATGCGCGACGGCCGGTGGCTTCCGGTCGATTCGCAACCGGATCCTCGCTACTGAATCGTGGAGCGGTCCACGAAGGACGATCCACAGGACTCACGCACGATCAGGCTGGACGACAAAACGACCTGGCACGCCACCTCCTGGCCTTCGATGATTTTCGTCATCAATTCCATCGCCGCATGGGCGATTCCCCTGGTCGGCGTGGACTGCGTGGTGAGCGACGGCGTCACAAAAGCCGAGACATCGGTATCGCCGCTGCCCACGACGGCCACGTCTTCCGGAACGCGGATCCCCGATTCGTCCAGTCCGCGACATACGCCTATGGCCGCGTAGTCACTGCAGCAGAGCATGGCGGTGAAACGGTCCTTTGCCTCCCTGGACAGCCGGTAGCCGGACTCCGTCTGGTGGCGTCCGACCGGCAGGTTTTCGGGGTGGAGGCCGTGTTCATGCATGGCAGTGAAATACCCCCTGCCCCGTACGGCATCCTGACCGGACCCATCCCAGTTTTCGCCGAGGAATCCAATGCGTTCGTGCCCCAGCGCGATCAAGTGCTCCGTCGCCTGGTAGAACCCCGCCGCGTAATCCAGCACTACGCCCGGGAAGCCCGGGGCGGGATAGTTGAAAGTCACCACCGGAACCCGGCCGTCGACCACGCCGCGGATGCGTTCAGGCTCTCCCGCGTCGCCTAATGTCTGGAGCAGGAGTCCGTCAATGCCCCGTGAGACGAACTGCTCCATTTGCGCCGCCTGGTCGGCCTCCGGGGACGGGGAATCCCATTCGGCGGACATGCCCACCAGGAGCCGGTAATTCCGTTCGTCCGCGACTTTTAGAAAGCTCTCGATCTGGGAGCCGGACTGCTCCTGGTAACCTTCGCAGGCCAGCAGGCCCAATGTGCCCGTCCTGCCCGTGGCAAATCCCTTGGCCAGCAGGTTGGGCCTGTAGGAAAACTCCTCGGCGACCCGTTCTACCCGCCTGCGGGTCTCATCGCTGACCATGTGCGCCTTGCTCCGGGAAAGGGCACGGGAGACCGTGGAGTGGGATACTCCCAGTGTTTTCGCAAGGTCCTTGATGGTCACCCGCTTCTTTTCCATCGTTCCTTCCGCCCCGGCTCGAGGATGCGTCCCTGGCAGCCTGCTTGCCGCCCGAGGGACGGGCGCCGCTCCCATCAAACAGGTCTCAGCCGCCGAATAACACACGTTTGCAAAACCGCAATTTGGCCGGGAGCGGAACATGTGTCAATCTTTTTTTGGATCGGATGGGATCTTAACCAGCGCCGCAGGATTCCCGGACGGTAAGATGGGGTTCATACACGCGCCGTCCCTGGGCAGACTGGCCCTGGATTTGCCGAATGATGCCCTGGACAGCCGCGGCGGCCATATCCTCGTAGGGGAAGGAGAGCGTGGTCAGGGATGGGCTGACGTAGGCCGACACTTCGTAGTTTCCGATACCCGTCACCGCCACGTCCTCCGGTACGCGCACACCGGATTCGCGCAGTCCCCGGCAGACGCCGAGGGCCGTGTAATCACAGCAGCATGCGAGTGCCGTGAACCGGTCGCGCAGTGACCTGCCCAGGTTGTAGCCGAAACGGACGCGATCGGCTTCGACAGGAATGACGCGGGGTGCCAGACCGTGCCTGCGCATCGCGCCGCGAAAGCCCCGTTCGAGCGACCTCGGGAAACCCACGCCGGGCCGGTCTTCGCCCAGAAAGCAGATCTGTTCATGTCCGAGCCCGATCAGATGCTCGGTGACCTTCTGAACGCCCGATGCCAGGTCCAGTGAAACGCTTGCGTCATCGTCCGCGCCGTATCCTAGGGTCGCCACGGGCACTTCGCCTTCCGAGGAACGGACGATCGGGGTCGCCACGGG
>CAZZNP010000060.1:5685-9334 GCA_964655785.1 uncultured Gemmatimonadota bacterium
CTTCGCCTTCCGAGGAACGGACGATCGGGGTCGCCACGGGCACTTCGCCTTCCGAGGAACGGACGATCGGGGCCTTTCCGAACCTGCCGCCGGGCGCCTGGATCAGGATACCGTCCACATCGCGGGACTTCAGTTGCATGAACTGCTCGAGCCGTTCGTTATCGCCGGATGATGCCGGCCGGCCCGAAACCGCCGCGATCAGCACCCGGTAACCGTGATCGGCGGCGATCCGCACGATGTGGCTGATCTGCCTGCCGGTGATCTCCAGCCCGATCCCGCCGGCCAACAGTCCAAGGACGCCCCCCGTGCCCTTCACGAAAGCCTGGGCCATGAGGTTGGGCGAGTAGTCCATGTCCTCCGCGGCCTGCCTCACCAGCGCGCGCGTCTGTTCTTTGACGAGATGGGACATGCGGGGAGACAGCGCCCTGGAGACCGTGGAGTACGAAATACCCAGGCGCCTGGCGATGTCCTTGATAGTGACCGGCCTGTTCCTCACGGGTCTGGCTCCATCAGCCGTACGGGGTTCACGATGGCGGGAAGAATCCATGCTCGTCCCATCGAACGCACACGTGTGAATTTCGATGATAAAGTAGATACGGTCCGGGACGAATGTCAAGAGCAAGGTGACGGGCCTGCATGCCCGCGGCGCCGGTCGTCCGTGTCGCGTCCGGCAGTTGGTCGCGAAGTCCGCCGGGAATAAAACAATGGCGCTCCGCTCCGGTTGGATGGTATTATGCATGAACGCACCCCACATGATTGCAACCGGATTCTCCGACGCCGACGCCTCCCGGCCGATTGCGCGAGGTCTTCGACGATTCGAACGATACGCGACGTATCACGGAAAACGCCCCTGTGAAACCCGGCTCCTCGTCCAGTCCTTTCCAGCTCGAAACAGAACTCAGGCGTGATCTGGGAGTCGTATCCGCCACGACCATCATCGTCGGCGGCATCATAGGATCCGGCATCTTCGGCGCGCCGGCAGGCATCGCCCAGCAACTCGGCAACCCGGGTCTCTTCCTGCTTGTGTGGATCCTGGGCGGGGCGCTGGGATTTGCCGGGGCCCTGTGCTTCGCCGAACTCGGCACCATGATGCCCAGGAGTGGCGGGCAGTTCGTCTACCTCAACGAAGCCTTCCCGCCGATCGTGGCCTTCCTCTACGGGTGGGTGGAATTCCTGTTGCTCCAGAGCGCCGGCCTGGCTGCCATCGGCGCCATATGCACCAGCTACATGGGGTATTTCATCCCGGCGATCTCGTCCCAGATTACCGTACTGTCTTTGGGGCCCCTGGCCATTTCTTCCCAGCAAGTGGCCATCTGGGCGCTGCTTCTGTTCCTCTGCTTCGTCAACTACGTGGGTGTCCGTTTTGGCGGCCTGGTGATGAACCTGACCACCTTCGCCAAGGTGACGGCCCTGGTCGGCCTGGCGCTGCTGGCCGCCTGGGTCGGCGGCAACGCCAGCCATTTCGAGCCGCTGGTGCCGCCGGATCTCGACATGAGCATCCTCACCGTGCTGGGTCCGGCGATGATTGGCGGGCTCTTCGCCTACCAGGGATGGGTCAACACCAGCATGGTCTTGGGCGAGGTGCGGGACCCCCAGCGCATACTCCCAAAGGTGATCTTCTTCGGACTGGGCCTCTGCACCCTCGTCTATCTCGCCGTAAACTGGTCTTACCTGTACGTCCTCAACATCGACGAAATCGCCGCGTCCGAGCGCGTGGCGGCCGACGCGGCGAGCAGGCTGATCGGTCCCGTCGGTGCGTCGCTGATCTCGGCGGCCGTCATGATCTCCACATTCGGCACCATGAACGGCACCATGATCATCACACCACGGATCCCATACGCCATGGCGCGAGCGGGACTCTTCTTCAAATGGTTCACCCACGTCCATCCCCGGTACCGGACGCCGTCCCGCTCCGTCGTAGCCGTATCGATCATGGGATTCGTGTGGACCTTCCTGGGCAATTTCCAGGATATCATCAACGCCTTCGTCTATATCGTATACCTGTACTACGGGCTCAACGTCCTCGCGCTCATCGTGCTCCGGCGCAAGTACCCGGACGCCCGGAGGCCCTACAAAGTACCCGGTTACCCCTACGTGCCGGTCATTTTCCTGGTGGTGGTCGCTTGGGTCGTGGTGACGGTCGTCACCCAGAACTTCCTTCAGGCGCTGCCCGGCCTGGGATGCCTTGGACTGGGCGCCGTCGTATACCTGATCTGGTTCCGGAAAGTCTGAGTCCTCGCCGGAGTCCGGACGCAGTTCTTATTTACGTGCGTTTACCTAACGTCGTGTACCTGGTCAGGGGCTGAGCCCTCGCCGGAGGCCGGCCGCCGTTCTGCTCCACGCTCGTTTAAGGAGCGTCCTGTGTTCGCCCGGATCCGGCCTGCGCGTTATCCCGTGCGGGAAGCTTCCCCTCCCTGAACCCCGCCGCGAACAGGATCAGGACCAGTACGACCAGGGCGGCGGGCAGGCTCCAGAACACCTGCCAGTCGACCAGGCTCAGGCTTCCCTTCGAACCGAGGAAGGCATTGTAGACCCGGCCGGCGATCTGGGCGCCGATCAGCATGCCCAGGCCGCTGGATACAAGGACGAACAGCCCCTGGGCCTGTCCGCGGTTGGCCGGCGTGGCCTGCTGGTCCATGTAGACGTGAGCGGTCACGAAGAAGAAATCGTAGCAGATGCCGTGAATGATGATCCCCGCGATGATGAAGGACCACAGGGCGTCCGGCGCGCCGAGGGAGAAGAGGCCGTACCGGATGATCCACGCGGCCATCGCGATCAGCAGCATGCGTTTCACACCGAGCCGGCGGAAGAAAAAGGGCATGCACAGCATCAGGAACACCTCGGAAAACTGGCCGAGTGTCTGCGTCCCCGCGATGTTCGTGAATCCCGCCGCAGCCAGGTATAGCTGCGTGAAATTGTAATAGAAGGCCAGCGGGATGCACAGGAGCAGGGCGCTGAAGACAAACAGGTAGAACGACCGGCTTCCCAGTTCCTGCAAGGCGTCCAGGCCGATCACCGACCGCAGCGACGCCTTCCTTCCGGCGGCCGCCGGCGGCGTTCGGCCGAGCGTGAAGCTGTAGAGACCCATGACCAGGCCGGCCACACCCGTCGTGTAGAGCGGCCAGGCCGTCTCTTCCGGAATGACCTCTCCCGAGAAAAGACCCAGGACGAAGCTGATGAAGAGGCCGGCGGCGATCCAGCCGATCGTGCCGAACACCCGGATCAGCGGATACTGCGCCTCCCGGTCCTCGATCCGGTGAAAGGTGATGGTGTTCACCAGGCCCAGGGTCGGCATGTAGCAGATATTGAAGACGAGCAGGAGGAGGATGAACAGCAGTGGGGAATCCACGGCCAGGGGTACTAGCAGCATAACACAGCCGGCAAGGATGTGCAGCCAGCCCAGGATCCGTTCGGGTGCAAAATAACGGTCCGCGATCAGGCCCAGGAAGAAGGGGGAGATGATCGCGGCTACCGGATTCACCGTGTAGGGCCAGTGGGTGAGATCCGCCATCCCGTGGGCGCTCATGTAGACCGCGATCGTCGAATACCAGCTCCCCCAGATGAAGAACTGGAGGAACATCATAAGGCTGAGGGATGGAGACATGGAATCCTGGTTCAACCTGTCCGCCTGGTCCGCCGTGACGCGGCA
>CAZZNP010000060.1:9434-22304 GCA_964655785.1 uncultured Gemmatimonadota bacterium
CTATCTGCCTACCTTGTAGCCGTAGCCAACGGCGATCCACGCCTTGACGGGCTGTTGCCTCAAGGTGGCGGGATGGTACTGTGAGGCGTATATCTTCTCGAGAAGCAGGTCGTCGATCTCCGCGTATCCGGTCGATTCGATCATCGTGGCGTCTTCGACCCGGCCCCGTTCATCGATCAGCAGCTCGAACCGGACAAGACTTTCCCTGACATTGCGCAGTCTCCGCGGGATCTCCTTCCGGGAAATACTCATGTTGAGACGCCGCGGGATGGGCGGCGTGTCGTATTTCCAGGTACCATCGCCCCCAAGACCATGTCCGCCCGAACCGCCGGTCCCGCTTCCGCCCTCGGCGCCGCCTTCCACGCCCGATCCTCCCATACCCGCCTCGTCGCTTGATTCGTCCTCGGTGTCCAGGGCGACGGCCACGGCACTTGCCATCTCTTCCTGCGAAGCGATCTCGTGTTCCTCGGAGATCAGGCTGTCGTCTATCGGCTCGGGTATCCCCACGACCACGGGAACGGGCACGCCCTTGCTCATGATATCGTCCCCGGGATCCTCAGGAGGCTCGAGCCGGCCGGGACGGCCGCCGCCCCGCTCCGACGTGACCAGCCTGCTCGGATCTATGAGGTCGATCAGATGATCGGGATAAGGCATGATTTCGATTTCCACCATAGGCTCGTGCTCAATCCGGCCATAGAGGAAGATCACGCCGGCGACGAAGAAGTGAAAGAGAGCCGCGACCCAGACTCCGGCGCCGAGGGATCGGCGCGAGAAACGCTTCAACGGATGCGGCACCAGTTCCTCGGCCTCGAATCTTTCCAGGAAGCGCCCGACCCGGTACGCGATTTGTCCGAATTCAACTTGCATGGCAGGCCTACTGGGAGAAGGGTTACGGAGGCCGGTTCGGAAGGAAACCAGCATCGCTGGCCATGGTGACAAGTTCCACCGCCCATGGCGTACTGTCAAGGTTTTTGGCCGTACCTCGGCGATCCTGAGACTCCACCAGGCACCGCTACAAAACGCTTGACAGGGCACCTCCCCGGTTTCATCATGCCTTACGTTTTGCGGTTCGTCCCGCCTGCCGGCCGAACCGGGGATCCGACTCAATTTTAATACATCCATGTCTCGGACATGGCGCAGTCAAGTCGCTGTCGATCAGGGGACCGGGGGTCATCCGGTCCTGCCACTGCCGACTCCGGCCGTCCGCGCCGCGGTATGATCAGGAGCGCATGCCCATGAGTAATCCGGCGACGAAAATGAATGGCATCCTGGCCGTCCTGCTGCTCTTTGGTATCTTCGGCGAACCTTTTGGTCTCGCCGGACTGGGCAGACTTGGCGGACTGGGCGGACTGGGCGGGCCAACCGGACCGACCGGACCGACCGGACATGTGCAGGCCCAGGTAACTGAAATCACCCTGGAACTGACGACGGAAGCGGGCGTCATCGAAATCGTGCTCGACCCGGTCCGCGCGCCGGTCACGGTGTCGAATTTCATGCGGTACGTCGACGCCGGACAATACAACGGCGGGGTGTTCCACCGGACGGTGACCATGGACAACCAGCCGAACAACGACGTGAAGATCGAGGTCATCCAGGGCGCCGTGAATCCCGATTACCGGGACGACAGTTATCCGCCCGACAGCGGGTTCGATCCGATCCCCCTTGAACGGACCTCCATGACCGGGATCAGGCACGTGGACGGCGCCATTTCCATGGCGCGCCTGGGGCCGGACACGGCGACTTCGGGCTTCTTCTTCTGCATAGGCGACCAGCCCGAGCTCGATTTCGGTGGCAAACGCAACCCGGACGGACAGGGGTTCGCTGCTTTCGGCCGCGTGACCCGGGGCATGGAAGTGATCAAAAAAATCCAGATGTCTCCCCGCGAGAACCAGCGTCTTACGCCGCCGGTCGTCATTACGAGCGTGACACGGAAAGCGGGATAGGCGCAGCCCGCGTAGGCGCCGACCGGATAGGCCCAGCCCGCGTAGGCGCAACCCGCGTAGGCGCAACACGCGGGACAACCACGGACAGGAGCGTTGCATGACCGAACGCGTTGAACGACCAGAAACCTTCTTCGGCTTCCGGCTCGGTGACGACCACAAGATGGCCCGGTGGGACCGCATCGCGGAGTATTTCTACCTGCTGAACCAGCAGAGCGAGAATATCCGCGTGGTGAACCTGGGGCCTTCGACGGAAAACAATCCCTTCCTGATGGCCATCATCACGTCCGCCGAAAACCTTGCCAACCTGGAGGAACTGCGAGCGACCAATGGGCGGATCGCCGATCCAAGAGGCCTCTCCGACAGCGAGATCGACGGCCTGGTAGAAAAAGGCAAGGTGGTCGTCTGCCAGTCCATGGGCCTTCACGCCAACGAAATCGCCGCGACTCAGATGGCGCCCCAGCTCGCCTACGACCTGGTGACGGGCGACGACGAAACCACGAAGAACATCCTGGAAAACGTTATCTTCCTGATGGTGCCCTGTTTCAATCCCGACGGCCAGGTCATGGTTACAGACTGGTACAACGAGCACCTGGGCACAGCATTCGAGGGATGTAGTCTCCCGTGGCTGTATCACAAGTACTGCGGACACGACAACAACCGGGACGCCTTCATGCTGAACCTGGCGGAATCCCGGTACATGGCCCGGATCATGTTCCAGGACTGGCATCCCCACGTCTTCCAGGACCACCACGAGATGGGCGCCTACCAGCCCCGGCTGTTCGTCTGTCCCTATTGCGAACCCATCCATCCCCACGCCGATCCGATCATATGGCGCGAGATCAACTGGTACGGGGCCCACATGGTCTACAAGCTGGAGGAAGCGGGCCACCAGGGGGTGATCAGCGGCGCCATGTTCCCCGCCTGGTACCACATGGGGTTCCACTGGCTCGGCAATTACCACAACATCGCTAGCCTGCTGACCGAGACGGCCCAGGCGAAGCTGGCCAGTCCCCTGTACATCCACCCGCACCAGCTAAAGGGGGAAGACGGCAACACGCTCCACACGCTGCCCCATTACAAGCCGCAGACCAATTTCCCCAATCCCTGGCCGGGGGGCTGGTGGCGCCTGCGCGACATGGTGGACCAGCAGCGCGTGGCCGCCCTGGGCATCATGGACATCGCGGCGCGGTGCCGGGAAACGGTGCTGCGGAACGCGGCGCAGAAAGCGCTGCACCAGACCCAAAGGGGGCGGGAGGACGATTCGGCGGGGTTCTTCATCCGCCCGGACCAGCACGATCCCCTCGTCGCGGCCAGCCTGGTGAACTCCCTGCTCCGCCAGGGTGTCGACGTCCAGCGCACACGGACCCGCGCAACGGTGGGAAACCGCGTCTATCCCGCGGGAACATGGTTCGTATCCAACGCGCAGCCCAAGCGCGGCGTGGTCAAGACGCTGCTGGAGCGGACCCTCTGGCCGGACGACGCCTGGGCAAGAAAGGCCGACGGCTCGCCCACTCGGATCTTCGACAACGCGACGGACACGCTGGCGGAGATGATGGGCGTCCGCGCGGAGCCGGCGGAAGTGCCGCTTTCCGCCCTGGACACGGGATCGCTGAACCTGGATCCGGTGATCGAACCGGTACCGGTGAACGGAGTCGTCACCGGCGACGGGGAGCACGGCATGGCTGTCGATCCCCGCCATAACGCCGCTTTCACCGCGGTCAACGGGTTGATGAAATCCGGCGCGACAGTCGGCCGGACTTCGGACCCCCTTTCCGTGGGCGGCCGCGCGCTTCCGGCCGGCGCCTTTGTCATCAGCGGGATCGACCGCAACCGAGCCGAAGAGATCATCCGGGAAGGCGGTGGGGCCGGCTACCGTCTCGAAGAGCCGGTGGAAGGCAGACCCCTGAGGGCGCCGCGCATCGCCATGTACCAGCGATACTGGGGCGGCAACATGCCCGAGGGGTGGACCCGCATGACGCTGGAGCAGTCTGGCTTTTCGTACCGCAGCGTGCGGGACGCCGATATCCGGGGCGATCTCGGCGACCTCTGCGACGTATTCATCCTGCCCGACGACACCATGGACATGATGGCCGGCACGGAACAGCAGGTCGAAAGCCGGCTGAAGACCGAGCTTCAGCCCGAGAAGTACCGGAGCGCCCTGGGTGAACCGGAGATCGAGGCCATCGAAGGCTTCGTAAAGAAAGGCGGCACGCTCGTGGCCGTCAGCCGCGCGTGCCAGCT
Source organism: uncultured Gemmatimonadota bacterium (assembly GCA_964655785.1). Taxonomy (GTDB): domain Bacteria; phylum JAAXHH01; class JAAXHH01; order JAAXHH01; family JAAXHH01; genus JAAXHH01. The sequence continues at coordinate 13,619 of CAZZNP010000060.1, forward strand.
ACCCATCGAGAAGTTCGGCCTCCATATCACGGACGTATCCGCCGGTCTGCCGGAAAGCGACTTCTTCTGTCCCGGTTCCATGCTGAGGATCCGGGTCGACAACACCCATCCGCTCGGTTACGGCATGCCGGCCCAGGCCCTGGCCATGCACCGGACCAGCCCCGTCTATTCGATTAACCCTTCACATTACAACGACCGGTACGAGGTGGTCGCCGCCTATCCCGGCAAAGACTTGCTGGAGAGCGGCTGGCTGATCGGAGAGGAACACATCGCCGGCAAGCCCGCCATGATCAATGTGCGGCACGGTGAGGGCCGGATCGTGCTCTACGGGTTCCAGGTGAACTTCCGCCACCAGACCCAGGGCACCTTCAAACTGCTCTTCAACGCATTGTACGGGACCTGACACCCGCTCGAGCGGACTGAAAAGGAAACACCCCATGCGCGTCGTGGATTTTCACAGCCACGTCTACCCGCCCGAATACGTCGAGGAAATCCGGAAAGGACCTAGCGCGTACAGAGTGACGGATGACGAGGACGGCAACCCGGTCCTGCACTCACCCGGGGACTACAACATCCTGGTACCCGGCCACCGGCTCATGGACGCACGCCTGGAGGCGATGGACGAAGCCGGCGTCGACACCCACATCATCACCTTCACGACGCCGGGAACCCTGATCGAGACGCCGGAGCGGTCCGCCGAGTTGAGCAGCAAGGTCAACGACCTCTTCGCGGAGATCCAGCGCGAACACCCGGAGCGCCTCCCGGCCCTGGCCACCCTGCCCCTGAACAAGCCGGAGGCCTGCGCCGCCGAACTGGAACGGGCCGTGGGCTCGCTCGGCCTCAAGGGAGTCTGCGTGTACAGCAACGCCAACGGCGTGGCCCTGAGCGACCCTGAGTTCCGTCCCATGTTCGAGGTGGCGGACGACCTGCGCCTGGCCGTATTCATCCACCCCACCTTCCCCGTGGGCGTGGAGGCCATGGAGGATTACATGCTCATGCCGGCGGTCGGCTTCCTGATGGACACCACCCTGGCCGCCGCCAGCCTCCTGTTCAGCGGTACGGTGGAGCGGTTTCCGAACATTCGCTGGGTGCTGGGCCACCTGGGCGGCGCCGTGCCCTACCTCGCCGAGCGCCTGGACCGGTGCTATGAAGCCTTCCCACAGTGCCGCGCAAACCTGGCGCGCCATCCCACGGCCTACCTGAAAGACCGGTTCTACTACGACACGGTGAATTTCGACGTGGACGCGCTAAATTTCGCCGTGGGCTTCGCCGGCGCCGACCATATCATTGCGGGGAGCGACTATCCACACCAGATCGGCAGCATGCCGAAGATGATCGAGAGTATCAACGCGATGGACCTGTCCGAAGAAGACCGCGCCGGCATTCTGAGCGGTAACGCCGTCCGTCTGCTGGGGTTGTAATCGATATGGACCTGAAGCTCCGCGGAAAAAGGGCGATCGTAACCGGCGGCAGCCGGGGCATAGGGCGGTGTTGCGCGCTTGCCCTGGCCCGGGAGGGCGTCCGCGTGTGCGTCACGGCGCGAAGCCGGGGCCTGCTGGACGAGGTGGTCCGCGAGATGAACGCGGCGGGCGGCGAAGGCATGGCGGGCGGCGAAGGCATGGCGGGCGGCGAAGGCATGGCGGGCGGCGAAGGCATGGCGGTCGCGGCCGACCTCGTCTCGCCGGACGAATGCGCCAGGGTGGTCCGGGAGACCGCCGAAACCTTTGGCGGCATCGATATCCTGGTCAACTGCGCCGGCGCGGCGCGCGGGGGCGACATCCTGGGGCTTCCCACGGAACAGATCGACGAGGGACTCGCGCTGAAGGCCCACGGATACCTGCGGATGTCGCAACTGGTAATTCCCCACATGCAGAAGAACCGGTGGGGACGCATCGTCCACATCGCCGGCAGCGCGGGGACGAGCCCCAGCCGCGGCAACATCCCCTTGAGCCTGGCCAACATCGCCGTCCTGAACTGCACGCGGGCCCTGTCTGACGCCGTATCCGGCGACGGCATCCTGGTCAACGCCATCTGCCCCGGCATGACGAACACGCAGCGGGCACGGGACTTGCAGCAGGAGGAGGCCGACCGGCAGGGGCGCGGCGTCGAGGAACTGCTGCGTGAAGCCGGCGAGAAGCTTCCCGCCGGACGTATCGCCGAGCCGGAGGAAATTGCCTCCGTGGCGGCTTTCCTGGCGTCGGAATCCTGCTCATACGTTTTCGGCAACGCCATCTACATGGATGGCGGCGAAAGACGGGGCACGCCCTGATCGGCCTCCACGCGTAAACCGTTCTACCTGTATCGGACCAGCACTCTTCCAAAGGAGTATCGTCATGGCTGAAAACACGTCCAAATCCTTCGCGGCCCACTCGGAAGGCGCCGAATGGGTCAAGGGACTGCGGCCCTATTTCGTCTACCGCGACCTGGGCATGAAGTCCGCCACGGAAGGCCGCGTCATGGCGCACGTCATCCGTGCCGCACAGAGCTGTGACGGTCCCATGGGCTATCATTCCCACGAACTCGAGTTCCAGATGAACTACCTGCTCAAGGGCTGGGCGCGCATCGAACTGGCTGACGTGGGCGAGATCGAGGTCACCGCGGGCGACGCGTGGTACCAGGCGCCCGGCGTAGCCCATGAGTTGATGGAATATTCCGACGATTTCGAAGTCATCGAGATCACCATACCGGGCGATTTCCCCACCATAGACGAGACACGTTAGGACCAGCCATGAAGGTGGGATTCATCGGACTGGGCAACATGGGCAATCCCATGGCCGCCAGCCTCCTGCGGGCCGGGCACGACCTGCGGGTCCACGACCTGAGCGAGGATAAGGCTTCGAACCTGCTTGATGCCGGGGCGACCTGGGCTTCGTCTCCCCGCGAGACGGCCGCGGGCGCCGAAGCGGTCATTACTTCGCTGCCCGGACCCGCCGTGGTGGAGGAGGTGGTCCTGGGCGACGACGGCGTTTTCCAGGGGCTCGCGCGCGGTTCCGTATATATCGATACCAGCACCGGCGAACCGGAACTCATCCGGCGAATCGCCAGGGAAGGCGCTGCACGTGGCATCGACGTGCTCGACGCACCCATCAGCGGCGGCGTCTTCGGCGCCAGGGACGCCAGCCTGACCGTATTCGTCGGGGGCAAGCTGGCCGTATTCGAACGGTACGAACCGCTCCTGCGCGGCCTGGGCAGTACGGTGGTCCGCATGGGGGATACCGGCAGCGGCGTCGCGACCAAGCTGGTGAACAATTTCATGATGTTCATCAATTTCATCGGCGCGTGCGAAGGGATGGCCATCGGCGCGCGCGCAGGCCTGGACCCGAAACAGCTGATAGAAGCCATCCGTCCAAGCATGGGCCAGAGCCGCATGATGGAACGGTGCCTTTCCCGATACCTGGAAGGCAAATCCCTGTACTCGGCCATAGACCTGGGCGTGAAGGACATGCACCTGGGCGTAGGACTCGGCCGGGCGCTCGAGGTCCCGCTGGAAATCGGCCCGATGGTCGAGGACATCCTCAGGCGGTACCAGGACGAGGGGAACGCACAGGCGGATCTCCTCGATTACATTGGAGACTACCTTGAACGGTCGGGGGTCGACCCGGCCGAAAAACCGTGAGGAAAGCCATGCGCTGGACATTATCCATCACCCTGGCAGCCTTCCTGGCACTGGGCGCCGCGCCCGCCGCAACGGCCGCCTATCTGGCACTGGGCGCCGCGAACTTCGTGCCGGGCACCGCACTGGACACCGCCGCACAGAACACCACCGCTAACGCACCCGCGCAGTCCGCAACCGCGACCGCACAATCCGCGGGAGAATCACTCGATATCCAGGGCGCCTGGACACCGGAATCGTACCGGCTCAAATCCGGGCCGGTCCACGAGGTGACCGGCCTGATCACGTTCACCGAAAAGGACTGGTCGGTCCTCTATTTCATCGTCACCGACGAGGGGCCCCGGCGGGGTTCCGGCGAAGGAGGCACCTACACCCTGGAGGGGGACAAGCTGACCTTCCTGCACCTGTACAATCTCTCCGGCGGACACGCGGTCGACGGTTTCGGGGCCAGCGGCCTGTCGATGAAAGTGCGGCCGAAAGACGCCGCGGACGCACCCGCCGAACCCTGCACCATCACGATCGAGGAAGATCTGCTGACGATCTCCTTCCCCAGCGGAAACCAGATGACCTTCCGCCGAAGTTCACGGTGACGCGCCCGCCGGGATTCATCAACCGGCAAACGGGAATCAGTTGACTTTACCGGGCGTTCCGGCTTATCTTGGGATGCTGTCATTCAGGCGACTCGAGACCCGGATTCCAGGCCATGTCATCAGAAGACCTGACCCGCAACATGAAGAGAACCGTCGGCGTCGAAGCCGCCCGGATGGTCAGTCACGGCGACGTGGTCGGACTGGGCACGGGTTCCACGGCGGTGTTCATGATCGAGGAGCTGGGACGGCGCGTGCGGGAGGAAGATCTTCGGATCCAGGGCATACCCACCTCCTTCGACGCGTCGCAGCAGGCCCGTGAAAACGGCATCCCCACGGTCACGCCGGACGACGTGGAACGGATCGATATCGCCGTGGACGGCGCGGACGAGGTCGATCCCGCGAAGAACCTGATCAAGGGCCGGGGCGCCGCCCACCTACGCGAGAAGATCGTGGACGGCATGGCCGACCGGTTCATCGTCATCGTGGACGAATCGAAGCTGGTAGACCGGCTGGGATCGAAGTGTCCCGTACCGCTGGAAGTCCTTCCCATGGCCGTAAAACCCGTGATGCGGGCCGTTGAAGCGCTGGGCGGAGATCCTCTGCTGCGCATGGCCGTTCACAAAGACGGACCGGTCATCACGGACCAGGGGAACATGGTGGTGGACGCCCGTTTCGACGGGATCGACGACCCCGGTGAGATGGAGAGCGCGCTCAACAACATACCCGGCATACTGGAAAACGGTCTTTTCGTCGGACTGGCGACCGAGATCCTCGTCGGGAGCATATCCGCTCAGGGGCGGATCGAAATAGATAGAAGAACCTGAGCCCGCGGGCGACGCGCGCCGCGGCCTTGATCGCTCGCCGCGGCCTTGACCATTCGCCATGTGGCCTTGACCGTTCGCTATGCGGCCTGACCGCTCGACGCGGCCTTGACCGTTCGCCATGCGGTCTGACGCCTTGGCATGACGGACCGCGCGAGTAATTACCGAGTCCTTAAATGAACGAAATCGGATATTTCAGCCTGCTGCTCGCCTTCATGACGGCGACCTACGGCGGCGTGACCAGCGTAGTCGGCGCCCGGGCACAGAACCCGCAGATGATCGCCAGCGGCGCCCACGGCGTCATCGCCACTTTCGGCCTGCTGACGCTGTCGTCCCTCGTACTGGTGTACCACCTGTACACCGGCAATTTCCAGGTCGAATACGTCGCCTCCTACACCAGCAGCACCCTCCCCGATTTCTACCGGGTCACCGCGCTGTGGGCCGGCCAGAAAGGCTCCCTGCTCCTTTGGGTATGGACCCTGTCCCTCTTCGCGCTGATGGTGCACCTGACGAACCGGGACCGCAACCAGTCCCTGATCCCCTACGTCCACGCGGTGATGATGTCGGTGACGATCTTCTTCATCGCCCTGCTCATATTCGTGGCCGATCCCTTCGAGCTGCTTCCCTTCGTGCCCGCCGAAGGCCGCGGCCTGAACCCGGTGCTGCAGATGCCGCTCATGATCATTCACCCGCCCATCCTCTACCAGGGGTACGTGGGCACCGTGGTCCCCTTCGCCTTCGCCATGGCCGCGCTGATCTCCGGCAAACTGGGGGACACGTGGATCCGGACGATCCGCCGGTGGACCCTCTACGCGTGGTTCTTCCTGGGGTTCGGCCTGATACTGGGCGGCCGGTGGGCCTACGTCGAACTGGGTTGGGGCGGGTACTGGGCCTGGGACCCCGTGGAGAACGCGGCGCTCATGCCGTGGCTGACCATCACCGCCTTCCTTCATTCGGTGATGATCCAGGAGAAGAAGGGCATGCTGAAGATCTGGAACTTCGTCCTGATCATCCTGACCTTCGGCCTGGTCTACTTCGGTACCTTTCTCACGCGAAGCGGCGTCGTTTCCTCGGTGCATTCCTTCACCACCTCGGGCATCGGCCCCATGTTCCTGGGATTCGTCATCGTCTCGATGGTATTGTCCTTCGGCCTGCTGATCAGCCGGCGCCGCGCCCTGAAGGCCCGCAACGAACTAGACTCCTTCGTTTCGCGTGAAAGCAGCTTCCTGCTGAATAACCTGGCGCTCGTCGGCATGTGTTTCGCCATCCTCTGGGGGACCATCTTCCCCGTGCTTTCCGAGGCGGTCAGCGGCGAGAAGATCACGGTGAGCGCGCCCTACTTCAACCAGATCAACGTGCCGCTGGGCCTCTTCCTGCTCTTCCTGACCGGCGCAGGCCCCCTCTTCGCCTGGCGCAAGACGTCCGTGCGCAGCCTCAAACGGCACTTCACCGTTCCCGTGGCCTGCTTCCTCGCCGCGGCCGCCATCCTGTTCGCCTTTGGCGTCCGGCACGTCTACGCCCTGCTCTCCCTAAGCATGTGCGCCTTCGTGGCCGGGGCCATCGGACTGGAGTTCTACCGTGGCATCCGCGCGCGCCGGTCGACGAACGACGAATCCTGGCCCTCGGCTTTCTACCGCCTGGTCATGGGCTACAAGCGCAGGTACGGCGGTTACGTCGTCCACATCGCCATCGTGCTGCTGTTCGTAGGGTTTACCGGGAAAGCCTTCGACCGGGAGGAGAACTTCGCGGTCAGGGAGGGCGAATCCTTTCAGATAAAGAACTACACGCTGGACTTCGATTCGCTCACCGAAACCAACATGGGCGAGTACGTTTCCTACGCCGGCCTGCTCCGCCTTTCTGTGGACGGCGAGTCCGTCATCATGATGGCTCCGGAGAAGCGTGTATATCCCATACAGGACCAGGTGACATCGGAGGTTTCCATCTGGTCGACGTTTAACGAGGACCTGTACGTGGTCCTGGCCGAGCTGAACGAAACGCTTGACGTAGCTACATTTAAGGTCTACATTAATCCATTGGTAAACTGGGTCTGGATCGGCACGGCGCTGCTCATGCTGGGGACGATCATCCTCTTCCTCCCTGATCGATTCGGAAGAAAGACCAGCGTAAGCGAGCGGCGTGAGAGGCGCGGCGAACCTGGCGCACCGGTATCCGGAACCCGGGATTCTATCGCTTGAAAGAACGTAGAAAAAACGTAGATGGATCATGGATGCGGCGCGCAGCCATTACGAGTGAGGCGAGCAACCCAACGCCGCGTCGAATTTCGCAGCGCTATAACCCGGATCATGCACCGGCAGGTACGCATTGCATGACCTGAATGGGCAACTCGATAAGCAGGGTGGGGGCGGCCGGAGGAAGCAAGGGCGCCTTGGAATACGAATACCGCAATCACAAATGAAGACCGAATCGTTCCTGAAAACAGGTGACGACTGATACTGTTCGAATACCGATTGAGTATAGTAGAAATGTGCATGGATTTTCTCGACGCGGAAAGGCGAAGACCCTTTTTAAGCGGACTACACTGGAAGCGCTCGACGGCAAGTCGTCGGGAACACGCACATAAACACCCCTTCGGCGGAACGGTTCGAAAAACACGGGCGCCATACCTTCCTCGCCCGTAAGCACCACTCCCCTGCCGGCGAAAGCCGATCCGGCCGCGCTCCGACTCGGCGGCGGCCAGCTTATCGAAGTCATGCCCCGGTTCGACGCTGCAAAGTGATATGCTGTTTTATCGCGGGGGGTGACGTATGGAATTTCCATTGGAAAACCTGAACGGTCTTTGGCTGCCCCTGGCCGCGCTGACCGTGATTTCCGGGCTCGTCGGGCTGGTTATCGGCATGCTCTGGAAGCGCAGCAAGGCCGGCGAAATGGAGGAAAAGGCCCAGAAGCGCGCACAGCGCCTTTTCAAGGAAATGGAAGTGCAGCACCGGGCGGAACTGCTCGAGGAAAAAAGGAAATGGCACGACGCGCGGGAGGCCCAGGAGGATGAAATCAACAGCAGGCAGTCTGCCCTGGAGAACCTGGAACAGGACTTGATGGACCGGGAGAAAGAATGCGAACAGCGCATCGACAGCCTGAAGGAACGGGAAGACCAGACCGGCCTGAGGGAAGACGACCTGGAAAAGCTGGAGGAGAGACTGAACACGCAGGAAGTCCGGCTGAGGGAATCGGCCTCGGAATACCGCAACCGGCTGGAAACCCTGGCCCGGCTGACCTCCGAGGAAGCCAAGCAGCAACTCCACGATGAGCTCATCCACGACGTGAAGCAGGAAGCGGAGCACAGGGTACGGGACATCCTGAAAACCGCGCAGACCAATGCAAACCGGGAAGCGAGAAAAGTCGTTACGCTGGCGATCAGCCGGTGCGCCGTGGATCAATCCACGCAGACGAGCGTCGCGGTGGTTCCCCTGCCCAACGACCAGATAAAAGCCCGCATTATCGGTAAAGACGGCCGAAACATAAGGACTTTCGAGGCGTCCAGCGAAGTCAAGGTGATGGTGGACGATACGCCCGAAGCCGTGGTCATTTCCTGTTTCGATCCCATTCGCAGGGAAATCGCCCGGACGGCCATGGCGGATCTCGTGTCCAACGGCAAGATTACCCAAAGCCGCATAGAGGAATTCATCACGCGGGCGCGGGAACAG
>CAZZNP010000061.1:0-17410 GCA_964655785.1 uncultured Gemmatimonadota bacterium
TAGGTATGGGCCCCGAAAGCCAGCCGGGCGGCCGTTGGGTCTTCCTTCTCCCGCACCACTTCAGGCCCCTGGCGGTTAAGCACGTCCGGCACCGCGTCCTGGAGGGTCTTCACTTCCTGTTCGTCGAGCAAACCGGAAAAGAACAGGTAGCCCGTTTCCTCGAATGCGGCGATCTGCTGGTCATTCAGTACCATGCTGCCCCTCTAAATATTCCAATCCGGATTCCATCTCGTTCCTATTGGGATTCCATTTCGGCCCGTTCTTTCCTGATTTCTTCCGCCCGTTCCAGCATCCGGTCCTTCAACTTTCCGGGAAGCTGGTTCTGGTCGTAGACGAAATGCAGGGGCTCGTGCCGGGCGCCGTCCGCATTGGCCACGGAGTAATTGCCCCGGCCCGGGAGCACTTCGAGGTACTCGTCCGGATACTGGTACATGGTCGCCCCGCCGTACAGGCCGTCCTTGTTGACGGCATAGAAATTCAGGCTGAACAGGGGGCGGCCCTTGCCGTCCAGCAACCGGTCCTCGGTCATGGCCACTGCCCGTTCGAGCGCGGCCAGACAGGCTTCCTGGGGCGACTTGCCGCCGCGCATGAACTCCACGATGAGAAAGGCGCCGCACACCTTGATGTTCGCCTCGCCCCTTCCCGTGGATCCGGCTGCACCCACTTCGTTGTCGCAGTACTGCCCCGTCCCGATGATGGGACTGTCGCCCACGCGGCCCGGGATCTTCCAGGACAGGCCGCTTGTGGTCGTCACGCTGCCGATATCGCCGTTGGCGTCCACGCCGCACATGTTGATCGTGCCGCCGGGACGCTCGATCACGATGTCGTCCTCGTGGTCGAGCCAGTCGTCGTCCGGACTGAGCTGGGACCGCCACCGAAGCCAGTCCTGCCTGCTTTCCTCGGACAGCAGGTTCTGTTCCTTGAACCCCATGCCGAGGGCGAAACGCTTCGCGCCTTTGCCGACCAGCATGATGTGATCGGTGTAATCCATGATCGCCTTTGCCACCAGCGACGCCGAGGCGATGTTCTCGAGTGCGGCGACGGAACCCGCCCGCCGGGTGGGGCCGTGCATGACGGATGCGTCCAGAGTAACGACGCCGTCCGCGTTGGGGCGGCCGCCCAGACCCACAGACTGGTCATTGGGGTCCAGTTCCTGGATGTTCACGCCGGCAATGACCGCGTCGAGGGGATCGGCCTGGTCCTGCGTCATCATCTCGTAGGCCTTTTTGACGCCGCGGATTCCGTTTCGGGACGCAACTACCGTCGGCGGCGCGGGCGCGCCATGATTGCTGGGAAGCGGGGCGGCGTGGGCCTTCGCGGACGCGGCGAGGCCGGTTAGCGCTAGGGCGGAGGTTTCCAGGAAGGCACGGCGGGTGACTGGCATGGGTTGACCTCTTAATTTAAAATGAACGTGAAGGAAAAGTTCAAGTCAGACCGGTATTATAGCCCGGTCGGCGCATCTCTGACAAGGAAAAGTCGGACGGACACAATCGATCAATCCGCCCCACGCGCCCAATTGAACACATCGTACAGCAGCACGCCGGCGGCCACGGCCAGGTTCAGGGAATCGGCCCGGCCGACCATGGGTATGCGTACGACCTGGTCGCAGGCGGCGAGATGCGCTTCTGACAGGCCGTGTTGTTCGCTGCCCAGGCACAGGAGGATGGGCGGGGCATAGGAGGCATCCCGGAAATCGACCGTCGCGGTGTCCGACGTGCCGATCATCGGGATATCCGTCTTGTTCTGCCAGTGGATGAGGGATTCGAGCGAGGTGCGGATGACTTGCTGCGTGAAAATGGACCCCATGCTGCCCCGCACCGACGCGGGATCGTAAGGGTCCGCCGTATCGCCCAGCAGGATGACGCCGGTCGCGCCAACCGCCTCGCACGTGCGCAGGATCGATCCCAGGTTGCCCGGGTTGCCCACGTCCTCGAGGACCACCCAGCCGAGCGTCTTGTCCGGGGTCGAGTCGACCGCGCCCACTTCGTCCAATGCGTTCCATCGCTGCCGGACGACGGCCGCGATCCCCTGTGGACCATCCTTCATCGAAAGCGTCTGGAACACGGAGGCACTGACGTTCAGGACGTCGATACCGGCCTGCTCCGCGCGGCGCACCGTATCCCACCCGAATTCGCTGCGAAGGCGTTCTGGCGCGACGACGAGCGTTTCGATGTCCGCCCCGGTCTGTACTGCCTCGCCCACGAGCCGGATGCCCTCCGCGAAGAACAGTCCGGTCTCGTGCCGCTTCTTGCGTTGCGACAGGGCACGGATCGCCTTGACGCGGGGATTCTGAGTACTGGTCAATATCATAGCCTACAACCGTATGTGCGAAGAGGGTCAACGTCAAGTCTATCTTCCGCGGAACTTCGCCCGCGGACACGGACATTCACCTTGACATCGCCTTTCCTGACGCTATACCCTTTTTTTCACCGGTCGTCCCCGATGACCGACTTGCGTGATCGTGATGATCATACGCGCAGGACAGACGCGCGCCTGGATTCTGGATTATGGTGAGCATGCGCGCGCCATATGCGCGAGATCTTACGCGCAGGCCTGAAAGGCTCCTCTATGTCGGTCTCCGGTCCAGATACAGCCCGGCAAAAAATTCACGAATCTATGCCGAGGGAGATGGTCACGCCCCGCGCCGTGGTCGTCGGCATGGCCTGCTCGCTGATCCTGGGGATCGCCGACCCTTACTCCAACATGATCATCCAGGGATCGTACCTGGGCAGCAACTTCACCCCCATCGGCGTGGTCTTTCTCTTCGCCGTCCTCGTCGGGATCGTGAACACGCTGCTGCGGACCTGGTCCCCTGCCCACGCGCTCACGCAGGGCGAGCTCGCCGTCGTCTACATCATGTCGCTCATCGCGTCGGCCATCCCGTCATACGGGCTGACCGAGATCCTGCTCCCGGCCATGGCGTCCATGTACTTCGCCACCCCGGAAAACCGGTGGATCGAGCACGTGACGCCCCACATCGAACCCTGGCTGATGCCCCGGGATTCCGAAACCGTCCGATCGTTCTTCGAAGGCCTGCCCCGGGGCGGAGACATCCCCTGGGGCGACTGGGCCGTACCACTCGCCGCCTGGCTCAGTTTCGTCCTGGTGCTTTACTTCGTCGTGTTCTGCATCACCGTCATCCTGCGCAAGCAGTGGGTGGAACGGGAACGTCTGGTCTTCCCCCTGGTCAAGCTGCCGGCGGAAATGATCGATCCGGGCGCGGACGGCTCCCGTTCCCGGCTGGCGCCGTTCTTCCGGAACCGGATGATGTGGGCGGGTTTCGCCATACCCTTCCTGATCAACGCGTGGAACGCCGTGCACAACTATATCTACTTTTTCCCCACCATCTACTTCCAAGAGACCATCGGACTCTTCAACAACCAACTGGTCCTGCCCATCAACCTGTCCTTTCCGCTGGTGGGATTCGCCTATCTCCTCAGTCTCGAGATCTCCTTCAGCCTGTGGCTCTTCTTCCTCATCGGCCGGCTTCAGAACCTGGCGAACGCGAGCTTCGGAGTCGACCTGGCGGGCAGTACCACGCTGCCGGGCGAATACCAGATGTTCGGCGCCCTGCTGGTCCTCGCCCTGTTCAGTCTCTGGCTGGCCCGGGCGCATATCCGCGAGATCCTGGGCAAGGCGCTCCGCGGAGGCGTCGAACCGGACGATGCCAACGAATGCCTTTCCTACCGGTTCGCCTTATTCGGCGGCGCGCTGGGCGTCCTGTTCCTGCTCGGATGGCTATGGGCGATCGGTCTTTCCGTCTGGCTGGCCATCATACTGCTGATCCTGGTACTGGCAGTCTACGTCGGTTTCGCGCGGATCGTGGCGGAAGGCGGCGTGATCTTCGCGGAGACCTTCAATCCCCAGGAGTTCATGATCCACGGATTCACCGGCCCCATCCTCGGCGCGCGCAACCTGGTCGCCATCGGATTGACGAAATTCTGGTTCACTTATACGCGCACGCTCATCATGCCTTCCATGGCCAACGGCCTGAAGCTGGCCGACACCGCGCGACTGCGGAACCAGCGCTGGCTCACCGCGGCCATCGGCCTGGCCATTATCTGCAGCCTGGCCAGCTCGATCTACACCGTCATGTACCTGGCCTACGAATACGGAGGCATCAACCTCAACTGGCACTTCTTCGGGGAACTCCAGCAGAACCGGTTCAGCTACTACGCGACCACCATCACCGCCACCTCCGAGCCCGCCGGGCGGTGGTTCTTCTTCGGTCTGGGCGCGGCCATCATGTGGGCGCTGATGTTCCTGCGCCAGAAGTTCATCTGGTGGCCCCTCCATTTCATCGGTTTTCCCGTGGGCGCCTCCGCCCCGCTCCTCACCGCGTGGTTCTCCATATTCCTGGCCTGGATGATCAAGGGACTCATCCTCAAGTACGGCGGGATCGAAATCTACCGCAAGATGCTGCCCTTCTTCCTGGGCCTGATCCTCGGCGAGTTCGTCAGTGCCGGTATGTGGGTCATCATTGATGGATTGACGGGTATTACGGGGCACGTCATATTCAACTGACGATATGGTGCAATATGGTGGTGGGTCGACTGAAAAACCTCCTTCAGATCACACTCCGGGTTCCCCAGGCGCGGCGGAGCCGGGTCATCTTCAGGCAGATTTGGAATCTCATATGAACAGTACCTGTGATCAAACCGTCCTCTGGACCAGCGGCACGGATGGTTACGATACCTACCGCATTCCCGCGATCATCGTGACGACACGAGGGACGGTCCTCGCCTTCTGCGAAGGCCGAAGGGACAGCCGGAGCGACACCGGCGATATCGACATGCTGGTGAAGCGCAGCGAAGACGGCGGGCGCACCTGGTCGGACCAGGAAGTGGTGTGGAGCGACGCCGGAAACACCTGCGGCAATCCCTGTGCCGTGGTCGACGGCGAGACCGGGACCGTGTGGCTGCTGATGACCCACAACCTGGGTATCGACCGCGAATCCCAGATCATCGACGGGACGAGCCGGGGATCACGGACCGTGTGGGTGACGGCGAGCGTGGACGACGGCCTCACGTGGCGGGAGCCGCGAGAGATTACCGCTACGGCGAAGCAGGCGGACTGGACCTGGTACGCCACCGGGCCGGGCAACGGCATCCAGCTGTCTTCGGGCCGGCTGCTGGTCCCCTGCGACCATATCGAGGCCGGCACGAAACGCTACTTTTCCCATGTTATTTACAGCGACGACCACGGGGAATCATGGCGGCTGGGCGGCACGACTTCGCGGGACCAGGTCAACGAATGCTGCGTCGCCGAACTGGAAAACGGCGACGTGCTGCTCAACACGCGCAACTACGACCGGGCGCAGCGCACCCGGCAAATCACCGTCAGCGGCGACGGCGGGATGACCTGGCGGGATCAGCGTCACGACGAGACATTGATCGAACCGATCTGCCAGGCCGCCCTCGTCCGGTATCCCGGTTCGGGCGACCGGCTGCTGTTCTCGAATCCGGCCAGCCGGGACGAGCGGTGCAACCTGACCGTGCGGCTTTCAGAAGACGCCGGAGGATCCTGGCCCCACGACAAGGCGCTGCATCCCGGTCCGGCCGCCTATTCGTCCCTGGCCGTGCTGCCGGACGGGACCGTCGCATGCCTGTACGAGCGGGGGGATGACCATGCCTACGAGACGATTACGCTGGCCCGTTTCGACCTGGAGTGGGTTCAGACGAGCCGAAGGTCCCCCGCGGTCTCAAGGGCCGGTAAACTTTAGCTTTAAAAGCCACAGGTGGGTGAAGTGTTGACAATATGCACACATTGTACTATAATTGACGTATGGACATCGGCTTCGACTGGAGCACCGAAAAGAACCGGCGGCTCATTGAACAGCGTGGAATCTCGTTCGAGCGCGTTGTCGTTGCTATAGAACAAGGCGGTCTGGTGGACGTGCTCGAACACCCGAACCAGGAAAAATATCCTGGGCAGTTGATCTACGCCGTGGAGATTGACGAATATATCCACCTCGTGCCTTTCGTGACGCAGGCCAACGGCACTCGCATTCTGAAGACGATCATTCCGAGCCGTAAGGCGACGAGAGACTACAAGAGGAGGCGGACTTCGTGAACGACGAATTAAGCGCTGAAGAACGCGATGTGCTAGATCGATTCGAACGGGACGAGTTGCGCACCGCCCCCGATGCCGAACGAGAGATTGAGGCAGCCCGTCAGGCGGCTCGCAATACGTTCAATAAAACCAAGCGGGTGAATCTCCGGGTGACCGAGCGAGACTTCAATCTCGCGCACACGCGGGCCAGAGAAGAGGGAATACCCTATCAGACGCTGCTGTCCAGCGTCATCCACAAGTATCTGTCCGGCCGCCTTACGGAGAAGAAGTAGGGTGACAGGCCGCGCCCGCCCCGGCAGGACGCCCGGGGTTGTCCCTGACCGGTTTGCAGACGGCCATTTGTCGCACCCGTCCATGGACGCTACGCGACGTACCCAAGACAGGCGGCAACCGGGTGACCATGTAAAGCACGACTTGGATCTGGTGCTGTCCGTGTGAAGGTGTGAAGTTCATCTCGACAGTTTCGCCAACCATTTAAACCTCATTACCTTCCTGCGAACGCGA
Organism: uncultured Gemmatimonadota bacterium; assembly: GCA_964655785.1. Lineage (GTDB taxonomy): Bacteria > JAAXHH01 > JAAXHH01 > JAAXHH01 > JAAXHH01 > JAAXHH01. Next base: position 6,577 of record CAZZNP010000061.1, read on the forward strand.
GGAGGACTTCTAAACCGGCAAGTCACGCTCAGATCTGATTTCATTAATTACTGAATCTATTTCCTCGTAACATCTCCATGCAGGTATCCGCACGACTTTCCAGCCAAGATTAGCCAGAACTCGATCACGAGTTACATCTTGCCTACGCTGCCGCCCCCGATCATCCAGATGTTGATCACCGTCAACCTCGATATTGAGCTTAATTCCATCCTCCAAGAGTGCGAAGTCCAACTCATATCCTTCCACGTTAAGCTTTGCATAAGGCGAGAGACCCTGAAGCTGCATGGCTGCTAGTAATAGCGCTTCCGGCCTGCTGTCTGTGCGAAAATCGCCGATGAACTCGACGTTTCTCTCCGCTGTCGCGACTGTCTCCCTTAGGTATTCACGTAGAGAGGAAAGAGTGGGGCTTCCCATTTCACTGATATCTGGGTGACCTATAACGATTAACGCCCTCTTGGCTCGGCTAACCGCGACATTAAGTAGATTCCTCTCTTTTTCGACCCAACGGAAACCGGCTTTGGACATTTCGGGAGATAGCACGGAAGACAAAATAACTGCCTCGCGCTCGTCTCCCTGCAAGCGGTGTGCCGTTCCACTTACAAAACGTAATTCATCCAATTTGTCGCGACTTAAACGTTTATGAGCAATTTGGGAAATCAGTTGTGCTTGTGCCGCGAAAGGCGTAACCACGCCGACGCTCTTGTAACCGGCACACAATACGTCGAGGAGAGAATCAACGGTCTGTTCCGCCTCGGCATGGTTTTTCCAGCTCCCCTCCCTGGGTCGCTCCGCCACGCCCTTGACGTCTTTCCAGGAGATCGCGCGATACCTCCCATCCGAATCAGAGACGTCTGTAAGTACTGAAAGCTCATCGTTATAAAACGCGGTATTGAACCATCGGGCGATGTGTGGATGGCACCGGTAATGTTCATTGAGTAGAACTGGCTTAGAAGGCTTTGCAACATATTCGAAAGCATGATAGGCCGAGCCGTCTTTGTGGTGGACGCCACGCTCGCGGAGTTCACTGTTGTCGAACCCCGACTGTGTTGCGATTTCCTGAAGAAGACCATCACCCAGGGAAATGATCGGACTAAGTTGGTTCGGGTCTCCCACCAGTGCTAATCGTTTTGCGCGATATGCCAGAGGTAGTACGGCAGCGAGACTGCACTGACTGGCTTCGTCGACGATCACAAGGTCGAACAGGCCGGATTCCAGTTTAAAGTTGGTATGGGCTGAGAGTGCCGTGCACGCCCATCCTCGCAAATAGGAAAACGAATTCGCAATGGCCTTTCTGAATCGATCAACGTTAGCTGGTATAGTTCCGAACGCCGCCAAACTACCAGCCCCCGAACGGATTCGTGCTGCGGCCTCCGCCTGGATTGCACAAAGGCTTGCCGCGTTCCATTTACCGTCTGCGTCACAAATACTCGCTGCCGGATCGCCTACGACATCTTCCAGTTGTTTACGTTCAACCTGGACATCGTTCATCTGGTTGGCCAACCATGTCATACGCTGATCTATTCCAGCCCAACGGATAAGGATTTCCAGTGATGTTGTTTCGCTACAACCCACGCGCCGGAATAGTCGTCGTATTCGGAAACGTCGGAACAACCAGGCGCGCATCAATCGTCCTGCACGTCGCTCAATCTTATTTGAACTGATAGAAAGTTCCGGCGAATCCGCACGGCCCCAGATTGACCTTGTGGCGTCTGTAAAGGCTTGTTCAAGTTCTTCCTTTTCTTCCGCAACGCGCAGCAGTTCCTCGTTTACTACGTCGAGACGGGTCAGTTGAGCCAGCAACTTTGCACGCTGATCAACTACGCGTTTCAGTTCAGCTCGCACCGTAGATTGGTTACTACGGTGCGAGGCTGCTTGTGACGACGCAACTGCGATACGGTCTGGTATCTGCTCACGTGTTTCCCGGTTTCCAGTGCGTACCAAGAGACCACTAAAGACGTCTCTTTCGGCTCGATCAACTGCGACATCAACAGCAGCATTGTTGGTCGAGGTCACTAAAACGTTTTCGTTGTCCAGCCAAGCGTTTGTAACGGCATTCACTACAAGTTGTGTTTTGCCCGTCCCTGGGGGACCGGTCACGACCGTCAGAGGCTTTCTGCGGAGTAACTCCAGGGTTTCCTCTTGCGATTGATTACAGTCAAGTGGAGCTGCTAGCGGTCCAGATGGTGCTCTGTTCTGTAGGTTAGAAACGGACTGGCTTGAAATGAGATGGGCCGCGGCCGTTGTTGTCCAGTCTTTACGAGTTTGCAGTTGCCGAAGTTCCTCACGTAAGGTAGCCTGGTATTCGCTGGACGTCTCGACTAAAACCGAAACAGCAGTGTTGTAAACACCCTGTCTACGACTCACCACTGGATCAAGCGATGTCGGATCGAGATTTGAAATGATGTTCAATCCAAGCAAACGAGATGTCTGAATAGCTACAGAGATAAAGGCACCAGCATCTCCAAACGGTAGGCCATCATTTAACAGCTCGTTAATGTCTTCCGCGATCGAAGGATCAAATATGTTGCTCGCCGTGATAGCTAAATTGTATTCAGGTTCGACAGTTGCATGGAGTTCCCACTTTTCTTTTTTGTCTCGTTGAGGTTCGATATGGACAACAAATAGAGGTGCGACCTTAGAAGAATGATCCCTGTCGATTACGACGACCGTAGGCCAGCCGTATATGATTTTTTGTCCATCTCGCCGATTGGAGTTAGACAGGGATACTCCTAGTGATTCAGGTGCAGGCACAGAGTCGATATGCCCCACCACAAGCTCCTCTTGTCCATGGTGCACGAACCATTGTGAGTTTCCCTTTACATAGGGTACCAGTGATTTTGCAGCCTCTGCCTCGATACATCGTTGCGCATATTGACACAGTTGCCTCCACTGGGTTTGTTGGCTATCGACAGGAACAGTCTTGGACCGTCGGGAGCCGTCAAAGCTTCTGGTATTACCAACATACCTGGAATCACCAGTTTCATTTTTGGATGGAACTCGTCGGGAAGGAACTCGGAAATTACTATCAGCGATAGCACATTCCTCACACCAGACCTTTTTCGAAGAAGGCGACCAGTGTGCTTTTTGGCCGGCTTTGATTGGCTTCAAACAGGCCAGACATCGTCCTTCATACTTCAATGGAATGAGCCGTGTATCGCTAGGAAGCTTCATCAAGGATTCTCATTGAGCGCGGACAGTCACGTTAGATAGTTAATACAGCCTAAAACTGCACCGGCGCGATCATCCGGATATCTCTCGTGTCGAATTACAACTTTGTAGGATCCCTTTAACAATCCATGCATCCCTTGTGCTATCGATAAACGGAGAATATGTTTGTAGTTTCTCACTGTCTACACAAATTGCCAATACGATGTGTTAGGGGGTCAGAGGGAGAAACGGCCCTAAACGGAGAATATGTTTGTGTTTCCTGAACATATGAGCTTAACGTGGATTTACTCAATCTAATGTGCGATAACACAACAGTCCCAGAAGAAGGTACATTTGGATACATATAGTTGTATCCCTAACTTACAACTACGCAACGAGTGCTGAAACCGCGACGTATCCGGAGACCACAGATGAAGGGCATCATACTCGCGGGCGGCCACGGGTTGCGGCTTTACCCGCAGACCCAGGCCATATCGAAGCAGATCATCCCCATCTTCGACAAGCCGATGATCTACTATCCGCTCTCGGTCCTCATGATGGCGAACATCAGGGAAATCCTGATCATTTCTTCCCCCGAGCACATCGACCTGTACCGCAGGCTTTTCGGCGACGGAAGCGCGCTCGGGATGCGCTTCGATTACGCCGTGCAGCCCGCGCCCGAGGGTGTGGCACAGTCATTTCTGATCGGCGAGTCGTTCATCGGGAACGATCCCTGCGCCTTGATTTTCGGGGACAACTTCTTCTACGGAAGCAACCTGTCCGCGATGCTTGAAAGGGCCGCGGGACACGAAAGCGGGGGACTGGTCTTTGCCTGCTACGTCAAGGATCCCGGCCGCTACGGCGTCGTTGAATTCGATGAGCACGAGCGCGTGCTCGGCATCGAGGAAAAGCCCCGCCAACCCCGGTCCAATTACGCCGTCACGGGACTCTACTTCTACGACAACGAAGTCGTTGCCATCGCGAAGACGCTTCGCCCGTCGGACCGCGGAGAACTCGAGATCACCGATGTGAACAACATCTATCTCCAGCAGGGCATGCTGAAGGTGGAGCGGTTCGACGAAGGAGTCGTCTGGATGGATACCGGTACGCCGGAAAGCCTGCTGGAGGCGAGCAACTTCGTCCAGGCCATCGAGCACCGGCAGGGGCTGAAGATAGGATGCGTGGAAGAAACCGCCTACCGGAAGGGGTACATAGACCGGGACCAGGTGCTCGAGATCGGAAATTACGTAGACGACAACCAGTACTGCGAATATCTGCGCCGCCTGGTGGAGTGACCGGCACGTATCTGGTCGAGTGAGCGGCCCGCGTCTGGTCCAGATGGTGCGCTCACTTCACGAATATCTGCGCCGCCTGGAGGAGTGAGCTACTCGGGTTGCCGCTTCAGCCGGACGCCGGTCAGGACCGCGCCGTCGAGCAGGGCGCTGCGCATCTCGGTCTCGTACATGTGGGCGTGGGAAAGGTCGGCTTTTCTCAGGTCCACCCCCGTCAAGTCCGCATCGCCGAAGAGACACCAGGTCATGTCCGCGCCTTCGAAGCTGGTGGCCGTGGCGAAGGGATCGTCGGACTGGAACTTCGGCACGCCGATGCGGGCCGCCCGCAGGTCCGCCTCCCGGAAACTGGCGCCCGACGCGGCCGTGCCGTTGAGAAACGCGCCGACCATGTGTGCGCCGTCGAACCGGGCGCCCACGATGTGCGAGCCGATCAGCACCGCCCTTTCCAGCTTCGCGCCTGTAAAATCCGCGCCGGTCATCTTCGCGTCGCGAAACTCCGCCTCGGTCAGGTCGGCGTTTGCGAAATTCGTCCCTTCCAGATTGGCGTCCCTGAAATCGACACGGGGCAGGATGGCCTCCGACAGATCGAGACCGCCCAGATCCACCCCTGTGAGGTCGCCCGTTTCCGCCGCCCGGGCCAGCACCTGTTCCCTGTTCAGCTTCTCCATAGTTTATCCTTTACCGCACGTGGTTCTTCAACGTGCCGATGCCTTCCACCCAGGTTTCCATGTAGTCGCCGGCCTTGAGCAGGATCTTCGGATCGCGGAACACGCCCACCCCCGCGGGCGTTCCGGTCGAGATCACGTCACCCGGCACCAGGGTCATGGCGCTTGAGATACGCGACACCAGCGTGGGCACGTTGAAGATAAGGTTGTCCGTGTTGCTGTCCTGCAGGACCGTTCCGTTCAGCGTCAGTTTGACGGCGAGCGCGTTCGGATCGGGGATCTCGTCCTTCGTAACCAGCCACGGCCCCATGGGACAGAACGTGTCATAGCTCTTGCCCTGGTGCCATTGCTGCTGCCTGAACTGAATGTCGCGGGCGCTGACGTCGTTAGCCACGGTGTACCCGGCGACGTAATCGTAGGCGTCCGCCTCGGAGACGGCCGTCGCGGACTTCCCGATGACCACGGCGAGTTCCACTTCGTAGTCCACCTGCTCGCTTTCGGCCGGAAGCACCACGTCGTCGTAAGGACCGACCACGGACGAGGTGGCCTTGGAGAACAGCAGCGGGTGTTCGGGCAACGGCGTGTTCTGCTCCGTCGCGTGATCGAGGTAGTTGAGTCCGACGCAGACGATCTTGGGCGGCCGGGGTATGGGCGAAGCCAGCCGCGCGCCATCCAGGGGCGTCCGCGTGCCCGCACCGCTTTCCACCGCACGGGAGACCGCCCCGAGGGCATCCGCTTCTAAAATACCCAGAACAGTGCTGGGAAGGGACGCGTCGGCCGCCTGAAGATCGACGATCTCATCGCCCACAACCGCGCCAATCCGTTCCTGTCCACTTTCTCCAAATGTCACAAGTTTCATTACTCGCTCCTGTATCTGGTTATTACGGTGGTGTCTGCCGGTCGTACCGGTCGTGCCGGTCGTGCCGGTCGTGCCGGTCGTACCGGTCGGGTTTGACGATTCAAATGCTTGCGTATGACGCGCGCCGGCGCATGACACACGCGGTCGTATGACTCACTTGACTCACTTGCGATGGGCTTTCCATTCCGGATTCACGCAATTCGGCGGATCCACCCCGTTGACCATGGCGATCAGGTTCGCCGCGGCCGTGTTACCCATCCTGATGCGCGTGGCGACTGTCCCGCTGCCGACGTGAGGCAGGATGACCACGTTCTCCAGGTCCGCCAGGCCCGGTTCCAGTTCCGGCTCACGCTCGAACACGTCGAGCCCCGCGCCGGCGATGACCCCATTGCGAAGGGCCTGTACCAGGGCCTTTTCGTCTACCACGGGTCCGCGGGTGGTATTGATAAGGTATGCCGTGGGTTTCATCATGTCCAGTTCGCGCGAGCCGATCAGGTGGGTGGTCTCGGGCGTCAGCGGCACGTGCAGCGACACGAAATCCGATTCACCGAGCAGGTCGTCCAGCGGCAGGTAACGCGCACCCAGACGCTCGATGGCCTCGTTGCGGCTCCGGCTGGTATATACGATCGGCATGGAGAATCCCGCGGCCCGCCTGGCCGTGGCCGTACCGATACGTCCGGCGCCCACGATGCCCAGCGTCGCGCCGGTGACGTCGCTGCCCAGCATCAGCAAGGGACCCCATCCCTCGAAAAGGCCCGCTCGCACGAACCGGTCGCCTTCCGCCACCCGCCGCGCCGTGGCGAACATGAGGGCCCAGGCGATGTCGGCGGTGGTGTCGGTCAGTACGTCCGGCGTGTTGGTCACCGGTATGCCGCGCCGGGTGCAGGCGTCCACGTCGATGTTGTTGTAACCGACCGCGTAGATGGCCACGCCTTTCAGGTCCGGGGAGATGTCCAGGACCTCATCGTCGATGTCTTCGGTCAGCAGGCAGAGCAGGCCGTCGCGGCCCTGAACCGCCTCGAGGAATTCCCCGCGGGACAACGCCCGGTCGTGGGGGTTGACGTCCACCACGCCGCAGGCGGCTTCCAGCATCCGGATGGATTCGTCGGGAATGCGCCGCGTGACGAGTACGTTACTTTTCACCAGATCCAGCTTCCTCTTTCCATCTTCGCAGTGCCTTTTCGTAGTCACTCCGGTAGTCCAGGTCGATCAGGACCGCGTCCGTGTCCACAGGTACCGTGCGGACGCTGCCGGCGTGCCGGTCACGCAGCGTCTTCAATCCGTCCGGCATCGATTCGAACAGGATTTCCTCCCGGTACACGGGCGACAGGATCATGGGATGTCCCCGTTTACCGTCATGCACCGGGAGTACCATGCCTTCGGGCTGTCGCTCATATTCGGCAATCAACCGGTTCACGATTTCCGTCGTGACCAGGGGCTGGTCGCCGAGGGCAATCAGGAACGCCTGGTCGGGCTCGATGTACGCCAGACCGCATTGGATCGAGGAAACCATGTCGCCCTGCGGGTCCGGATTGTACGCGAGACGGACCGGCAACCCGGAAACGCGCTTCACGATGTCCATGGCTCGATGGCCGAGCACCACGACGACATCTTTCCCCAGGCGCGACCGCGTCAGTGTCCGGACCACCTGTTCGATCAACGTAATGCTTCCGAACGGCAACAGCTGCTTCGGAGACCCCATGCGTTCGGACCGGCCGGCGGCGAGTACGAGACCCGTGATCATCGGACCGGCGTAGCCTGAACACGCGCGGCGCTCATCAGTCGTCCGCGTGCGTTGCGTCTATGAAATACACTTTGTCGCGATCGTACCATTGCCGGTCCTCTTCACGGAACCAGGTATATACGGTCTTCCCGTCGGGGCTTACCGTGATGAATCGCTGTCCCATATTCGCTATCGTGGATCCCATGACGATGTTCTCGGCCATGGCCGGCTGGGGATTCAACGGAGTGGACATGATGGACAGTTCATCCTTGAATACATTCGCAAGCAGACCGACGGCGATCAGCGTCAACACCACTTTCGTGTATCGATCGACTTTGATATCCATGTGGCTTGTATCCTCCACGCAGGTAGGTGAACAACAGCCGAACAGTTCCTCGAAACCCGGACGTTCCAAGAACCTGTCCTTACATTCGTTCCGGAAGGAGAAGCCGTACCTCGGGACGGTTTCCGCTCCGTATTTTTCGAATGCAGAACCGGGGTGAATCTATCTCTTTCCTCCGATCCAAGTCAATCAAAAAATGCTTGACGCCGACCAACTGGAAGTGTATGCTCTACGGGATTGCATCTACGTTGTAAGTCATATAGATATTAGAGATTTAGCACGATAAACTTCGACCTGTAACGGACGTTTCAAAGGACCTTGGGAGCCCGTCATGGCCACTGAAGTCATCATGCCCGTACTCGGTATGACCATGGAATCAGGAATCATCGTCGAGTGGATGAAAAAGGAAGGCGATTCCGTCACGGAAGGCGAGGTGCTCTTCAACGTCGAAACGGACAAGAGCGTCATGGAGGTGGAGGCAAAGGCTTCCGGTACGCTGATCAGGATACTGCACGGACCGGGGGACGAAGTGCCCATTCAGCAGATCATCGGTTATATAGGAGAAGCGGGTGAGACTATCGCCGACGCCGATGATGGCGACGCTGGCGCGGACGGCAGCCCGGTTGCCGCGACGGCAGACGACGCCGAGAGGTCCGGAGAAACGGTCGGGGCCGCGGCGGTTCCCGGACAGAACGGACAAGGCACGCCCACCCTGGTCCCAGCGCATAGCGAAGCCGCCCCAGCCGGCCGCGTGAAGATCTCCCCGAAGGCGCGGCGCCACGCCCGCGACCTCGGCGTCGACATCGCAAGTGTCGTGGGGACAGGACCCGGCGGACGTATCGTATTTTCAGACGTGGAGGCCTTCGCCGCCCATACCGCCGCGGCATCTGCTGCTGCGCCCGCACCGGCCGCGCCAGCCCACGCAGCGCCCGCACCGGCCCCCGTCGCGGCCGCTTCAGGTGCCGGTTCGAAACGCGTCCAGCGCCGCGCCCCCTTGAGCGGCCTGCGCAAGGTAGCCGCGACGCGACTGACCGAAAGCGCGTCGACGATACCCCACTTCTACCTCACTATGGACGTGGACATGACGCGGCTCACGGGAGTTCGGGAACAGCTGATCGCATACGGAGAGAAGCGCGGGCTGGCCCGGGTATCCGTCAACGACTTGATCATCAAGGCCGCCGGCATCACTTTGCGGTCCTTTCCCGCCGTCAACGCGTCCCTTGAAGGAAACGAGATCGTGGAGTACGCCGACGTGAACGTGGGCTTCGCCGTCGCCCTCGATGACGGACTGGTCGTCCCCGTGGTGCCGGGCGCCGATCAGAAATCGGTCTTCGAGATCGCCGCGCTCACCGGTGCGCTGGGTGAGAAGGCACGGGGACAGGGTCTGGGCCCCGAAGACTACGGCCACGGCACCTTTACCATCTCCAATCTCGGCATGTTCGGCGTGGACCAGTTCACCGCCATCATCAACCCGCCGGAAGCGGCCATCCTCGCGGTCGGGCGGGTAAAGGACACCCCCGTCGCGGTGGACGGCAAGATCGAGATCAAGGCCATGATGTCGGTCACCCTTTCCTCCGACCACCGCCTCATCGACGGCGCGGTCGCCGGCCGGTTCCTTGCTCACCTCAGGGAAGTCCTCGAGCAGCCGCTCGAACTGCTGATCGGGCAGGACGGCGGATGAAAATCGGTTTTTGCCAGGATTGATCACCTGTACCAGAGTGCAATGTCCGCGGCGCTGCGGCAGGATGTACAAGCTGCAGCGGATATCTGGGCGGAGGGCTGAACGGGTGGTTTTCGGCCGGCGATTTTGGACTCCTGGGAGCTCGCCTGGATATGAAATACCATCGCATGAAGGGCAATGATGAGCATTCGGGCCGTTCTATCAAATTAAACGGTATCAGACTTGGCGCAGGAATGTCTTTCTCCAAATAGCGCTATTCAATACTCCAAGAACAACCAGATCGAACGTGGATACCGGTATTTCCTGTGCGGAGAAGTACGCCATGACTGACGACCATCGCCACGATGATCACAGTGACCAGACGGACGATCCTCTTCACGATAATCACCACGGCCAGGCCGACGACCATCAACACGATGATCACAGTGACCACCGGCACGACCGACACCACACGGAGCCGCCCCCGGATATCGAGTTGCGCGTAAAAGCGCTCGAATCGCTGCTCGTGGAAAAAGGTCTCGTGGATCCTGAAGCGCTGGACACGCTCATCGATCTGTACCAGGACAAGATCGGACCGGCGAACGGGAAGCGCGTCGTGGCGCGCGCATGGGCGGATGAATCATTCAAGTGCTGGCTGCTCGACGATCCGAATGCCGCCATCGCGTCGATGGGCTACGTGGGATCGCAGGGCGAGCAGATGCGTGTCGTGGAGAACACGGACGACGTACACAACCTCGTCGTCTGCACGCTCTGCTCCTGCTACCCCTGGCCGCTCCTCGGCCTGCCGCCCGTCTGGTACAAGTCCGCGTCATACCGGGCGCAGGCCGTCGTCGATCCGCGCGGCGTGATGAGACAGTTCGGTACGGAAGTTGCCGAGCGGAAAGAGGTGAGAGTGTGGGATTCCACCTCCGAGATGCGCTACCTCGTGCTGCCTCAGCGTCCCGAGGGCACGGAGGGATGGAGCGAGGAGAAACTCATGGAACTCGTAACGCGCAACGCCATGATCGGGGTCGAGGAGGCGCGGCAGCCGGCAGCGGAGGACCGCGGAGCATGATTGACGTCGAGGAGTCGCGGCAGCCGGCAGCGGAAGGCGGCAAAGCATGAGCGGGGTACACGATCTGGGC
>CAZZNP010000061.1:17510-21618 GCA_964655785.1 uncultured Gemmatimonadota bacterium
CGGCGTTCGCGCTCGCGGTGCGGCTCTCCGGTGAGGGTTACTTCACCTGGGGCGAGTGGGCAGCCACGCTGAGCGAAGAGATACGTGCGGCGCAGCGGGAGGACGACCCCGACCTGGGCGATACGTATTACCGACACTGGCTCCGGGCCCTGGAACGCCTCTGCAGGGAGCGCGGGCTCGTGTCGCCGGAGGAGGCGTCGGACCGCAAGGACGCGTGGCGAAGGGCGTATTTCGACACGCCGCACGGTAAGCCAGTCGAACTCGCGCCACATGGCCATACCTCGCGGCGCACGTCCTCCAAATAGGGTACCCGATGACCGGATCCAACACAGGAGCCTTCCAGGCCGTGCAGGATACGGCGCCACGGCATACCTACCGCGGCGCCGTGGTGGGATGCGGGCGAATGGGCAGCACCATCGACGACGAGCACGTCGGTCAGCCCCATTACCCGTGGCCCTGGGCGCACGCGCCCGCTATGATGGAAGCCCGGGGGATCGATCTCCTCGCCGCCGCGGACGATGATCCTGCAAAACTGGAAGATTTCAGGCGTCGATGGGGTGTTTCCGCCCTGTATACCGATTACCGTGAGATGGTTGAAAAGGAGAAGATCGACGTAGTCTGCCTGACCACCCGGCCCGAACCGCGTGCGGAGATCACGGTGGGTCTCGCCGAATCAGGTGTCAAAGCCATTTACGCCACAAAGCCCATGTGCCGCACGCTCGCCGAGGCGGATCTCATGATCGATGCCTGCGCCAGGCACGGCGTCATCCTCGCCATGGCATGCCATCTCAACTGGTACAGTTACTATACGACGGCGAGAAGGCTCATCGCCGAAGGCGCCATCGGTCCCCTGAAGACCATGGTCTGCCACAGCCACTCCACGCTGTCCAACATCCAGAGTCACACCCTGGCCCTGCTGAGGCTATTTGCCGGCGCACCGGCAAAGTGGGTGGTCGGCCTGATCGACACGGACGAGCAGGCCATGAGCGATGGCGATATTTCCGGTTCGGGTATCGTGGTATATGAAAACGGGATCCGGACCATTTTAAACTCCAGGTCTGAGACCCTGCCTTACTCATGGTCCCTCGAGTTCATCGGCGAGACGGGCCGCATCGTCTCCCGGAATTCCCACGCGCAGTTCGAATTATGGACGCCTCATCCCGACACGGGTGCGCCGACCCAGACGCACCTGCCAGGTCCATGGCATCCCCGGAGTTCCATGGTCGATGCCATAGAGGGCGTATGCCGTTCCATCGAAGCGGGAAGAGAAACGACCTGTCCCGGCGAGTTCGGCCGCGAATCCCTTGAAATCGCCATTGCCATCCGGGAATCTCATCGCAAAGGAAACGTGCGGGTCGGCCTGCCGCTCGAGGACCGCGGCCTGAGGATGGGGTAGAGGATGGGATAGGCGTACTGAAGAGGCTGGCTACCGCAGGCGGCCTACGACAAAACTGCCGGATTACGCACCTGCCTGATTACACGCCCGCCGAGTCCGGCTGACTTCTAACGAAGAAGATCAACTTTTACGTGTAATCCCACAGCATCATTGACTTGTGGTCTCACACCCGCCAGTCCCAACTAAATTCCACCGAAGAAGATCAACTTAATTGCGATACTGACCGCCGCCACGGCAATGACGGATGATATGCCATAGAGGTGTTTCATGTCCGTTTTCGTGGCCAGGTGGGTCGTTTGTTCTATTATCACGGCCATGTCCCTTTCAAGCGCCGTGAAATCATCCCTGGTCGCCAGTTGCTTCATCATCCATTGCGAACCCGGATTATCGGAAGAAGGATGATTTGGCATTGTTTCGCTCATGGTATCTGTACCAATTCTAAAGAGAGACCTGGCTTTTCGCTTGATTTACTGCCAGTTGCATGGTGATCCCACGGCAAGTGTCATTCGAGGCCAGCGAATTACCAATGCGATAACAGTTCACATACGAGAAAACTTGACAAGCTGATAACAGACAGCCTCATTTTCACACATACGTTTTTTTCAGAATGACGCTTCGTCCAGGCGAGCGATAACGAATAATAAACGCAATTTAAGTATTTTCATAGGCCATTTCGCTCCTTTTCGAATTTCTTTTACCGGACATACCTCACTTACAAATTCATCAGCCTTAAATTCACACCACTTTTTGCCTCCGGGAATCCTGATGCGTCTTTCTTGGAACGAGGTCCGTAATCGTGCCGCAGATTTCGCCAGAGATTGGCACGATGCGTCCTACGAGAAGGGTGAGGCTCAGTCTTTCTATAACGACTTCTTCGAAGTTTTCGGTGTTCGACGGAGAAGCGTAGCCCGTTACGAAGAGCATGTAACGAAGCTGAACGACAGCCAGGGCTTTATCGACCTGTTCTGGCCGGGCGTGTTGATCGTCGAACAGAAGAGCGCCGGGCGGGACCTCGAAGTCGCCTACGAGCAAGCCGGCGGCTATTTCGACGCCCTCTCTGAGCGTGAAAAACCCCGATACATCCTGGTTAGCGACTTTCAGCATTTCGAGTTACGTGATCTCGACGAGTCTCAGACTGATTCATTCGACCTCAAAGACCTCCCAGCCCACGTGGAGTCTTTTGGCTTCATCATGGGCGTCCAACGTAAGACCTTCCGGGACCAGGATCCGGTCAACATCGCGGCGGCCGAACTCATTGGAAAGTTGCACGATGCACTTAATTCAGTCGGTTACCGGGGACAAGATCTCGAAAGATTTCTTGTGAGAACCGTGTTCTGTCTCTTCGCCGATGACACCGGCATCTTCGAGACACGTGATCAGTTCAGCGAATTCGTAGAGACGCGCACGAAAGAGGACGGATCCGACCTTGGCGCGTTGCTGGCTCAACTTTTCCAGGTGCTCGACACCCCTGAGAGCGACCGAACCTTGTCACTGGACGAAGACCTTACGCGATTCCCCTACGTCAACGGCGCGTTGTTTGACGGGGCGTTGCGCATACCCGCCTTCGACGCGGCCATGCGGCGCCTGTTGCTGGCGGCCTGCAACTTCGACTGGTCGGACATTTCGCCCGCGATCTTCGGGGCCTTGTTCCAATCGGTCATGGACCCTATTGAGCGTAGAGCCGCGGGTGCGCACTATACCACCGAGCAGAACATCCTCAAAGTAATCGAACCGCTGTTCATGGACGATCTCCGCGCGGAGTTCGAGAGGCTGAAGGCCCGCAAGGACAGCCGGCGCCTCAATGAACTCAAGAGATTTCAAAGAAAGCTGGGGGAACTGCGATTTCTCGACCCGGCCTGCGGCTGCGGCAACTTCCTCATCATAGCCTACCGCGAATTGCGCCTGCTCGAGATTGAAGTGATCCGGGCGATCCGAACGGCGACCAGCGCCACGGAACAGGAAATGCTGGACGTGGAGTGGGCTTCGCTCGTCAACGTGGATCAGTTCTACGGTATCGAGTTAGGTGAGTTCTCTGTGCGCATTGCCGAGACGGCACTATGGATGATGGATCACATCATGAACAATCGACTGAGTCTTGAGTTCGGTCAGACCTATACCCGCATCCCGCTGAGCACTTCTCCCCACATTGTCCAGGGTGATGCGCTGGAGATGGATTGGGCGACGTTGTTGCCGGCCGAAGCATGTTCTTTTGTGTTTGGAAACCCGCCATTCGTAGGAGCGAAATTCCAGACAACTGAACAGCGTGAACAGGTGAGAAGGATCGCCTCGCTCGGTAGGTCCGGCGGCACACTCGACTACGTGACCGCATGGTTTATCAAAGCGGGTGATTACCTGCAAACGAGTAATGCCCGCATCGGCTTCGTGTCCACCAATTCGATCACGCAGGGCGAGCAGGTGGCACAGCTCTGGCCGATCCTCTTCGAACGGTGCAAACTGGAAATCGCCTTTACGCACCGCACCTTCGCCTGGGGATCCGATGTTCGCGGTAAAGCCCATGTACACGTCGTGATCATCGGCCTCGACCGGCGAGAAGCCGTCCGACCCGAAAAGAGGCTGTTCAGCTACCCGGATATCAAAGGTGACCCGAATGAAACGCGGCACGCGGTTCTTTCACCCTACCTGTTCGATGCCGGCGGTTTGTCGAATCCTCATCTGACGGTACGGGAGGAGAGCAGGCCGATCAACGGGATG
>CAZZNP010000062.1:0-7257 GCA_964655785.1 uncultured Gemmatimonadota bacterium
GCCATGAAAGCCAGATACTGGGTGGGCGGGTGCCTGTCCGTGATCATTCTGCTCGCCGTAATTGCCGGCGCGACGTACTATTTCATGCTCCAGGCGAGTGATGAACTGGTCGAGACCTATACGAGCCCGGAGCCCCGCGATCTCGCACGCGCGGAGACGGTCCGGGAAGAAACGCTGTCCGTCGTCGAACGGTTGAGGGATTTCATCATTTCCCTCGAGCGCGGTGAAGAAACCGGGAGCTTATCGCTCTCGGCGGACGATATCAATACCCTCCTCGAGTATGAAGAACTGCTCAAGGAGTTTCACGGAATGGCGCGCGTGGACATCCGGGAAGACAAGCTGCAGGCCGAGATCAGCGTGCCCCTCGGCATGTTCAACGAACGGTTCGAAGGCAGGTACCTCAACGGTACGGGCGAAATTGCCGTCGAGATGAAGGACGACCGGCTGGAGGTCACCATCGACCGGCTGGAGGTCGGCGGCAGGGACCTTCCCGAGGAGTTCATGAATGAAATCCGGAAAAACAACCTGGTGGAGGCCCTGTACCAGGAGCCGTCCATGGAACGATTCCTGCAACTGGTGAAGGCCGTGAAGGTCGAAGACGGCCGGCTCGTCATCGAGCCCAGGTAGGACCCGGCCCTTCTCGCCGAGGAAACCCGCCATGCCCGTACTCCTCGCCATCGCCCTGCACGCGGAAGCGCGGCCCGTGATCGAGCAGTTCCGACTGAAGCAGGACGCATCCTTCGGCCTGCCCGTTTTCCGGAGGGACGAACTCTGGCTTGCCGTAACGGGCACGGGACGCATGAAGTCCGCCATCGCCACCACCTGCCTGGTCAACGGCGTAGAAGGGGTCGAGGACGCGGTCATCTTCAACCTCGGCATCGCCGGCCATACGCAGAAGGCGGGGGAGGGTCCCGTAAAAGTCGGTGACCGGTTCCTCGTGAACAAGATCGCGGAACAAAGCACCGGCCGTTCCTTCTATCCCGACCTGCTGGCAAAAACGCCCCTTGCGGAATCTGCGGTAACCACCGTGGACCGGCCCTTGGGCCGGACGGATGCCGGCGCCGTCGAGCCGGGCCTGGCCGACATGGAAGCGGCCGGATTCTACCAGGCGGCGGCAACCTTCCTGCCGCCCCACCGGATCGGCTGCGTCAAGGTCGTTTCCGACCACCTGGAAACGCGGCGTTTCGACAAGGACTGGATCAGCGGGCTGATCGCGGGATCCCTGGACGATTTCGAAACGGCGATCACAGCCTACCGGACGATCTCCGACCGGGGACAGGACGTGTTGACCGAAGCGGACGCCCGGGTCGTGGAAGACCTCCGAAACCGGCTGCGGCTGACGGCCAGCCGTCACCTGATGCTGTCCGACCTGGCGCGGTCATACAAGCTCCACACCGGGTCGGACTTGCCCGACCTCACGCGGTTTACCCGGGTCTCCGTGAAGACGAAACAGGAAGGCGATGCGCAATTTGAACAACTACGCGGCGTCCTCTCGGTGGGGTAACTTCTCCCACCTCTACATCGAGCGCGGCGCGGACGAATACCCGCTCACGCGGCGCATCCGGGATCGTTTCGCGAAGGCCCGCGTGGTGGAGATCGACGACTACAAGGCGGTCTTTGCCCGCCCGCGGCAGCGGTTCCAGGCGCAGAAGGAGAGCATGAAACTGATCCTGGCCGTGAAGAAGGACCGGTTCCTGTACGAAGGATCGGGAAACAGCCAGCGTTTCAGCCACGAGGATTTCTACTAC
Source organism: uncultured Gemmatimonadota bacterium (assembly GCA_964655785.1). GTDB lineage: Bacteria > JAAXHH01 > JAAXHH01 > JAAXHH01 > JAAXHH01 > JAAXHH01. The sequence continues at coordinate 1,749 of CAZZNP010000062.1, forward strand.
AACACGCTCATGTTCAACTGCGTGTACAATTGCGACTACTGCTACCTGCAAGGCATGTACCCTTCGGCGAATATCGTGGTCTTCGTGAACCTGGAGGACTACTTTGAAGCGACGCGCGAGGGCATACGCGGCAGGTCGAGCCCTTCGCAGCCCTTTTACCTGTGCATCTCGTACGACACCGACCTGCTTGCCTTCGAATCGGTCGTGCCCTATTGCCGCGCGTGGATCGAGTTCGCCCACGCCGAACCGGACCTGCTCGTCGAAATCCGTACCAAAAGCGCCGCGTACCGCGCCATCGGGGACCTGCCTCCGACTGACCGCGTCATCCTGGCGTGGACGCTTTCCCCCGAGCCGGTCGCCGTGCGCTACGAACATGGAACGGCGCCGCTCCGCCAGAGACTGGGAGCCGCCCGCTCGGCCATAGACGATGGCTGGCCGGTCCGTCTCTGCTTCGACCCGGTCCTCGCCGTACCGTCCTGGGAGTCCGTATATGGAGACCTGGTCGAGGAGGTCTTCCGCCGGATCGATCCGGCCGCCGTCCGCGACGTGACCGTGGGCGTCTTCCGCCTGGCGAAGAGCCATTTCCAGCGAATGAGACGACAGCGGCGGGATACGCCGCTTCTCTACGACGAATTCGTACAGGAGGACACCACCGTTACCTATCCGGCCGAACGGCGGGAGGAAATGGCCGCCTTCATGCGGCGGCGACTGGGTGACCACTTCGAAGAGGAGCGGATCGTCACATGGACGTAGCACTGGTCACCGGCGCGTCATCGGGTATCGGCCTGGCCATCGCCGTTCGCCTGGTCGAAATGGGCTACGACGTTTACGGGTATGCCCGGGACCACGGCAAGGCGTCGTTCCGTCACGCCAGATTCCACCCGGTAGACTGCGACGTAGCCGATACCCCGGCGCTGCTGAAACGTACTGAGAAGCTGCTCGAGGAGACCGGGGGACTGAAGGTCCTGGTCAACAACGCCGGCGTCGGGTTCTTCGGCCCCCACGCCACCATGGCGCCCGATCGCATAGACCGCATGGTGCGCACCAACCTGACCGCGCCCATGGTCCTGACCCGGGCAACCCTGAAACACCTGGAGAAATCCCGGGGGTTTGTCGTCAACATCGCCTCTACCGCGGCGTTGAACCCCGGACCCTTCGGCGCTGCTTACGGCGCCACGAAGGCCGGGCTCCACCAGTTCGGACAGGCCCTCTTCAGCGAAGTGCGGAAGAGCGGCGTCCGGGTGGCGACCTTGTACCCGGACATGACCCGTACGCCGTTCTACGACGGCGCCGACTTCGAACCCGGCGGAGAACCCGACGCCCACATCACGCCCGAATGCGTGGCCGACGCCGTCGCACAGGCCGTGGATCAGCGGGAAGGGACGGTAATCACGCAGATCGTCATCAGGCCGCAGCGGACGCAGGTCGTGCGCAAGGGGCCGCCGCGGAAGAAGAAGGATTGACTGTCCGCGGGGCTTTCGCGATGATGATCGTGGCGCGCGATAGTGCACGGTGGTCGTGCCCCGTGCGAGGGAGTGTGCCGGAGCATGACGATCGTGGCTCCCGTGAAGCATGACGATCTTGGCTCCCGTGATGGCGCGCGACGGTATTTACCTGGTGCGAAGGACGAAACCGGATGAACGATATGCCGCACTGCGGTTATGATATGCCGCACTGCGGTTATGATATGCCGCACTGCGGTTATGATATGCCGCACTGCGAGTCTATACAGTCTTATAGGAGATGTACAATTGTACAAGTAGTCAGGCCGACTGCTTTCGTATGAAAGGAACGTCCATGCCCTACATATCCTCCCTCCACGTCTATCCCGTCAAGTCCTGCGCCGGGCACGAAGTAAAGCGGGCGGAGCTCGACGCGCGGGGAATCCGAAACGACCGGTCGTGGGTCGTCGTCGACGGTGGCGGCACACTGCTCACCCAGCGCGAAACACCTGCCCTGGCGCTCGTGCAACCGACCTTCGAAGCGGACGGCCTGGCGCTGAAGGCGCCGGGAATGGAGGACCTGCCGGTACCGCGTATCGAAGAGGGCCCGGTCCGGAACGTGGACGTGTGGGGAGATCTCTGCGACGCCATCGACCAGGGCAAAGACGCGGCGGACTGGTTGAGCGCGTACCTGGACACCTCCTGCCGCCTGCTTTGTTTCAGCCCGGACTTCGTGCGGCCGGTGGACCCGGACTACGCGCCTCGACCCGGCGACCAGGTGGGCTTCGCAGACGGCTTCCCCCTGCTGGTGATCTCCGAAGCCTCCCTGGCGGAACTGAACGCACGGCTCGAAGCGCCCGTCCGCATGAACCGCTTCAGGCCCAATGTCGTCGTGGCCGACTGCCCGCCCTACGCGGAGGACACGTGGAAGAGCGTTCGCGCGGGAGACGTGGAGCTCGACATGGTCAAGCCCTGCGGCCGTTGCGCCACGATCCTGGTCGACCAGGAGAGCGGGACGCCCGGCAAGGAACCGCTGCGAACGCTTGCGACCTACCGTAAGTTCGACCGGCCGGCGCCGTCCTTCGGCCATAACGCCGTACACCGGTCGCCTGGCGTGCTGGAAGCGGGGACGGCCATTCAGATTCTCGACATGGGGCGCACCGGCTGAAAACAGCCCGGACGGCCGCCGCTCGCGCCCGGCCGCCTGCGTCCGAGGAGACGTCCCATAGAGGAAATTTCAACGGTGCGATCCAGGAGGAGGAGGACCATTTGAGTCAACGCGTAATCGCCACGCCGGCCGGCCGGTGCGTTCTGGGTTTCGCTCGGATCGACATCACCCCGCCCGCGGGGATCTATCACCGCAGCTGGGGCGCGGCGAAACATGACGCATCGACGGGGGTGCACCGGGAACTGACCGCTTCCGCGCTGGTGTTCACGGACCCCGGTTCCGGGGCGGAACACGTCCTCGTTGCCCTCGAACTGGGCTGGCTGCAGGCCGGTGACCTGCAGCGTCTTTCGGATACCGTCTCTTCCGAGTCCGGCCTGCCTGCCGAGCGCGTCGTCATCACCTTCTCCCATACCCACGCCGCCGGCAACTATGACCCGGATCGACTGGATCACGAGGGCGGCGCGCTGATCCCGGGATACCTGGACGAACTAGGCAAGAATCTCGCCAGCCTCGTGGCGGAGGCCAGAGAGGCTGTGCAGCCAGTCGACCTGGCCTTCGGTTCCGGCCGATGCGACCTGGCGTACAACCGCGACTACTGGGACGAAGAAAACCGGCTGTACGCCTGCGGGACCAACCCGGAACGGGCCGCGGACGACACGGTCCTGGTCACGCGCGCGTGCGACCGCAATGGCGGGTTGGTCGTCACCCTCGTCAATTACAGTTGTCACCCGACCACCCTGGCGTGGGACAATACGCTGATCAGTCCCGACTACCCCGGGGCCATGCGAGAGGTCGTGGAGCGGGAAACGGGCGCACCTTGCGTGTTCCTGCTGGGTGCGAGCGGCGATCTTGGACCGCGGTACGGGTTCGTGGGCGAAACGGAGGCGGCGGACCGCAACGGCTTTCAACTGGGCTACGCCGCGCTCTCGGCCATGGAGTCCCTGCTGCCCGACGGGACCGAGCTGCGCTACGACGGCCCCGTGATTTCGGGCGCTACCATCGGGGTATGGCACCACAGCCCCATGGATGCCGGACGCGCGCGGGGCCTTGAAGCCTTCGACTCCGCCGCGATGACGCTGGACCTGCCCCTGCTGGACCTGCCCACACAGGCGGAACTGGATCGGCAGCTCGCCCAATGGTCGTCCCAGGAGGAAAACGCCAGGCGGGACGGTGCGAACCGGGAAGCCGCCGACTGCCGCGCCCGCATCGAACGAGTCAGGCGGGCCATGCGGCGCATCGAGAGTATCCCGCCGGACAGGGATACCGCCCCCTACGGCGTTACGCTCTGGCGCATCGGTGAAAGTGTCCTCGTGCTGGTCAGCGGCGAACCCTACAACGTGTTGCAGCGCGAACTCAGGGCACGCTTTCCGGCCACCGCCATCGTCGTGGTCGTCCTGTGCAACCGGGGGACGGGCGGCTACCTGCTGCCAGCAGACGACTACGGCAAGGGACTCTACCAGGAAGAGGCGGCGGCGATCGGTCCGGGCGGACTCGAAGCGGCGACCGCCGCAATTGCGCGGCAGCTTGCGGACTGGGGCCTGAAGTAGCCGGGTCGGCCTGGAGGAATCGGTTGACGTGGCGGGGAAGCCCGGCTAAGAGGAAGCCGGTGCCGGTGCCGGCCCGCAAGCATTCGAAACTGGAACAGGATGTAGATTAGACAGGAGTGACAACATGGCGGCAGACAACCTGCGCGTGGGGCTCATCGGGCTCGGAACGGTTTGCGAATACGTACATTACCCGGGGTTCTCCCGCATTCCCGGCGTGGAAATCGCCGGTCTGTGCGAGGTGGACGGAGACTTGCTGGCCCGCAGGCAGGCGCAGTGGGACGTCGCGGCCGGAATCACGGACGTGGACCTGTTCCTGGCCAGCGTCAAACCGGACGCCGTAACGGTGGCCGTGCCCAACGTCTATCACCGCGACATCGTACGGAAGGCCATCGCGGCGGGTTGCCACGTGCTTTGTGAAAAACCCATCGGCATGACCGTGGCGGAGACCGTAGACATGTTCGAATCCGCCCGAAGCGCCGGCATCCGCCACATGACCGCCTTCACCTACCGGTTCGTGCCGGGTATGCGCTACCTGAAGCACCTGGTCGACACCGGAGACCTGGGCGAAATACGCCACGCGCGCTTCCAGCGCCTCCAGGACTGGGGCGAACATTCCGTGGGATGGCGCCAGTACAAGCGCATGGCCGCCACGGGAGAGCTCGGGGACATGGGCATACACCGCATCGACTTCGCCGAGAACCTGCTCGGTCCGATCAAGTCGGTGTGCGCGTCGCTGAAGCAAGTCATCCCCCGCGACAGGACGGAGGACGGAAGTCCGTGCGAACCGCAGGACGTGGAGGACTGGGTTGCCTGGATCGCCGAGTTCGAATCGGGCACCACGGGCGTATTCGAGATGGGGAAACTGACCAAGGGGCACGGCCCGGGTGGGGATCACGACATCTGCGAATTGAATGGGACCGCCGGATCCGCCGCCTACCGGCTACACACCCCCGGCGCCGTCCTGGCCGGTCCGCGCCTCGAGAAATACCGGGAACGCCCCGTGCCCGCGGACTTTCTCACCCTGCCCGGTTCCCCCCGCGACCCGGAAGAGGGCGATCCCCTTCAGACCTTTCGCTTCGACCAGGCCTGGGAGTTCGTCAGCGCCATCCGCGAGGGCCGGGACTGTGTGCCTTCTTTCTACCACGGCATGCGCGCGCAGGTCGTGGCGGAGGCCATCCTCGAGGCGGCCGAGTACCGGCGGTGGGTGGACGTGCCGGCATAATGCGCTAGCAAGGTGCGATGATTCGAGGCGACCGAGTTTCAGCTTTGGGCGGACGTGCCCGCATAATGCGCCAGCGAGGTGCCATGACTCCTGGCGGCCGAGTTCCGGCGGTGGGCGGACGTGCCCGCAT
>CAZZNP010000062.1:7357-9763 GCA_964655785.1 uncultured Gemmatimonadota bacterium
ACCGAATTTTCATTCCGTCGTCATGGATTCGTCATACTTCGCTCTTATCTTACGACCGTTAAAAGAATCGACGCATAGTCGGCACATGCAGAATAAAGTGCCATTCAGATATCGCAGGATGTCTACGACCGGTGGGAACTTGATAGTCCCGACGGGTTAATCTGGGGGAGAGATGGTGAAAACACTAAGTTACCTGCTCATCGCAACACTGCTGGCGATTCCCACTCAGCGTACTCAGGCCGGCGTCGGCCAGGCCGGCGGCCTGTTCCTGCAGATCGCTCCGGATGCTCGGTCCACGGCCATGGGCGAGACCGGCGTCGCCCACGCTCGCGGCGCCCAGGTCCCGGCGTGGAACCCGGGTGGACTGGGATTTATTGAGAACAGCGGCCTGTCGGGGACCTATTTCAAGTGGCTTCCTTACCTGGCGGACGATCTCTACTACCTGCATTTCTCCTACGTGCGGCCTGTCGAAGGCATTGGGACCTTCGGCATCAGCCTTCCCTATCTCTCACTCGGAGAACAGGAAAGAATAAGCGCGGCGGGGGACAGCCAGGGGACGTTCAGCAGTTCCGACATGGCGGTGTCTCTCTCTTACGGCGCCCTGGTCAACGACCGGCTGGGAATCGGCTCCAATCTGAAGATCATTCGCAGCGCCTTGTCCGATGAGGACGAAGGGGTGGGGACGAGTTTCGCTCTGGACATCGGGGTGACCGCCCGCCTCCTCCCTCGATTCACCGTGGCCGGCGTCCTGCAGAACCTGGGAACGGAAATCAAGTACACCGATTCGGACCAGGGAGACCCTCTGGCCCGGAACCTCAAGGTGGGCGCCGCGCTCAAGGCGCTGGAAGCCGAGTCGAACAGCCTGTTGATCGCCGTCGACCTGAACCGCATGTTGCTGGAGGACAGCGGAAACGTACTGAACCTCGGGCTGGAATACTGGTACCAGGACCTGATCGCGCTGCGTACGGGCTACCTGCACGACCCTGAAGGCGATGTGAAAACGCCCACGTTCGGCGGCGGCCTGCAGTGGAAGATGTACCAAATCGACTTCAGCTACACCACGGGTTCGACGTACCAGGACGTCACCAAGTTCACCATCTCGGCACGGTTTTAGGGGAAGCATGAAGAGATCCGATGGTCGGAGCAGGGCAGGACCTGCCGGGTAAACGGTTACCCGGAGGGGGCCTGTTTCTCGACCAGTCGGATCTCGAAGAGCCGGGGCCACCATTTGCCGGTAACGAACAGGCGGTCCCCCTCGGCATCATAGGCGATGCCATTGAGCACGTCGACCGTGCCGGTCCGCACGGTCTGCCCGTCCTGCCCTTCCAGTCCATTCCCCTCATCCGAATCGAGCAGTCCTTCCAGGTCGATCCACCCGTTCACCCGTCCGCTTCCGGGATCGATGCGCGCGATGCGGTCTTCCTGCCAGATGTTGGCGTAGACCTCCCCATTGACATACTCCAGTTCGTTCAGATTGGGCACAGGCCCCACCTCGTCCTGCACGACCACTCTGCCGGTCTCCTCGAAGGTCACCTTGTCGCGGAAGTACAGGATGGACGACCCGTTGCTCATGATGAATCGCGTTCCGTCGTAGGTGATGCCCCATCCCTCGCCGGGATAGGCCACGCTCCTCAGCAGTTCGAAGCTGTCCCGGTCGTATATGAATCCGACACCGGACTTCCAGGTCAGCTGGATGATCTTGTCGTCGAAGAGGGCGAGCCCTTCCCCGAAGATCGTCGAAGAGAGCCTGCGGATCCGTTCCACATCGCCGGTCCGCAGCGCCACCCGGCGCAACGAGGACAGTCCGTAATTCCCGGTGCTTTCGTACAGCGTGTCGCCTTCGATTGCCAGTCCCTGGGTGAAGGCGGCGGAATCGTGGGGGTACGACCGGACCACTTCGTAGGTATAGGACCTTGCGGCCGGACGTTCGGGGTCGGTCCGGTCGGGCGAACCGGTGGGATAGGTGCCCGAATTCGTCGTTTCGGAGCAGGCCATGACGCCGAACAGGCCCGCCGACAGAAAGATCAGTGCTGCTATGCCATTCCGGATCATAGGACCGGTCCCTACAACTTCCTGTACATGATATAGGCATCCACCAGGCCGTGTTCGGGATGATCGAACGCGGCAGGTATGGTGCCGGCTATGGAAAACCCAAGGTCCCGCCAGAGCGCTACGGCGCGGTGGTTCGTGCCGACGACCATGTTGAATTGCATGGCCAGGAATCCCTCGCGGCGCGCCTCGTCGAGGGCGTGGGCGCCCATCGCCCTTCCCACGCCGCGGCCCTGGATGTCCGGGTCCACCATGAACCCCGCGTTGGCCACGTGGGCGCCCTGACCCGGCTGGTTGGGCCGGAGATAGTAGGTGCCCGCCACTTCGCTGCCCGCCACTTCGCTGCCCGCCACTTCG
>CAZZNP010000062.1:9863-12514 GCA_964655785.1 uncultured Gemmatimonadota bacterium
GAGATAGTAGGTGCCCGCCACTTCGCTGCCCGCCACTTCGCTGCCCGCCACTTCGCTGCCCGCCACTTCGCCGTCTGCCACTTCGACGTCTGCCAGTGCGCTGCCCGCCACTTCGCCGTCTGCCAGTGCGACGTAGGTCCGGTTCGGTGGCGCCATCCAGAGCGCGCGCGCCTCCTCCCTGCCAGTGTCGGGCGGATAGGGATAGGTATCGGCCGACTGAACGACCCGGTGGAAGATCTTCCAGATGGCCTCGAAGTCGCCCTCACCAGCGCGACGAATCCGGATCATCCGCTCCTTCTTTCTACCAGCATGGACTCGATCGCCTTCCGTTTTCGTTCCCGGGCGATGTCCAGCGGCGTCCCGCCGTCCCGGTCCTCGATCGACGGGTCCGCGCCCTGTTCAAGCAGATAGCCGACGAACTCCTTGCCGGCGCCGCGAACGGCGGCCCAGTGGAGGGCGGTGCGCCCGCGGTGATCGTCGGTTCCGTTCACGTTGGCGCCGCGGTCGATCAGAAACCGGGCCATCTTGTACGTGCCGTACTGCACCAGTTCGCTCAGGGTGTCGTCCACCGCGGGGTGCCGGATGTCCGCCCCCGCCTCCAGCAACAGTTCCACGGAATCGTAATCCACGTTCCACAGCGCGCTGATCAGGCCGGGATCGGGTTTCGCGCCGGCGTCCAGCAACGCGCGCATCATGACCGGATTTCCGATGGCGGAGGTCAGCGCCGGGGGCGGGCGGTTGACCTCGGCGCCCCGTTCCAGGAGCAGCGAGACGATCCGTTCGAGGCGGGCCGCCACGGCGGCGGCGTCCCTCCCCGCGGCGGAAGCCGTACCGTAGTTCAGGGGCCTCCACCGGTTCTCGTCCACCGCGTTGGCCAGATCGGGTGCGCCGTCGAGCAGCGACCGCACGCGATCCTCCTCGCCAAGCGCCACGCTGGTAAAAACATCCCAGTCCGTGATGTATTCCCGGAGCACCGGCAGAAACTGGATCTCCCCGTCCACAGCGGCGAGGCAGGGCGCCGTCATGCGGCCGTGGCCCCCTCGCAGGTCGATGCGCGCGCCGTTCTCCAGGAGGATCCGCACGGTCTCGACGTGCTGAGGATTCTTGGGAATGGTCTTCTTGTGTTCCAGCACCCGGTGCAGGGGACGGTGACGGTGGTTGTTCCGGCTGATCACGTTCGGATCTGCACCGTGTTCGATCAGCAGCCTGACGATCTCCGTGCTCCCCGTAAAGGCCGCGGTCATGATGGGCTGCCAGTGCCGGGCGGCCTCCGGATCTTCTTTCAGCAGGGCTTTCGCCGCGTCCAGGTCGCCGGACCACGCTGCGCTGGTCAGTTGTTTCTCTAGGGCCATGGCCCCCTCCTCCAGTAACTCAATACCTCACAGCCACCTTGATCACCTCGTCCGGCGCGTGGCGCATCTTGCCGTACGCTTCGGGCAGTTCGTCAGGCGTCACGACGGGATCGGGCAGGCCGTGCGGCTGGAGCGTACCCGCGCGGAAGAGGCGGACCAGTGTTTCGCATATCCGGTCTTCCTCCCAGAATAGGCCGCGCTGGGGGTGGCTGCAGGCCCGTGCCGAGACGATGTCGATCTGGTTGAAATGGAACTCCTCGCCCAGGTACAGTCCCTTCGCGTCTCCGAGGTAAAAGGCCAGGGGTACGACCTTGCCCGCGTACCGGGTCGCGCGGATTGCCTGGTTGAGGGCGTGGTAGCTCCCGCTGGCCTCGATGGCGACGTCCGCACCATGCTCGAGCCACTCGCGCGACGCCATGCCGAAATCGCCGACCTCGTTCGGATCGACCGCCAGGGTAGCCCCGTGCAGCAGGGCCAGGTCGCGCCGGCGCGCGATCGGGTCGACCGCCACCACGTCGACCGCACCGGACAACCGGGCCAACTGGACCGCAAAGAGTCCGATTGCGCCCATGCCGAAGACCATGACCCGCTCACCGATCCGCACCTGTCCGTCCCGCACGGCCGCCAGGGCGAAATCGGCGGGATCCATGCAGCATGCGGCCTCTTCGGTAAATCCGGGAAGCAGCGGCTTGAAGTGACGGCCCTGGTGGACCGTCCTGAACCCCCCGTAGCCGTAAACACGGTCTCCTTCCTTCAGGCCTTCGACTTCCTTACCGGCGGCCATGACCGTACCCACCGTCGTATTCCCCACGGGTTTCCAGGTCGTCGGGTCGTAGGCGCTCGCGCGGGAACGGTCGAAGACCCTGCCCGACGGGTCCATGGGCACGCTCGAATATATGGATTCTCCTGTGATCTCGCCCTTTTCCGTCCCGTGTTTCGCCGCGGTCAACTCGCTACGGACACGGACCTCGTCGGGACCGGGTTCGTCCAGCGTATAGGATTCCCATCGGGGTTCGAAGGCGTTGTTGCAGACCAGTTGCAGCAGTTCGATGCCATCCACGGTGGCCATGCCGTCCTCCCATTCCGCTTATCTCGTTGATGCCGGGCCTTTCTTTCGACACTCCGGCGCTTCAGGTCCGTGACCAGCCTTCCTCGACGCACCGGCGCTTCAGCCCCAGATCGACTTCATACGTTCGCTCCGGCGCTTCAGGTCCGTGCCCAGCCCTTCCTCGACGCTCCGGCGTTTCAGCCCCAGATCGACTTCATACGGTACGCGTCGAGCGACAGGATCCGGCTGCC
>CAZZNP010000062.1:12614-18070 GCA_964655785.1 uncultured Gemmatimonadota bacterium
TTCAGCCCCAGATCGACTTCATACGGTACGCGTCGAGCGACAGGATCCGGCTGCCCACGCCCTGGGAACGGAAAGACACGCCCGTGCTGTCCGGCCGGTCGGGATAGACCCGCAGCGCGACGCACTGGCGGCCATTGGCGAACACCTCCACGACGCTCCGGTCCACGAAGACCCTCAGTTTGAGTGTCTCGTCCTCGTCCAGCGACAGCGGCGCGGTCTCGGGCGCGCGGGACTGGACGTCGGGCGCGATCGACGCGTAGGAGGAGTCTACGGAAAGCAGGCTCTTGCCCCGGAACCCGCGTTCCCGGTAGAAGGCGATGCGGGTGAATTCCTCCCGGGACGGCGACCGCAGCACGTTCATCTCGACCATGGGCGACGAACCCGTATCGATTTCCACCTCGAACTCCATGGTGTTTCCGCCTTCCAGCGCGGGCAGCACGACCTCCTGGTTGGCCGGAAGGTCCATGGCGCCGAACCGGGCCGGGGCTTCGCGCAGCGATTTCAGCGCCTCGACCGGTTCCTGGTACAGGTCGTCGCCGTCGACGGTCATGCGCCGGGGCAGGGACATGATCTGGTTCCAGCCCTTCGTCGGCTTGCCGTGGTTCATGTTGAAGATCGTCATGAGACCGCCCTTCCCGTCCGGCGTGGCCGAAGGCGCGTGGAGCCCTGAAGGCTTGTACGCGCCGAAGTTGAACTTGGCGCCGTAGGTCACCACGAACTTGTCCCGGTCCGTGTCATAGTCCCCGAGCAGGTACTGGGGGCCGCTCATGTGGCTGAAGAAAAGCAGGATGTGGCGGTCGCCTATGGGCCAGAAATAGGGGCAGGCGCCGTCGTCCCCCACCAGGGTGTAGTCGTCGTCCTCGACGAAGGGATGGAGGTAGGTCCAGTGGGCCAGGTCCTCGGAGCGGAACAGGTAGTTGGCGCGCCTCGGCTTGCCGGCCGGGCCCTCGGGCTTGGTGCCCGCCGAGAGCGAATAGTAGGCCCCGTCCTTCTTCCAGATGCACGGATCGAACACGTTGTACGGCGCGGGCGGACCGTCCTTCGGCGGCATGGGGATGACGGGGCCGCCGGTGACCTTCTCCCAGTTGAGGAGCAGGGGATCGCTGGATACGGCGACCATGTTGCCTACGACCGTCCCGTGGTACATGGCGATCACACGGTCTTCCTCCACTAGCGCGGCGCCCGAATAGCAGCAGCGCTCCGGGTTGGGGTATATGCAGTAGGGGAGGTCTCGCCAGTGGACGAGATCGTCCGATATGGCGTGCCCCCAGTGCTGCCGCGTGTCCTCAGGCGGATAGGCCTGGTAGAACAGGTGCCAGCGTCCCCGCCAGAAGCACAGGCCGTTGGGGTCGTTGAGCATCGCCTCCGGATTCACGTAGTGGTACGTGGGCCGGTGGGGGTCTCCTTCGTAGGTTTTACGCGACGCGTGGAGCCGCCGCAGGAGTGGATTGTCCGCCAGCGCGGCCTCCTGCGTCTCCAGCGAGTCTGTGGGAAAGGTGTAATAAGGTACGAGGGACGTATAATCTTCCATGGCGTGCTCCATTCGTGGATTCGCTATGCGCCCGGCCGGTGCCGGCCGCCCGAGACGGACCGGGCGGCAGCCGGCCGAAATCGCGCGACTTCGCTAAGCGCCGGATACTTCCGAAACCCAGGTATCGACCAGGTACCGGGCGATGGAATCGCGGCGCGGCAAGGCATGAAGCGCCGACTCGTCGCCCCACTCTCCGAAGGCCCGCACTTCCTCCGCGGTGAACCAGCGGGCCTCCAGTAGCTCATCGGGGCTCACCGTGATCCCGGTCGTTTCGGCCCGCGCCCGGAACCCCAGCATCAGTGACGACGGAAAGGGCCAGGGCTGGGAAGCCTGGTAGTAGGCGGAGCGCACGCGAACACCGACCTCTTCGAATACTTCCCGGGCCACCGTTTCCTCCAGGCTCTCACCCGGCTCCGCGTAGCCGGAAAGGGTAGAAAACACGTTGGGCGGCGGACGGTGGTGGTTGCCCAGCAGGCACATGGGAGGTCCCCCGTCGTCCGGGCGGTATTCCACCAGCATGATCACCGCGGGATCGATACGCGGGAACAAGCTGCCGCCGCATCCTTCGCGCGTGCACCGGCGCCGGTGTCCTCCGTCCCGGCTCTCGGTTTGGTTTCCGCAGCGGCCGCAGTGCCGGTTCCGGCGATGCCAGTAGAGCATACCTCTCGCGTACGCCAGCAGCGCCGCTCCGCGCGTTTCGATCGACGGGCCGGCGCGCCACAGGTCCCGGAACGTACCCCGGCCCCCGGCCAGCGCCGCTGCCTCACCTTCATTTTCATTGGAGAGGTCCGCGGCGAAAAACGCCCTTCCTCCTTCCAGGCCCAGGAACACGGTCTCGCAACTGGCCGCCAGCACGTCCGCCGCGGAAGGCGCTTCGCAGACGATGACGGGGGATGGCAGGGACGGCGCTTCCTCGTCGCAGATCAGGTTCAGGTCGCGCCAGACCGGGATGACGCGGGTATCCTCCCGGCTCAGCCGATCGGCAAGCCAGTCCGAATCGCCACGCAGCTCAGCGGCCCGCGTCAAAGGGACGTCCGCAAATTTCAGTACCGGATTCACCCTACAGGACCGTTTCCAGCGTATTGACGAATGCCTCGTTCTCGTCCGGCGTTCCGACGGTCACGCGCAAATGCCCTTTAAGCCCCCACCACATGGCGTCGCCGATCCAGACCTTGCGCTCCTGGAGCGCATTGTACACACGCTCGGATTCGTCGCCGAGCCTGAACAGGACGAAGCACGAATCGCTGGGGGTATACGCGATGCCCAACCGGTCGAAGGCCGCGCCCAGGTAGGCCTTGCCTTCCTCCACCGTCCTTCGGCTCCGTTCGTAGTGGGCGCGGTCGTCCAGCGCGGCGATAGCGCCGTATACCGCCAGGTTGCCCGGCGGACCACCCAGGTTGTACAGCGACAGTTTCCGTCTCAATCGAGGCGAGAGCAGGGCATATCCGACGCGCATGCCTGCCAGCCCGTGGATCTTGGAAAACGTCCGCGAGACGATCACGTTGTCGTGCTCCGGGACGAGATAATCCGCGGACCTGTAACCCGGATCGGACGTGTAATCGATATACGCTTCGTCGATGAATACCGTTACCCGTTCCGGCACGGACCGTATGAAATCGACCAGCGCGTCATGGTCCACCACCGTGCTGGTGGGGTTGTTGGGATTCGTCACGACCACGACTGTCGTGTTGTCGTTGATCTTCTCGTACATGGCGTTCAGGTTGTGCCGCAGGTCCCGGGTCAGGCGCACGTTATTGACTGTGGCGTCGACGCCTTCTTCTTCCTTGAAACGTCGCCAGACATCCGCGGTGTCGAAATAGGCGGGCTGGGCCTGGACCAGTTCGGCCTTGTCCCCGACGGTCGCCAGGCCCACCGAATGAAGGATCATGCTGGACCCTGCGCTGAGGGCTACCCGGCGATTCTTCGTCACCTCTTCCCAGTTGTCCCACGTCGTTTCCGTTACGGGCAGTCCGTGTTTCCGTTCGAGGGTGTTGATCAGGGCTTCCACCGGGTCCGGCATGAAGCTCCAGTGGTACCGGTTGACGCCGAACATGTGCGCGGCGACCGATTCGATCGCCCGGGGTGAAGGACCCAGGGGGTTCTCATTGGACGACAGGTTCACGTAGCCCGGGGCGATGCCGTGTCCCCGGATGTCCTCCGGTTTCTTTCCCGAAAGCAGCGCCTGCGCCATGACCAGGGGATCGGCGGACAGGACGCCCAGACCTCCCAGCAGGCCTCCCGCGATGAATCCCCGGCGCGACAGGTTATCTGGTTTCATGATGTCTACTCTCCCTCGTCTGAAGCTCATCTTTACAACGTCTGAAGCTTATCTTTACAACGTCTGAAGCTCATCTTTACAACGCGAGCTTATCCTCGCAACGCAGTCACGCCTGATTCAGGCCCGTATCTTCTTAACCACTTCCCGGATGCTGTCCGAGAGCAGGTCCAGCATGCGGTCCGTCTCCTCCCGGCTAATGACGAGCGGCGGCGCCAGGGCGATCCAGTTCGGGTCGAATCGCGTCAGCAGCCCTTTGCTCAGCGCGGTCCGGCCTACCTGCACGCCGAACTTCAGCGACGGATCGAAAGGCGTACTCGTATCCGGGTCCTCAACGAACTCGACACCGGCAAGCAGGCCGCAACCCCGGACGTCGCCCACGATCCCGAATTCCCTCAGATCCTCCAGCCGCTGCCGGACATAGGTCCCCGTTTCCCTGGACCGCGCGCACAGGTCCCCATCCTCGATCTCCGCCAGGTTCGCCAGGCCGGCTGCCGCGGCCAGCGGGTTTCCGCCATAGGTGTGGCCGTGGGAGAACTCGACCTCGTCCTCTTCCCTCCCGAGGAATGCCGAGGCGATGGTATCCCTGAAGGCGATCCCCGCCAGGGGCACGTATCCGCTCGACATGCCCTTGCCCATGCACAGGATGTCGGGCGCCGCTTCGAAGGTCTGTGCCGCGAACATGTTTCCCGTTCGGCCGAAACCGGTGATGATCTCGTCGTAGATCAGGAGGATGTCGTGCCGGCTGCAGATCTTCCGGAGCTCGGAGAGATAGCCCGGCGGCGGCATGATGACGCCCCCGGTGTTGCCCACCGGTTCCAGGATGAACGCCGCGATAGTCTCGGCGCCTTCGAGCTCGATGAGGTCTTCCACCGTCCGCGCACAGAAAACCTCGCAATCCGGGAAGGTCTTCTCATAGGGACAACGGTAGCAGGTCGGGGGGTGTACGTGCAGGAACCCGTGCAGCGTGGGTTCGAACATGGTCTTGCGCCGGCGCGTGCCCGTGGCCGAAAGGGCCCCCATGGTCGCGCCGTGGTACCCGTGAAATCGGGAGATCACCTTGAACTTGCCGGGGTTGCCGGTCTGCCGGTGGTATTGACGCGCCAGTTTCATGGCGGACTCGGTGGCCTCCGAGCCACCGGAAAGCAACTTGATCGTGTTCAGGTCCTCCGGCGTCACTTGGGCCAGGCGATGGACCAGCTCGATGGCCGGGGGACTGGTGGCGTGGAGCGGAGGCGCGAAGGCCATGGTGTCCAGCTGCGCCTTGATCGCGTCGATGATACGCCGGTTGTTGTGGCCCGCGTTCACGGTGAAGATGCCCGATATGCCGTCCAGGATCCGCCGCCCGTTCACGTCCTCGTACCAGACTCCGTCCGCCTTCCGTATGACGAGGGGATCCTCAATGAAAGTCTCCATCTGGCGCAGGTCGAGGACCAGCCGGCGGAGAGATTCAGGCGCTGTAAGCTGTTCGGTATCCATGGCGCTTCTCCAGGACGCGGGCAAATCGGCTTTAGCGCATGTAAAGGACGTTCGAGGGGGACCGTCTGGTATATGGCCGACGGCTAGTACAGCCGGTCGATGACGATGTCCGCACCGGCCGGTCGATGGCCGACGGCTAGTACAGCCGGTCGATGACGATGTCCGCACCGG
>CAZZNP010000062.1:18170-21528 GCA_964655785.1 uncultured Gemmatimonadota bacterium
GGCCGGTCGATGGCCGACGGCTAGTACAGCCGGTCGATGACGATGTCCGCACCGGCCGGTCGATGGCCGACGGCTAGTACAGCCGGTCGATGACGATGTCCGCACCGGATTGTCCGATGACCACCCGCGGGACGACCCCTTCCATATCGCCGGCCTGCGGGACGCCGGCGTTTCCGTCCAGGTCGATGCGCGCGACGATAGTGACTTCACCGGTGAAAGGCGGGCCCTGGACAGCCTGGTCCGCGCCGGACAGCGTGTACGGCATGGGAAACCGCAGGCTTCTGAATCGCTTGACGGCCATGGGCGGACCGCCCTCGCCTCTTCGCGCCATGACGTACATGGTCTCCGAGCCCCTGAGCCGCGCGAAAAGTCCCGGCGTGATGTCAATGGTTCCCGAAACGCTTTCTCCCTGGCCGGCGGCTGTAGCGGGTTGCCCTTCAACGAAGCTCCGTCCCGAAACCGCGTCAGGTTGTCCGTCCTCGAAGCTCCGTCCGGCCACCCGGCGTCCGTCGACCGGCTGTTCCCGTTCCTCGAAGCTCCGTCCGGCCACCCGGCGTCCGTCGACCGGCTGTTCCCGTTCCTCGATGGACCTTCCGGACGCCCGTCCGCCATCTTCGGGCAAGGGGCGCAGGTTCTGATCGCAGCCGCACAGGATCAGCACGCCCAGCAATATCGATTCAAGATGTAATAAGCGCATGGTTCAAAAAGGTCCCGTCCACTGCCCAGGTCCCGTTATTACGGGTGTTTCCCATCGACTGAATACCCTGGATAGTCTAGGCGAACACCCGGTCCTTGTCAACCTCTATGTGCCTGGCGCATTGTGCCCGCTATGTACCCGTGCGGGGAGGAAGAAAACCCTTGACTCCACCCGTCGCCCGAACCTAACATTGGACTTTGTCGATGACTTCGTTTCCGGGGTCGTCCGGCACGGTATTTCAGGCACGCGAAGCACGAGCGCTCATCTCCTTTGTCATGCCTGCCGCGGGTGGTATGGTCGGTCTGGTCTCGCCAGATTCCACCTATTCTTTACGTTAAATCGAGTCTTCCTATCAACGGTTCCCCGGAACCGGGGCGGAACAGTCATGCCGCAGGGTACGATAACCAGGCTGAACCAAACCAGGGGATACGGGTTCATCAACACGCCGGAGAACGAGGACCTGTTCTTCCATCGATCCAACATAAAGGACGGGCCGTTCACCATGTTGCAGGTCGGCGATCTCGTGAACTATACGGTCCAGTTCACCTCCCGCGGTCCCCGGGCCGACCAGGTCCAGGTAGAGAGCCATTCCGTGAAGCTTCAGGTAAACCTGGCCGTGAAGGACCTGCGGGTGTCCGCGGCATTCTACACGGAAACCTTCGATTTCAAGGAAGTATCGAATAATCCGGGTTATATCCTGCTTCAACGGAACGCCCTGGTCCTCGGACTGAAGACCGATGAGCTGCTCTGGCATCCGGACCCCGGTGAACAGCCCGTCGAGTCGCTCGATCGGGGCGTGGGGGTCGAACTGGTCCTGGAGATTTCGGATATCGGCCAGTTCCATGAAAAGATGCAACAGGCCGGCGTGGCCATACACGAGCCGTTGAAAGAACAACCCTGGGGCGCCACGGACTTCCGCATGCTGGATCCGGACGGGTACTACTGGCGGATCACGTCCCCCCGCGACGGCGCAGTCATCCAAGCCGAAGAAGAACCGACCGAAGGAGAACCCGCATGAATCTCCTGGGCATCGACATCGGCGGATCGGGCATCAAAGGCGCGCCGGTCTGCCTGGAAACCGGGAAACTCGAGACGGAAAGGTTCAGGCTCGCTACTCCCAAACCGGCCACGCCCAGGAAAGTCATCGAGACCGCGGCGGAGATCGTCCGGCACTTCGACCTTCAGGGAACCGTGGGTTTCGGCTTTCCCGCGGTGATCAAGAACGGCACGGTACGGACCGCCGCGAACATCGACCCATCCTGGATCGGTGTCAACGCCGTTGAACGCATGGCGGAAGCGACGAGCCGGCCGGTCGTTTTCGTGAATGACGCGGATGCGGCGGGGATTGCGGAAATGCGCTACGGCGCGGGCAGGGACAGGGACGGCGTGGTGGTCATCGCGACCCTGGGGACCGGCATCGGCACCTCCCTGTTCGTCGACGGTGCGCTCGTCCCCAGCACGGAATTCGGCCACATCGAGATGAAGGGACGCGTGGCGGAGAAGTATGCCGCGGAGAGTGTGCGGAAGGCGAAGGGCCTGAACTGGCTCGAGTGGGGCGGCCGCGTAAACGAGTACCTTTGCAAGCTGAACGAACTGATCCGCCCGGACCTGATCATCGTGGGCGGCGGCGCCAGCAACAAGTACGAGAAGTTTTCCCCGTGCTTTACCGTGGATACCGAGGTCGTGCCCGCCCGGCTGAGAAACCAGGCCGGGATCATCGGTGCGGCGCTGGCCGCGCAGAACGCCGCCTGATCCGACGGAACGAAGAAAGCGCCATTCATGTCCATACTTACCAAGTCGAAACTTTTTCCCTTGTTGCCTGACGGCGTCCGTGGACGCGTGACCGATGACCACTGCCTTTCCCCGTCCCGCCGCCTGAAGAACAGGGAACAGGCCGGAGAGTTCATCCTGGACCGGTGTTTCGTCTCAGTCTACTCCGGCACCGAACTTCCCAGTATACAGGAAGCCATAGACGGCACGTCCGACGTCTCCCGCAACGGAGACCGGATCAGCACGGGACAGGGCATAGCCAGCATATGGATGAGTGACCTGCCGGAAGCCGTTCCCTGCCTGATCGGATCCTTCGTGAAACGGAAGCCCACGCTGGTCGCCCGCAAATACTGGGTGGCCCTGCTGGCCATGGAACGGGAAGGTTTTCATGCCGCCCGGGAATGCAACCGGATTTCCCCGGAGGCTTTCCGCCTGGCCGACTGCATCGAGCGGGACGGTCCTGCCACGGGGCAGGCACTTCGTGACCTGCTCGCAGAGTCCTTCCGCATGGACGGGCGGACTTTCCGCAGGGCTTTGCTGGAGCTCGAGAAGCTGTGGCTGATCGTTCCCGGGCGGATCGGCAGGAACATACATGACGCGGCTTCGTGCGTGTGGGAACTGACGAAGAGATGGGTGCCCGACGATACGGTGAAGGAAGCCGTATCCATGACACGCCGTCACGCCATGCGCAGCCTGCTCCTGGGTGCCGTGGACTCCGCGGGGGCCGTGGACGAAAAAGCGGTGTACCGGTGGTTCGGCTGGCCCCGGTCCATGACGGGCGCCCTCTTGAAAGAAGCCCTGTCGGCGGAAGCCTGCTACAGGGTGGACGGTCCCAATCCCGTGATTATATCGAGCGCCCTGGCCGAAATCTGGCCGGAAGCCTAGCACGGC
>CAZZNP010000063.1:0-1401 GCA_964655785.1 uncultured Gemmatimonadota bacterium
TCTCTTTCCACTTCCAACTGCTCGATCACCGGGTCCTCGGGGCCGGAGAATCCCATGGCCAGGAGGACGAGGTCGGCGGGCCATTCTTGTTCCGTGCCCTTCTTGGGGCTGAAAGGCGCCCCGTTGCTGGGGACGGACCAGTCGAGGTCGATGGTGCGCAGGGCCTTGATCCGGCCCTGGCCGTCGTCGATGAACTCGACGGTGCTGGTGTCGTAGCGCCTGGGGTCGTCGCCGAAGAGGGCCTTGCCTTCTTCCTGGCCGTAATCGAGCTTGTAGACCACCGGCCACTGGGGCCAGGGGTTGTTTGGCGCGCGTTCAGGAGGCGGTTTGGGGATCACGTCGAACTGGCTGATCGTCTTGCAGCCGTGGCGGAGGGCCGTGCCCACGCAGTCGGTCCCCGTGTCGCCGCCGCCCAGGACGATCACGTGCTTGTCCTTCGCCGAGATGTAATTCCCGTCCGAGTGGTTCGAGTCCAGCAGGCTCTTGGTGTTCGCGTGGAGAAAATCCATGGCGAAGTGGACGCCGTCGAGGCCGCGTCCCGGCGCGTTCCGCACAAAGTCGTTGGGCTTGGTGGCGCCGGTGCAGATAACCACCGCGTCGTTTTCATTGCGCAGATCCGCGGCGGGGATGTCCTTGCCGATTTCCACGCCCGTCACGAACTCAACGCCCTCGGCCGTCATCTGGTCGAGGCGGCGCTGCACGACTTTCTTCTTGTCGAGCTTCATGTTCGGGATGCCGTACATTAGCAGGCCGCCGGGCCGGTCGGCCCGCTCGTAGACCGTCACGTTGTGGCCGGCGCGGTTGAGCTGGGCGGCGCAGGCCAGGCCGGCGGGACCCGATCCGATGACGGCGACCTTCTTGCCGGTCCGTTGCGGAGGCGGCTCGGGCTTGATCCAGCCTTCCTCGAAACCGCGGTCGACGATGGCGCACTCAATGTTCTTGATGGTGACCGGATTGCTGTTGATGCCGAGGACGCAGGAACCCTCGCAGGGCGCGGGACAGACGCGGCCGGTAAATTCGGGGAAATTATTGGTCTTGTGGAGCTGCTGGAGGGCTTCCTTCCAGTGGTTCCGGTAGACCAGGTCGTTCCAGTCGGGGATCAGGTTGTTCAGGGGGCAGCCCGAGGCTCCGGGCCCCTTGCCCATCGGTACGCCAGTGTGGCAGAAGGGGATGCCGCAGTCCATGCAGCGGGCGCCCTGCTCCCGCAGTGAATCCTCCGCCATGGGGAGGACGAATTCTTCCCAGTCGCCGACGCGTTCGACAGGGTCCCGATAGCCCGCGGTCCCCCGCTCATATTCCATGAAGCCGGTGGTTTTTCCCATATCTCCCAAACTACTTTCTACTGATTACGAATTTGAAACTTTCGTCTGAACTAAAGATCTGGCGATTCGTCGGCCGAGT
>CAZZNP010000063.1:1501-20974 GCA_964655785.1 uncultured Gemmatimonadota bacterium
CGGGCCGCCATTTCCTGCAGGGCGCGGCGGTAGTCGACGGGCATGACCTTGACGAAGGCGTCCTGCAACGCGTCCCAGCGGTCCAGCACGTCCTGGCCTCGGTCGCTGCCGGTATGCCGCACGTGGGCTTCGATCAGCCCGCGCACTTCGGCGATGTCCTCGTCGTCCACGAGCGGTTCCAGGTCCACCATCTCATGGTTGCACAGTCCGTGGAAGACGTTCTTCTCGTCGAGGACGTAGGCGACGCCGCCGCTCATGCCCGCGGCGAAGTTGCGCCCGACCGGACCGATGACGACCACGCGGCCGCCGGTCATGTATTCGCAGCCGTGGTCGCCGATGCCTTCGACGACGGTCTCGGCGCCGCTGTTCCGTACGCCGAAGCGCTCGCCGGCCCTTCCGCGGAAAAAGGCCTGGCCGCCGGTGGCGCCGTAGAGGGCCACGTTGCCGATGATCACGTTCTCGGTGGGCACGAAGCTGGCGTTTTCAGGCGGGAAGACCGCCATGAGTCCGCCCGAAAGGCCCTTGCCCGTGTAGTCGTTTGATTCCCCTTCCAGGTGAAAGGAGATGCCCGGTGCCAGGAAGGCTCCGAAGCTCTGTCCGGCCGACCCGTGCAGCCTGACACGGATCGTGTTCTCCGGCAGGCCCTCCTCGCCGTACCGGCGCGATACTTCCGCGCTGAGCATGGCGCCAGCCGTCCGGTCGATGTTGTTGATCGCGTGGCGCAACACCACGGGCTGGCGGTCTTCGAGCGCTTCCGTCGAAAGTTCGATGAGCCGCTGGTCGAGCTTCTTCTCAAGTCCGTGGTCCTGGGACTCGCAGCAGTACCGGGCCACGCGGTCCGGCGCTTCGACGGGTTCGAGCATGCGCGTGAAGTCCAGGCCCTTCGCCTTCCAGTGATCTATGGCCTTGCGCGTGTCGAGACAGTCGGTCCGACCCACCATTTCGTTGATTGTCCGGAACCCGAGTTGCGCCATCTGCTCGCGCATCTGCTCGGCGATGAACATCATGAAATTGATGACGTGCTCCGGCTGGCCCGTGAACCGCTTGCGGAGTTCCTCATCCTGCGTGGCCACGCCCACGGAGCAGGTGTTCAGGTGGCACTTGCGGAGCATGATGCATCCGCTCACCACCAGGGCAGCCGTGGCGAAGCCGAATTCCTCGGCGCCCAGCATGCAGGCGATGACGACGTCGCGGCCCGTTTTCAGCTGGCCATCGGTCTGCACCACGATACGGCCGCGCAGGTCGTTCTGCACCAGCACCTGCTGCGTCTCGGCCACGCCCAGTTCCCAGGGCACGCCCGCGTGCTTCATGGACGATTCGGGCGATGCGCCTGTGCCGCCGTCGTACCCGCTGATGAGGACCACGTCGGCCTTGCCCTTGTATACGCCGGCCGCTACCGTGCCCACGCCCACCTCGGCCACGAGCTTGACGTGGATGCGGGCCCGGTCGTTGGCGCTCTTCAGGTCGTGTATCAGCTGGGCCAGGTCCTCGATGGAGTAGATGTCGTGATGGGGCGGCGGCGAGATCAGCCCCACGCCGGGAGTCGACTTCCGCACGCGGGCGATCTCTTCGAATACCTTGTGGCCGGGCAGCTGTCCGCCTTCCCCGGGCTTGGCGCCCTGGGCCATCTTGATCTGCAGGTCCGTCGCGTTGACCAGGTAGTTGCTGGTCACGCCGAAACGGCCGGATGCCACCTGCTTGATGGCGCTGTTCCGCCAGTCGCCGTTGTCGTCCGGGTAGTAGCGGTCCGGGTCCTCGCCGCCCTCGCCCGAGTTGCTCCGGCCGCCGATGCGGTTCATGGCGATGGCCAGGGTCTCGTGGGCTTCCTTGCTGATAGAGCCGTAGGACATGGCGCCGGTGGAGAAGCGCTTGACGATCTCCGAGGCCGGTTCCACTTCCTCGATCGGCACCGGAGGCTGGACCTGTTTATACTCGAAGAGGCCCCGCAACGTACCCAGCAGCTTCGTCTGTTCGTCGATCTGGTCCGTATACTGCCGGAAAAGGTCGTAGTCGGAGGTACGCGTCGACGACTGCAGCAGCGCGATGGTCTGGGGGTTGAAGAGGTGATGCTCGCCGTCGCTTCGCCACTGGTAATAGCCGCCCACGTCCAGGGTCTGGTTGTCCGACACCGGCCGGTCCGGATAGCCTTGGTGGTGGTGCTCCCGGTACTCCGCCTCGATCTCCGGCAGACCGATGCCCTCGATGCGGGACGCGGTCCAGGTGAAGTACTTGTCGATGACCGACTGCTTCAGGCCGATGGCTTCGAAGATCTGGGCGCCGTGGTAGGACTTGATCGTGGAGATGCCCATCTTGGACATGGTCTTCAGCACACCCTTGCAAAGGGCCTTGAGCAGGTTCTCCCGGGCCTTGTCGACGTCGACCGGCGACGCGTCGGCCGGCGCTTCGATCAGGCCGTCGATGCTCATCCACTCCACCGTCTCGAGCGTCAGGTAAGGGTTGATGGCGTTGGCCCCGTAGCCGATGAGCAGGCAGAAGTGCATGACCTCGCGCGGTTCGCCCGACTCCACCACGATGGCCGCGCTGGTCCTTAAACCCTCGCGGATCAGGTAGTGGTGCACGGCCGCGGTGGCCATGAGACTCGGGATCTGGACCCGGTCCGGACCGACGTCCCGGTCAGACAGGATGAGCAGCGACGCGCCTCGTTCCCGGATGGCCCGGCCCGCCTCGCGGCAGAGCTCGTCCACGGCTTCCTCGAGTGCGCCGGTACCGGCAGACCGATCGAACACGGCCGGCAGGATCTCCGACTTCAGCCCTGGCCGGTCGAGCGCGCGGATACGGGCAAGTTCCTCGTTGGACAGCACGGGCCTTGGGATCCGAAGCTGTCTGCAATGCTCGGGCGTTTCGGCGAAGAGGTCCTGCTCCGGTCCGATGGACGTGTCCACCGACGTGACCAGTTCCTCGCGGATGGCGTCCAGGGGTGGATTGGTCACCTGGGCGAAAAGTTGCTTGAAGTAGTGGAAGAGCAGTTGCGGCTTGTTGGACAGGACGGCCAGCGGCGCGTCGTTGCCCATGGACCCGACCGGCTCGAACCCATTGGCCGCCATCGGACCGACGAGGATCTTCAGTTCCTCGCTCGTGTATCCGAAGGCCCGCTGCCGGTCTTCCAGCGTCCCCAGGTCCAGGCCGGGCACGTCATCCGGCTCGGGCAGGTCGTCCAGGTTCTCCATGTATTCCGACAGCCACTCGCCGTAGGGGCGGCGCGAACTGATCTCGTGCTTGATCTCCTCGTCGGTGACGATGCGGCCCCGGACCGTGTCGATCAGGAAAAGGCGGCCGGGCTGCAGCCGTCCCCGCATGAGGATGCGTTCGGGCGGGATCTCCAGCACGCCGGCTTCTGAAGCGCCGACGACGAAGTCATCCTTCGTCACCACGTATCGGAAGGGGCGC
Source organism: uncultured Gemmatimonadota bacterium (assembly GCA_964655785.1). GTDB lineage: Bacteria > JAAXHH01 > JAAXHH01 > JAAXHH01 > JAAXHH01 > JAAXHH01. Next base: position 4,910 of record CAZZNP010000063.1, read on the forward strand.
AGTCCGTTGCGGTCCAGCGTGGTGCAGATCCGGTCGCCGTCGCACGCGGCGATCAGCGCGGGACCGTCCCACGGTTCCATGAGGCAGGCATGGTATTCGTAGAAGGCCTTCTTCTCTTCCGACATGGACTCGTGGTTTTCCCATGCTTCCGGGATCATCATCATAAGGGCGTGGGGCAGCGACCGTCCCGTGGACACCAGCAGCTCGAGCGCGTTGTCGAACCCGGCCGTGTCGCTGGCACCTTCCCGGATGATGGGGCTCAGCTTGTCCATGTCTTCGCCGAACAGCGGGGACGCGAAGAGCGCTTCGCGGGCGCGCATCCAGTTCTGGTTGCCCCGTATCGTATTGATTTCGCCGTTGTGGCAGAGCAGCCGGTAAGGATGAGCGAGCCGCCACGAACCCAGCGTGTTCGTGCTGTACCTGGAGTGGACCAGCGCCAGGGAGGTGACAATCGATTCGTCGGAAAGGTCGCGGTAGAAAGAATCCAGCTGGTCGGCCCTCAGCAGCCCCTTGTAGACGATGGTCTTGCTCGACAGGCTCGCGATGTAGAAGTCGTCACGGACTTCCTCCGGCAGCTTCGCGTCCACGGCGTTCTCGATGACTTTTCGGATCACGTAAAGCTTGCGCTCGAACCGGTCCTGGTCCACCGCCAGTTCGCCCCGGCTGATGAAGAACTGCCGGATCAGCGGCGACACCTGGGTCGCCAGTTCACCGGCCTGGGTAAAGTCCACCGGGACGTCGCGCCAGCCCAGGAAGACCTGGTCCTCTTCCCAGACGGTCTTTTCGATCGCCCGTTCGCACCAGCGCCGGTGCTCGGCTTTACGCGGCAGGAAGACCATGCCCACGGCGTATTCGCCCGCGTCCGGAAGCGATATGCCGCCCAGTCTGCACTGCCTCTTGAAGAAGGTGTGGGGCAGCTGGAACAGCAGGCCGGCCCCGTCACCCGTGTGGGGATCGCAGCCGCAGGCGCCGCGGTGCTCGAGATTTACCAGTACGCGGATGGCGTTGCGAATGATGTCGTAGGACTTCACGCCGTTCAGATTCGCAACGATACCGACGCCGCACGCGTCGTGCTCATAGGCCGGATCGTACAAACCCCGGGGGTTTTTCATATAAAAATGGCCCTTTGATCGCACCCTTTCGGTTGCGAAAATCGAATACAGTAACGCAGCTTCCAGGTGCTCGCATCAAACCGGAGTACTGGAATCCCGTTGATTTGCAATAACAGACACGGTTTCTTGAAGGAGGAAAAAGAGAGGATAGTCCGTTATTCGCACTTGTACAAAATTCCGGTTGAAACCCTGTATATAACCCACGCGATCAACAAAGTAAAGTAGAAAATGGCATTCGTTGCATAACCCAGGTTGGTATCATACAAGCAGAAGAAATATAGAATTTGCGAGAATTCCTACTTGGGTCGGGCGAACTAGTCTTTTAATTCAAAAAGGAGAGTCGCTCTTGCGATGCACTTTGGTATACTATAGTTCGAGACTATTCAATACTATTCATGTCTTTCTTGGATGTAAAGATGATGTTCCGCCAAAATTCCGATGGTAAGGGGGATCTATGCTTAATGCATCCAAGAATCAGGACTGAATCAGGAACATCACGATTGGGGTTGGAAGGAAACTCCTTCCTACAATCTTCTACGAAACCAGGGATTTTGTCCGCCAAAGCCTGTTCATCGTTTGGGGGCATCTCGAAATTGTGAGTCAGGATTGAGATTCCGTCCGTGACGCTTTCTCGAAGAATCCGCTCAGCCCAATCATTGGGTGGTATCCATCCCAACAAATCGATTTCTTTAGCATCGAAATACTGGCCTTCTGAATCAACTCCTTTAATAATCTGTCTAAAATAGGTCGCCAGTAGATCATTCCTCTGGCTTTCTTCGAGCGAAAAGCAAAGTTCCAATATCATAAGAAGGAGATATGAACTGTCATCTGTAAATTCAGCGGGTCGTCTCGAAGTGGCCGCGTACTCGGCAACCAAGTCCATCCTGCTTCGACCTTCTATGAATGGTAGACCGCTCATTTTAGCTCTTCTAGTAAGCAAACATATTTGCATATCCTTTAACCATCTGTAGATCTCAGCATCGTTATTCGAATGCCGGAGTATTTGCCATATCATGAACAGTTCAACATGATGAACATCTAACAGTGGTCTTAACGCACCTGGCTTTCTACTGAGCGATTGGATGAGTAACTCAGCATCTCTTAACGCAACCAGTTCGGATTCTACTTTCTTACCACTCTGGGATTCTATGAGATCCTGTAGAGTAAAGTGAAGTATCCCCAGTCGACCCAAATGCCAGTATGTTACATAGGCATCTTGGACTGCAGGTAAATACCCAAAAGCACTTGTTTGGCTTACATAACCGTTTTCTGTGACTAATGCCTCTCGGACCACTGTGAAATAACGATCCAATTCTGCTATGTAAAAATCAGACCAAATTTGAGTTACTAATATATACAGTTTATCATGTCTGTTTTTTTGGACAGCGTCCCAGAGTGCTAGCATTGCCCATTCAATTAGGTCAATCCATCCTGGATACCCGTTTGGCGATTCCTTTCTGTGCTCGTTGATAATCATAAGAGAAACAGGAATCAATCGCAGTTTTCTTTCATCTAATGGAGAAGTCATCACCTCGCTAAGAAAGTATTTCCACTGAGGTACTAATTGGTCATCCCATTCTGTAGTGCCGAAATCAAAATCACCTATCTGCAAACAGATATACCTTAAAGCACTCGATAGATGTTGCGGCAACAATTCAGGTGAGAGCAGGTGGGTTTTTACTTCTTCTGTCAGTTTCGTGAGGTTCCAACGCTCAAACGTTAACTTGATGCCATCATTTCGAGTTTCGCCCAAGGATCGTGTCGCTCGTTCAAAAAGATGGACTCCCGCGTAATCCTCGTCTTTGTTGTAAGCTAGGATAATGCGTATGCTTGTTGCTTCCTCCAATCCAGCTTGTTTTATATTTAACGTCGAAGCCATACGTAAATCTTCATCGAATCTGTACCTGTTCCAGTTTCTATTGTTCAGTGCTTCATCTTTAAGTACAAAGACAACAATTTCCTTTTCAGCTTTAAGTAAGAAAGCGAGGTCAATTCCGAATTCAGTTTCACTCTTCGCTTTTGGTACTGAAGGAGTTTTCGACCTAAAAAAAGGCAGACGTACCGGTATCCAGTTTTTTGCGATCGCCAAACTGTAAATCACCCAGTCAAAACCAGTCTTAATACTCTTTTTCTCCGCTCTTGTTCTCTCAAGCAAACTTGTAAGATAGTTGCTTAAAAAAGGAGTCATGTCATTATTACGCACTTTGAGATTCCTCTTCACTTAACTCTCGTAATCTCACCGAGGCTTCAAGGCGACGTAACGCCATCATTTCTGGAGAGAGAATCTCGAGGCGCGGAATCTCAATAACTGTAGATAAGTCGTGTAGAGGCAAAGATTCTCCCATCCCACTCTGGTCACCTTGCCCTAGAATACACCAAGAATCACCATACAAAAGTGATACTCGTTTAGAAAGTTGTTGGAACAATGATTGTTCACGGACACTTTCTGATATATTCTTCGAAATATCTCTACGGCCGTTTTCATCTGCTTCTCGAAGTCCAGGAAACTGAAAACTAAATGCAGGAGAGTCTTTAATTGACTGTAACTGTTCAAAATAGTTCTCTGCTTTTGCTATAACTCGATTTAACAGGTCCGATGGATTCTTAACCTCTTTCCATTTCTCCAGACACACTCCTGGGAAATTTATCGCTTGTAGTACCATCTCCTGCTCAAAATCATCCTGAAGTGCACAATCACTTGAATTTCGGATTAATGACTCTAGTAAAAGTAAAAATCGGGCAGTACTTTCACCATCGAATGAGCCTCTGACAAATTCCAACAATACTGAATTCGCTTCTGTTACGGATCTTTCCATTATCACTTCGTCGGACATTTTATCGGTTTTAACTCGTTGAAAAAGCACACTCCCAAGCCTTCTTACATTGTCACTTTTAGAAAAAAGGCAATCCAATATTAAACTACTCACGTCATGTTTTCCCATCACCATAATCAATTGACTAAAGCTACGATTTCGGAACCGATCTATAAATGGTTTGGGGTTTTTCTCGGTAATCTGAATTAGGATTTCTTTAAAACTCTCAGGGCATTGTTGTAATTGGTCGACTAGAAAACCCTCAACTTCTTTCCACAGTTCGCCATCCTCTTCATCAATAGGCTGTATAGCAAGAATGAAATTAAAAGCACGACGTATTTCCAATGTGCGTCTGCCATCCAGCTGACGTTCTTGTAACTTGGATATGATCTTCACAACACTGCGTTTTGCATTCGACGACAGTCCTGCTGACACATACAGGCTTAGCCATCGTAACGTAGAAATCACAACATCTTCTGTAACGTTTCCAATTAGGCAACGATGTACTGCAGCAAATGCCTCATCTTGTTCTGCAGTCGAATTTTCCATCGCCGAGTCAAGCACTAAAATCATTCTGTCATTGGGAACTCCACCTCGGTTGAAGGCGAAGCTCCATGATCTAAGATAACAAAGCCTCAACTCTAGTTTTGGGCTCGACCTTATATTCTCATCCCGCTTATTTACTGGAGCCTTGAGGGACTTTTCCTCTATGGATTTTGATCGGATTGCTCCTAGGGTTAAAGCTGCAATATGCAACTTCAATTCATCAAGGCCTTCGCCAACGTACTGGTCGAATACACTCAAACCAGCGGTTGGAAACGTAAATGCATATGACTCAATTGCTCTGTAGAAGTTACTTCCCGCCAAATCATCCCGCACTATGTTACCAATTTTCAAGAACCACTTCGCTGCAAAATTCGAAGGAACTTCCACATTCAAAAGAAATGTCTGCAATGCCAAGATGTAGTTCCAAAATTGTAATTCATCATTATCCAGCCAATAATCCAGAAATTCCACTCTACGAGTTGGTGTTAACTGCCGATAAGCTTGGCTCCATAGCATGCCCATGAGTTGATAACTAGATTCAACAAATTCTAGGCAATATGGTACATTTGAAATTACCTTATAGAAACTCTCGCTATCGGAAATCCCGTGGGGCAGAAGAATCTTAAGTAACTTGCAGACTTCTTGGTTATTCCCAGCAAGGTACTGTATTTCTTCTTCAATTTGATCCTTGTTATGGGACAGTTTTTTACTGATCTCTCTCGAATCTTTCGACTGAGAAAGTGAGCGACACATTGTCTGTAAGTTTAGCGGTGTTTTCATTCTGACTTACTCTGTTTTCTTACTTTAGTCAGATTTTCCCAGTCAATTCCGAAAAATCAATTCTGGGCAATCTCCTGATTTCAGCCTCAACCCGCTTAAGTATCCTACGAGCATTCCTTGGATTTTGACAGTACTGAATCCAGCGACCTTTTGGAGCAAGTACATAGTCTGCCTGGCGACGCGCCTCATAGAGCTCGGTAAGGGTTTCTGCTAATGCTACTAAATCATAATTGCTTGCTGATGCCAAGGTACTTTGTAAAACCCCATGATTGACACGATCTCTACGGCCATGAATAGCTCTGCCTTCTTCCTCACGTATTGCTTTTCTTATTGCAAGAAAAAGTGCATAGTACGCTCTTCCAATGGCTGTTCTCGTTCGTGCTTCTTTGTCAAGATCGCCTTGTTCTACTACTGATCGACCGATTTTGGCAAACAGAGCCGGTTCAAAGCACATAGTTTTCCTGTTTACTCGTCAGAATCTGACAGATAAAAGAAGCCCAATTCCTTGAAAATTTCTTGGCCTAACTGTTCAACAACAGATGTATAGAAATCAAAAGTTGTTTCGGCAACAAGGTCATCTTGTTCTTCTTTAACTAAAATAACCACAAGGTTTTCCGATGTATCTATTGATATCTGTACGTCCCAATTCAACTCAAAAGTGGCAGCTTCAACCACAGACCGTACATGATCCCATTCGATGTTCAATTCGGTTTTAGCCAGACTTACTGCACCTTGATCATCTTCGCGAAGTCCCTGCCTCAATTTCTGAATGTCTTGTACTAACACCATTACCTGATTTTGTAGTGCGTTTACTTGATCCTGAAGATCGTTCAATTTAGTTTGTGCCTGCCAGTCAAAAACAACGGTGCTTTCTAAGATCTGTTCGACACTTGGGTTTTCCAAGTTAACCTGATACTGCATAAGGTCAGATCTCCGCGACACAGACTTTGGTGTGTAAATCTGAAAGAATCTTCCGGTTGTTAGCTGGGATGATCTCTGTAACACTTTGCTGCCTCCAAATATTAGAGAAGTCTATATTTAATACCGTGATATCTTACGTATGCAATCAGTCGTCACCTTGCCTTGGTATTAGAGGTATTATAAAGTTGCTGGTAATTTCATTTAGACTTCTATCAGTCTGAATGAATCAAACACAATGTTTCATTGAAATCTCGAAACAAAGATCCCATTACGGTTCTAGCAAGCCCATTGAAACTAGTCAGTCCTCTCCACGGACGTCTTGACACCCTGCGAATGTAAACCCTAAACAACTACTTCAATGAATTAGTCGTCAAAATAGGTTACAACCTCGTTGTGCACAAGGCTTACCACTGTTGTGTCTCAGAGATTACATCATATCGAATTCAGGTTTCAATACAATGGTCGTTATTGGTTTTCAATCTAGTAACTTCGCGTTGATGTTGTGATGAAACACATTCTAGATAAGTCTCAGCACTTTCTTGGAAAAAGTTCCATTCAAGCAGGGATGATGAGAGAATCAGCTATTTTTCAGAAATTACATTTGGAAGCGGTCAGGAATCTTCAGACATGATCTTACTCAAGACGGCGGTCTATTATGCCTGAACAGCTTTCAATTTGTACGTTTGTACCGAGAAAAACACTAATGTAGGAAGACTTGGATCGCATCCTATTAGACGACACGGGGTTTCTAAACATCAATGCTAGACAGATTGAGCCAAGGAAATAGCTCGTACGATAACCAATACTTCCCAACTATTGGTGTATTAGGAAGAACACTAGTCCAAATTCACCGTTTTAAGAACCCATGACCATCCGCTCCCTCACCAACCTCGAACTGCGCGGCCGCCGTGTGCTGGTCCGGGTGGACTTCAACGTGCCCCTCGACGCCGATGGCCGTATCGCCGACGACACGCGCCTCCGGGCGTCACTGCCCACGTTGCGGTATATACTTGGGCAGGGCGGCAGGGCCATTTTGATGACCCACCTCGGACGGCCGAAGGGCGTGACGGAAGGACTTCGCCTGAAACCAGTAGCGGACCGGCTGGCCGAACTCCTTGGACAACCGGTCGGTTACGTGCATGAGACGGTCGGACCCGCGGTGGAGGCTGTGGCGGAAGCGCTGAAGGACGGCGAATGCCTGCTTCTGGAGAACGTGCGGTTCAATCCCGGCGAGACCCGGAACGATCCGGATTTGGCACGCGAACTCGCCGCAATGGGTGAAATCTACGTCAACGACGCTTTCGGCACCGCTCATCGTGCCCACGCGTCCACCGAGGGGGTTGCCCGTCTTCTGCCCGAGTGCGCGGCCGGGTTCCTGATGCAAAAGGAACTTGAGTACCTTTCCGGTGCGATCGAAAATCCGCGTGGGAGACTCGTCGTCGTGCTCGGCGGGGCCAAGGTTTCGGATAAAATCGGGGCGACGCGCCGGTTCATCGAAATCGCCGACGCGCTGATCATCGGCGGCGGAATGGCCTATACCTTCCTGGCGAGTCGGGGCGAGCCCATCGGTAGCAGCCTGGTGGAGAAAGATCGACTGGACTTTGCCGGTGAAATCCTGAACCGGGCCGCCAGCCTGGGTAAACCGATCCTGCTGCCCGTGGATCATGTTGTTGCGGAAACGGTGAGTGAGGAAGCGGATACCCGGACGGTCAGAAGCATCCCCGATGGATCCATGGCACTCGATATCGGTCCGGAGACACGCACCGGGTTCGCCGAAGCCATCGCGGCAGCGGGGACGATCCTGTGGAACGGTCCCATGGGCGTCTTTGAACTGGCGCCTTTTGCGGAAGGAACTTCTACCGTGGCCCACGCCATCGCGGAGGGCACCGACCACGGCGCCGTGTCCATCATCGGCGGCGGCGATACGGCGGCGGCCGTGAACGCCCTCGGCCTCGAGGACCGCATGAGCCACGTATCCACCGGCGGCGGCGCATCGCTCGAGTTGCTGGAAGGTAAGAAACTGCCTGGGGTCAGCGTGCTGGAAGCAGGTTGAACTGCCCGCAGGCCGAACGATCTCACGTCAGCGGGCTGTCAGCAGGTTGATTTGGGCACAGGATGATTTAGCCTGCAGGTTTCGCTATCGAAAGTCGGCCCGTACCGTAGAAGAGTGGACGGACCCAGGGCCGAACGCCATTGAAGCATCAATTCCCAATAAAACTGATGGGCACCAGGTTGTCGGGGAACCGGCCGAAATGCTGGGGTATGACCTCGTAGGATCGCCATTCGCGTTGCCAGGCGTACCGGGGTGTGCCGATCCGGGCGGCGACAGGCCCCGCGATGGATTCGATCGTCGTGGTGTTTCCGCGGAAATCGGTGACGCGGATGTTGATTTCACCCCGACTTTTTGGCGCGTCGCTGGTCAGAACCAGCCGCAGGCGACGGAACTGGGTGTACCGGTCGCCATAGATGCTCCCCCACAGGTTTACTTTGATGCCATCGGGCGTCGCCTGCTGGGTGATTTTGATTTCCTCGGGCAGTGCGAGCACCTTGAATCCCTCCAGGTCCGGGGAGATGAATTCCACGCTCGTCAGGTACTCGGCGTTTTTCGTTTCGACCGTGTACAGCCAGTTCTTCGGACCGGCCGGCATTACCGACACCGCCACCAGGTCTTTGGATTCCACGAGTGCCGGCCTGCGTGCGGCGCAGCCAACGGCGGTGAGCACAACGAAGGACGCCATGACTGCGAAGACCGTGACGCGTTGGGTGCCTGGTAGGGACATGTTGCACCTCCGGGTACACTTTTGGGTTTGACGGTTAACTAGCCGAAGTTCGGCAATTCAGTTACAGTAATTCACTTCCGATACACGTGACAATTCACAGCAATGACAGTATCGTCGGCATCAAGAATCTCGTGAAGTATGCTCTCAGCCAGTTTTCGGTGATGCCGAGCACGCGTTGACAAGCGCTTTGCCTAATGCAGTAATCTGGACACGTTTAATCCCGGTCATACTGTCCCAAGTACCAGCACTTGCAACGCATCCAAGTCTCATCAAATTCCACAAGCCGATCTGAACTGGATCTGGCGGCAAGCCCTGATTAGCCTCAGTCTCTTCTTCTTCGGGTTGGAGATAGTCGTCCGGCAATCCCTTCGTCGGTACGACACCATTCATTGACGTGGAATCATGAATTGCCTGCAATAACTGTGCTTCCATTTTACCGAAATCTTGGAGAATGCTTACAAGTCCCCGCCGAACTTGTATGCCACTATTGGCGTCGGCTGCGTTTACCAGCAGTCTAGCCCAGAGGTCCTGAAGATCATCGTCTTCTTCTAACGATGCCGCTTGGAAAATTGGAATCGCAACGTTCATAGGAACCGGATTGAACATCATTTGATCTCCACGCTCTTCCAAGAAAACACAGGCGCGGTCCATAAGTCTAGTGTGTCTTTCCCATCGTAGGTATTTCAGTTTATCTTCTACAATCCCGAACCCTTGCTCCAAAGAACCTCCAATGTACCGAGATACAAACTCACCGAACTTTTGTACAATACTCAGTCCCTGACCCGTGGCTTTGGCAATCTCTTTTACAGCCTGCAAAGACTCGGTGTATTGGTTTTCGTTTTGCTCCATAGCATTTGGCCTCTATGCCCTTCAAGTATGGGAAATGTGTGCCAATCTCACTCTCTGGTTTCAACGTCTGGCTGATCCGATGGTTCCATGATACCGTGGGTAGAGGCTTACTTCCCGATCGCCATCCTGCGCCTCAGGCCCCCGGCTTGTCCCGTCCACCGGAGCCCATTTCACGCCCCCGGCTTGTCTCGTCCACGGAGCCCGATTACGCCGCGGGCTTGTCCCGGTCCGCCGCGATCTTTTTACGCCCCGGCCGGAAGTACGTCTGGAGCGCATCCAGGAAACTCCGGGCCGCCCTGGAAAGGTACCGGCCTTTCAGGTAGATCGCGCCCATTTTCTGCCGGGGACGGCTTCGGAAATCTCCAATGGAAACCTGCGCAAGCGTGCCGTTTTCCAGTTCCTCCTGGATGGCGACGGAAGGAACGATGGAAAGGCCGGCCTCGATGCGCACGAAGTGCTTGATCACTTCGATCGAACTCAGTTCCATCGCCACGTCGAGCTGCACCCGGGATTGCTCGCACAGATCGTCGATCAACCTCCGGGAAGCGCAGTGCTGGTCGAGCAGGATCAGCGGATACTGCTCCATGTCCTTGAGATGCACGGTCCGCCGGTCCGCCAGGGGATGGCCCGGCGGCGTGATCAGCACGTCCTGGCGGGAGAACAGCGGGATCGTCTCGATCTCTTTGGGCAGGTAGGCCAGCGTGACCACGCCGAGATCCACCTCGCCGTCGACCACGGCCTGAATGGTCCGCAACGAAGTGGCGTTCTTCACGACGATGTCTATACCGGGATAGCGGTCCTGGAATGATTTGAGAATGGCCGGCAGGCGGTAGCAGCCGGTGGTGTCCGACGTGCAGAGCACGAGACGGCCGGCTTCGAGGCGGTCCAGGTCTTCCAGTTCCTGCACGGCCTCGTTCATCAGTCCTTCCATCTCGCTCACGTACTTTATCAACACCTTCCCGGCCTCGGTGAGTGCGAGATGCCTGGTCGTCCGGTGGAACAGCGGCTGGCCGATTTCGCCTTCGAGCTTGGCCACCTGGATGCTCACGGCCGACTGTGACCGGAAGAGGGCTTTCGCCGCCCGTGAAAAGCTCCCGTGGCGGGCTACGGCGTGAAAGGCGACGGCCTGATCGTAGGACAGATTCATATATTAATCTTCTTAATGGAGTATATTAAAATTATTAATTTGACTAATATATCCTTCCCCGTATTATGTCAAGGCAAAATCGGAGGCTTCGTATATATTGTAATGAACATTGAAATGGACTGAATACGGACGTGCCGGTTTACTTGTTCATGGACAGCACAATCTCGGATAACCGTACAGGGGAACACGAAAGGGAAATGGATTTCCGTACGGGTTCCCGCGGAGGACATACATGGCTCGCATAGCCTCTACCGTTTCTCACAGTCTCAAGGAATACCGGCTTCTGCCCCGGCTTACGCAGGCCGACGCCAACGCCCAACTCGTGTCGCTGGAGACGCGCCTCTGCCGGCAGGGGGAGGGCTACCTGGCGCTGCGCACGCCCTTTCTCAGTGCGGCCATGCAGGCCGTTACCAGCGTGGAACTGGCCATCGCCATGGCCCAACTGGGCGGCATGGGTGTTTTCGCGGTGAGCCAGAGCATCGAGGAGCAGTGTTCCAGGATCGACGCAGTGAAGCGGTTCAAGGCCGGGTTTCAGACCGATATCGTCACGCTGTCGCCTGAACAGTCCATCGGTGAAGTGATCGGCATCATGAACGACACCGGTTACCACACCTTTCCGGTGACGGACACCGGGGTCTTCCACGGCAAGCTGGTGGGCGTGATCACGGACAAGGATTTCGACGAGCGGTACGATCACGCCATGCGCGTGGGCGACCGCATGAAGACCGACGTGCAGACCGGCGCCGCGGAGGACGACCTTAAGACGGCGAACACGCGGATGATCGAGTACGGGCGCGGGTTCCTGCCCATGGTTTCTTCCGAAGGGACGCTGGTGTCGGTGGTGTTCAAGCGCGACCTCGACAAGCACATCCGCCATCCCCATTCCACGGAAGACGCCCAGAAGCGCCTCGTGGTCGGCGCCGCCGTATCTACCCATCCCGAGGACCGGGAACGGGTGGAAGCGCTGATCGAGCACCAGGCCGACGTGATCGTCATCGACGCCTCCGACGGCCATACCGAATACCAGGGCGAGACGCTGAAATGGATCAAGTCCCATTACGACATCCCGGTAATCGCCGGGAACGTGGTGACGCGGGAGGGGTTCGACTACCTGGCCGGCTGCGGCGCGGACGCCGTAAAGATCGGCATGGGCATCGCGTCCGGCTGCACGACGCAGATGGTGAAAGCCACAGGCCGCGGTCAGGCCACCTCCATCGAGGAAGTCGCCGCGGCGCGTGACGAGTGGGCGCAGACCACGGGTAACTATCTGCCCCTGGTGGCGGACGGCAGCATCCAGGGACCGGCGGACATGCTCGTGGCCCTGTCGCTCGGGGCCGACACGCTGATGATGGGCAATCTCCTGGCGCGGTTTACCGAAAGCCACGGCGAACTGGTCCGCAACGCGGCCGGGGACCTGGTGAAGGAATATTGGATGGAAGGCAGCCGGAAGGCCTTCAACAACAGGCGCTACGCCCAGCTCGCCAGTACCTTCTTCGAGGAAGGGATCGTCGGCCAGGTGCCCCATTCCGGGTCGGTCTACGACAAGCTGCCCATCGTCATTCAGATGCTCAAGTCGGGCATGGCCACGGCGGGATGCGCCACGATCGAGGCGCTGCACCGGGACGCCGTCCTGGAACTGCAGTCCAACGTTTCCCTCGATGACAGCGGCGTCCATGACATGTCCGCCATCCAGTCCATCCAGGAGTTCGGCATCACCTGATCCGGCACATCCTTGTACGGGGGTCCATGAAGACCGTCTTTTTTGACCTGTTCGAAACGCAGATCACCGAAAAAACAAGAAGCGCATATCGGTCAAGAACTCCGATTCACGTGAAAATGCGCACGACGCGAGACAAGATGTCGAGGTGGTGGGATGACTTCGGCGAACGTGTCATGACCGGTGGGTTTCCAGATACCTTTACCAGGTTCCAGCACATGAGGGAAGAGTTCGGCTCGCGGGTCCCGGACCGTGAAATCGCAGGGATAGCCAGGGAATACGAACAGTGGAAGAAACGTGTGCTGTCGGAAGTCGATCCCGGGGCGTTCGAGATGCTGGACAGGATCAGAACCCTTGGACTCGGCGTCGGGATCATCAGCAACGCCATGCCCAATGAAGTGCTGGCGTGGGAGTCCTGCCCGCTTCGGGACCACGTGGACGACGTGGTGTTTTCTTGCAGCGTCGGGTTGATGAAACCGGACCGGAGGATATATGATCTTGCCTGCCGGCGCATGCGCGTCGAACCTTCCGATGCGTACTTTGTAGGAGACGGAAATTTCGACGAACTGCGCGGCGCGGAGTCGGCCGGCATGAAGGCCATCCAGGCGGCCTGGTACCATGACCAGGAAGTGGCATGGCCCTGGGACCATCCCCTGCCCAGGGCGGAGTCGATGGAGAGCCTGCCGACGATGTTGAACTAGCACATGTTTGCCTGGTTCGTATTGGCCTGGTTCGGTGCGACCGATTCAACTTCCTGTTCATCTCCGGATCACGCCATGACCACTCTCCAGCTTGTCCATCCCATCATCGTACCGCGCCATGACTATTCCCCAATTGGGTTTGCATAATCATCACTTTATGTGAAGTAAGAATGGGCTTGACGTGTCTGGCATGATGGAACAGACTGTAACCGCACATGACACGGACAACCGCCCGTTGAAGGAAATGCGGACACGCCTGGACCTACGACCGACGCGACCGACGCGGACGGCCCCGGACCGTGTGCGACCTGTGCCAGGACCGTGCGAAGCGCATTGAGCAAGGCACGCGCCGACGCCGCAACCTGGCCGACGGGCTGACGGTTCACGGACGGCCCCGGCAGAGACGGCAACGCCGGGACGCGCTGGACCGGTACGGGCTGGCCCCGCGCCCGGAATCCGGAAATGACGGTCCGGACCGCCAGGACGGTTTCGACCGCGCCGGGGATTGATCGAGCACGGCCGGGCGTAACGGGTACGTCCGGAAACCCGCGCCGGATACGCCGGCGCACACGAAAGGACTGAATCGTGAAGCATGACTACAACGACGACGCCCGCGCCGCCCTCAACCCGAAGGTCCGGACTTTCCTCTTGGCCCCGGCCTTGGTTGCCGCCGTTTTCCTGTCATGCAAGGGACCGGCCAGCCCGACAAGCCCGCTTGATACGTTCGCCCGCGCCGCATCGAAAAACGTCGAACGTGTAACCGCGCCGGCCGAAGATGACGAAAGGGTTTCCGTCCTGCCAGAGTACGAAAAGACGATCAGCATTTCCGCCGTCCGCGTCACGAACACGAGCGGCGGGACCGTCCTGGTTGGCGGGCCGCCGCCCGGAAAGCCCGTAATCGTTCACGTGGACGTGATCCACGAGCATTACACACCCGCATCCTCGGACATCGAGGGGTTGAAAGAGGTTGGCGGGTTGCTTGGCCTTTATTTGTGGTTCGACGGTGCACCGGTCAGAACATCACACGCGGCCGTGTCAGGACCTGCAACAATACAAGGCACGGGGGCGGGCTCTGAAGTGTATTTTACGGCCGATATGCTGGCGGCAAGCGAACCCGCCGCCGTCTGGCTTACGGCAGACTTTTCAAATGGTCAATGGCGGGAAGTGGAAATGTTTTATAGTGCATGGCTTACCGCGGGCGATGTAGACGAATATACGCCCCTGGAAGGCTGGACGCTGAACGACAATCCGGCGGTAAAAAACGCGCCGAAATATGCCCTTGACGTTGTGGTCCCGTACCCGTCGGACGTGGTGTTTCACCCCGTCGTTACCGATTCCGCGCAGATACCGACCGTCACTCAAGAAATTGAAGACGCCTACCTGTACGGGGACGGTTTCGGGATCATGGACAGTCTTTACGTATACACGCCGCTTGTCATAGGTGAACACAGGATCGGCCCGCCCGTCGTGGTAGACACGCTCGAAGTGAACGCGATAGGGCCAAACTACGCCGCGTTTTTCGCAATGCGGGAATCATACAGAAACGGCGATTTCGACTGGGACCGCTCACACAAGGATTTTCGCGTTGCGGTCTCGACGACCGCCTGGCCCGCCACCGAATCGACTGTATTTGAACATACAAAGTTTCGATCTGGTGGCTTGGGCTCGGTGGGTTTTCCATTTTCCGCGATAACTTACAGCACAACGCGGACGCGCCCGCCCACCTGGAACTTGCTTCACGAAATGGGCCACAACCTGGGACTTCTACACCTTCTTGATGAATTACACCGCCCTTATGAAAGGGATCAAAACTACCCGGCGTATCCGGATCAAAATATCAACGTCGATGGCTACATGCTGGACGCGGACGGCCGCGTTGAAACATTGGAGCGGGAAGACCATTTCGATTTCATGGGGTGGTGTTGTCCTGAGGGTGGTGAGATATGGATTTCCGCCTACCATTACCGCAGAATGGCAGAATACGCTTTCGGGATCGAGCCGACCCTTGAGGCCCGCCGTCCGGTAGTGGTACGTTAAATGGGAGGTCCGCGAATGACCCTTGCCGCCCGCGCCGCCGACGTTCTGGAGGAAACGCCATGACGCACGTTAGGCCCGCCTACCGCGGCGCGATCCGCAACGCCCGTGATCCGGAATACATGACCCTGTGCGGCATGTGGGTCTCGTGGCTTGTCCATCACCGGACCGCGCCATGACCATCCCCCAGTTCAAGCGCAAACTTCGTCAACTCAAGCAGACCGAGTGCCGCATCCGGTTCAGGATCCGTCCACAGGAAGCGCACCAGACGCTGGTATGGGACACGTTCTTCTCCACCCGGTCCGCGGGCGATGACCGTGTGGACTACCCCTTGAACAGACTGGTGAAGATGGACCACGACGAGATCAAGAAGGTCTACGAGGCCTTCTTCTACCGCGTCTACTTCCAGTATTTCAAAGAGCACGGCCTCTCCATGGCCGATGCCTACGACCCGGGACTGCTCTCCCTCTTGGGCCTGCCGCCTTACGCGACGCTTCAGGACATCAAGCGGCGGTACCGGGAACTGGCCCAGGTCCACCACCCGGACCACGGGGGTGATCACGACGCTTTCATTGAGGTCGTGAACGCCTATGAGCGGCTGACGGACAAGGGTCGTCCTTGATCTTCCCGTCGAAACCTTCCATATTCATCGTATCCGGTTCATA
>CAZZNP010000064.1:0-20745 GCA_964655785.1 uncultured Gemmatimonadota bacterium
CAAGGGCGGCCGGGTCAGTTCGCTCTCGGTGGTCGCCGCGGAGGCATGCATAGAGGATAACGATTACCAGGATCGCGCCCGGGAGGCGGCGTGGGCCGGACATGACTATTTCATGAGCCAGTTTGACGAGATGGGTCTCGAATACGTCCCCAGCCAGTCCAGCTTCATGTTGGTCAACGTGCGCACGGACGCGGACGAGGTCACCCGGAAGCTCTTCGAAGAGTACAACGTGCTCGTGGGCAACGGCAAGCGCCGCTGGCGGATGAACAGCTGGCTGCGGGTCACCGCCGGCCTGCAGGCGGAGAACGAGGCCTTCATCGCGGCGCTGAAAAAGGTGCTTGTGAGCAGTTGAGGCTTCTGAGCAGCTGAGGCTTGCGAGCAGTTGACGTTTGCGAGCAGTCGAGGATTGCGAGCAGCTGACGCTTGTAAGACAGCCGAGGAAAAGGAGTCAGGAGGCGCCATCGCCTCTCGCCTCGCCCCGGCTGTTAACAGCAGGATAGTTATTGGGTTTGGGGAAGCCGGTCCTTGTCAGGGCCGGCTTTCTACTTTCGCGTAGTCTTGCTTGCGATGGAGGCCGTCCAGGATCCCGGCCGCCTTCTTTTTCACCCTGAGCACCGAGCGGCGCTTGACCTCTTCGTAGCCGCGGATCTCGTCGGGCAGTCGCAGCAATTCCGATACATCGGGATAGTTGTCTTCGGTGAGCACGTCGAGGGCCTGGTCCAGCAGCGATTCGTACCAGGTTACGAGTTCCCGTTCCTCGCGTCGGGCGGCCGTGTATCCGAACGGATCCAGCATGGTTCCGCGCAGCCCCTTGCATCGGGCCATGAATCGCAGGATGGGACGGAACCAGGGTCCCAGGGAGAGCTTTCGTTCGAGGCCCCACGCCCTGAGAAGCGGGGGATGCAGGTTGTAGGACACCTTGACCGGACCGTCAAACCGGTTCTCGACGGTCGGTTCCACGGGGTCGGTCAGCAGCCGGGCCACCTCGTACTCGTCCTTGTACGCCATGAGCTTGTGCAGCATGAAGGCGGCGTTCGTGGACAGCAGGTAGTCACGGGCCGCGCCGCCGTGCCGTTCATCGGCCGCAACGACGCCCTCCATGCGTTGGACGTACCGTTCCGCGTAAGATTCGTCCTGATAGGCGATCAGTTCCCCCACACGCACCACCCAAGTCCGGTAAAAGGACGCTATCCTGACCGGCACGCGATCGACCAGCGTTCGGTAAGCCGCTGATTTTAAGCCGCCCAGCGCATCGGCGTAACGCCTGGCCAGCTGCTTAGAATCCGGCTGCGGGTCCGACACGGACTCGTCCAGCCGGTCCCGGTCCAACACGGCCATGCGGCCCCAGCGGAATGCCTGGATATTGGTATCCACCGCCTGGCCGTTTAGATGAATAGCCTTTTCTATGCTTTCCGCGCGAAGGGGAAGGTGGCCGGCCTGGTAGGCCGCTCCGAGGAGGAATACATTGGCCACGATGTGGTTTCCGAAGAGCCTGTGCGCATACTCCTGGGCGTCGATGAAGAAGTTCTCGCCGGAACGGGTGTAACGCTCGACCTGCCCTTCCATCGCGGCGACGTCGATGCCCGGCATCTGCGGATCGTAGACCATCCGCGCCGTGGGAACTCCCGCACTGCTGACCACGGCCACAGTGTGGCGCGGGTCGGCGACCTGTAGGTTCATGGGATTCACGGCGCCGGCGAGGTCCGCCGCCAGGTAGAGGTCGCATCTTCCGCCCGGTATGTAGCTGGACGGAGGAACCCGGTCTTCGCCCAGGATAATGGGGGATTCCACCGGCCCGCCTTTCTGCGCCAGTCCCGTGCGGTTCAATTCGTTGACCTTCTTCCCGTCGAACAGGGCCGCGATGGCGAGCACCTGGGCGACGGTGACGACCCCGGTGCCGCCGATGCCGATGAGGTGTATCGCGTATTCCCGGTCGATCGTGGCCTTGTGCCGGGGTTCTTCAAGATCCGTCGCGTCGAGCGCCGGACATTCCGTCTTCCTGGGCCGCGTATCCCCGACAGGTTCCACGGTGATGAACGACGGGCAGTCGCCCTCGAGGCAGGACAGGTCCTGGTTGCACGCGGACTGGAGTATGTCGGTCTTGAAACCGAATTCCGTTTCCTTCGGCACCAGCGCGAGGCACATGGACTTTTGTCCGCAATCCCCGCACCCTTCGCAGACTCTTTCATGGATATACACGTAACGCTCGGGCGACTCCCCCTGGCGTTTCCGACGCCGTCGCTGCTCCGTGGCGCACTCCTGGTCGTATACCAGCACCTTGACGCCCGGTTTCCGGGCGAGGTGCTCCTGGGCCTGATCCAACCGCGCGCGGGGTTCGAGCAGGAGGTGCTGGTCCTGTCTCAAAGCGGCGCGGGACCGTTTGAGGGACACGCGGTCGGGATACTTGCTGACGACGGTCACGTCCGCGACTCCCATTCCCAGGAGAATCAGCACGAAGTCGTCCAGGGAAGGCTGGCCCGTAATATCCTGACCGCCGGTCATGGCGACCACGTGGTTCCATAGTATCTTATAGGTGATGTTGGCGCCGTGCGAGATGGAGCTGAATAGCGTGATCAGGCCACTGTGCAGCACCGTGCCGTCGCCGATGTTCTGGAACAGGTGGCGGTTTCCGTTGAAGGGAAACATGCCGTTGTAGATAGCGCCGCCCAGGCCCATGGTGGGGATCCAGCGCACGCCCCTTCCGTCCGCCTCGATATACGCGTCCAGTGATGAGCAGCCGATTTCGCCCCCGGCGACCTCGCCTTCCGGAGCACGGGCGGATACGCTGTGGGGACAACCCGGACAGTAATGGGCGGTACGCCGGGGAAAGGAACCGGGATCTCTTTCCGCGATTGCATTCAGTTCGTCCGTCCGTCCGGTCACCGGCATGGAAGGGAACAACGCCTGCAAGACCGGTCCCAGGAGGAGGGTCAACAGATCGGGGTTCAGTTCTCCATGGGCAGGGATGAACGGACGGTCATCCCCGCCTCGTTTTCCGATGACGCTATCGACGTCGGTGCCCACTAGCGCCCTGGCCACCGCTTCTTCCACGAAGGGCCCTTTTTCCTCCACGACCACCACGGTACGCAGGCGGCGCGCGAAGTCGCGGATTGTCCGTGGATTGACCGGATAGATCACGCCGAGTTTCAGGACCGGCACGCGATCTTCCAGGCCGAGGATCCCGAGGGCCTGGACGATGTCCGCGTAACTCTTTCCCGTCGCGACGATGCCCAGGGGACAGTCCGATTCCAGGTTCCGCGCCGTGTCGATCCCGTTTAATCGTGCATACTCGGCCGCGATGTCCAGTCGGACCGTGGTCAGTTCTTCTTCGAAGGGGATAGACTGCGTGGAAATGACGACCTGGTGAAAACGCTTCTCGTAAAGCTGTCCGTCCACCGTCCGGGGCGGCAGGATCACCGTCGGAAGTTCCGGGTCCACGTCCACCGTCTCCGCACCGTCGCAAACGGGCGTGACGAGTTTAAGGCCGCAGACGACCCCGGCATACCTGCTGAGGGCGAGCGCGTGGTGGGCGTAGGAGATGACTTCAGCGACCGAGGAGGGGTAGAAGACGGGGATGCGCGCGTCGCGCAGGGCGTTTTCGCTGCTGGCGGGATACCCTGAGCTCTTCGCCATGTGGTCGTCTCCGGCGAAGAGGACCACCCCGCTGTCCCTGCCCGTCCCGGCGATGTTCGCCAGGCTGAATTCATCCAGGGCCCACTTCACACCGTGGGCCTTGCCGTACCAGAACCCGTCCACGTCTCCTTCGTACTGGCTCCCATGAACCGCGGCCGCCGCCGTCTTCTCGTTGACCGCCGCCTGGTGCACGAAGGGCGCGGCTTCGTTGAGCAAGGATGCCTGCTGACGAAGCTCGAGGTCGAGGCCGCCAAGGGGCGATCCCTCGTACCCGGCCATGAAACTGCGGCGTACGGGACCGCCTTTAAGCGCGTCGCGCCGCTGCTTGTCGAACAGGAACCGCACGATGGCATGAATGCCGGTGAGAAAGACCGTCCCCTGGTCTATACGGTACCGGTCCTGTAGCGAAAGCTGTTGCAGAGGATGGTTGGTCAATAGCGAGCCCGCCTGGCCGTGAGCCGAATCAAGACAGGGGTTTTGAACGTTCTGGTCATGGCGGTAAAATACCAGGTCGGCAGGAACGTGTCAACCGGTCCGGGCAGGGCCGACACGCTTCTGCAACAAGGGGAAACGGATTGCCTTCCGGATGGCCATGCTATAGGTTTAGGATACGATTGGCGGTCGACAACCAATCCTCCAGGGGTTCTTTCCACGATGACGAACGCGCTTGCGGAAATCCCGTTTTCTCCGGCTCTTTACTCTTCGAGCCGGGAAGACGCTCGGATCGAAATGCTGGTGCTCCATTACACGGACGGTCCCACGCTGGAAGACTGCGCTGCAATCTTCAGGGACCCGGAGCGGCGTGTCAGCTGCCATTACATCGTGGGTATCGACGGCGCCGTACTGCAAATGGTCCGCGACGAGGACTGCGCGTGGCACTGCGGGGTCAGCACCTGGGGCGGAAAAACGGGCTGCAACCCCTGGTCCCTGGGCATAGAAATTGTGAATTGGGGAAGGCTGCAGAAGAAGGAAGGAAAGTACTACTGCTGGCCCGATGATTTCGGCACGCCCTACGATGGTCCGCCACCCGTCTTCGCCAGGGACGACTGGTGGGCGCCCTATCCCGCGGTCCAGGTCGATCAGGTGGCGTCGCTGGCCGGGTTGCTCGTGGATCGGTATCGAATCCCGCTGGCGAATATCGTACGTCACAGTGACATCGCACCGGACCGGAAGATCGATCCCGGCCCGGCGTTTCCCTGGTCGGAATTAAAGGCCAGGATGAAGGAAGAAATCGGCGGCAGATGGTAGTCCTGTAACGCGGACAGGATATTTTAACGTGGACATGGCAATCCAACGCGGATTTGGCATTTCAGCGCGGACAGGGTATATCCACACGGCCAGGGCGATCCAACGCGGAAATGGTGTTTCAGCGCGGTCAGGGTATATCCACACGGCCAGGGCGATCCAACGCGGAAATGGTGTTTCAGCGCGGACAGGATATATGAGCCGGGTCGCGCAAGCAATCCTCGATTTTTCCGGTAAACGATTTTTCCGGTAAACCACATACCCGGGCATGAAAAGTAAACCAGATTCTCCTGGTAAACCGGACTATACCGGTTCATTTACGCCTGCCGTGAACGGTACGGGCGTAATCCTGCACACCGGACTGGGCCGCGCGGTCCTGTCCGAGGCAGCCCGGTGTGCCGTGTCCGAAGTGATCGATGGATACTGCACGCTCGAGATCGACGCTGAGACCGGCAAAAGAGGTTCGCGCCACGACCTGGTTTCCAGCCTGCTCTGCGCGCTTACCGGGGCGGAGTCCGCCATCGTGGTGAACAACAATGCCGCCGCGGTAATGCTGATACTGCACGCGCTCGCACTGGACCGGGAAGTGGTCATCTCCAGGGGGCAGCTGGTGGAGATCGGCGGTTCTTTTCGCATGCCGGACGTCATGTCAGCCGGGGGCGTTCGGCTCGTCGGCGTAGGGGCGACGAATCACACGGTAGTGGAAGACTACCGGTCCGCCATCACGGACCGGACGGCCCTCATTATGGCCGTCCACCGAAGCAATTTCGATATTGCCGGCATGGATGCCTCCACGCCCCTCGAAGAGCTGTCCCAGCTGGGCCGGGAAAAGGGCCTTCCCGTCGTGTATGACCAGGGAAGCGGCGCCTTGTTCGAGCTTGAAGCTTACGGCCGACATGGCCTGGACTGCGGTTACTCCGTCCGGGACGCCCTAGGCCAGGGGGTCGATGTGGTCTGCTTCAGTGGGGACAAGTTGCTGGGCGGGCCTCAGGCCGGCATCATCGCCGGCCGGCGGGATCTGATCGACAAGATGAAGAAGGACCCGCTGATGCGGGCCTTTCGAGCAGACAAGATGGTATACGCCGCCCTGCAGGCTACCCTCGAGCTGTTTGACGATCCCGATTCTCTCGTGGAGAGGCATACTGTTACGGCAATGATTGCGGCGACCATTACCGAACTCGAGACAAGGGCGCAAATACTCTCCGTTCGAATGACGGCCAGATTCGATCAGCGCGTGGAAGTGACGGTGGAGGATTCTGTCGCCGAGATCGGCGGCGGGGCCTTGCCGGTCCAGCAACTGCCATCCCGTGTCGTGGCGCTCAGGCCCGTTACTTGGACGAATCGGCAACTCGCCGCGGCGTTCAGAAGGCAGGCGCCGCCGGTATTCGGCCGATTGGCTGGGGACCGGTTCCTGCTCGACGTGCGAACGTTGGGGGAAAGGGATATCGCACTGATCGAGGCAGGAGCCGCCGAGGTCGCACAGGATATGGATCGTGATGCGGCGCAGGGAAAGAGCGGCTGATGGCTGGCGCCGTGGCACGAATCCAGGGATACCGAATGTATGAGTGATCTGCTGAAGGACAAAACTGCTGTCGTCACCGGTGGAGGTACCGGGATCGGGCTGGGTATCGCCCGGTGTTGCGCCGAAGCGGGAGCCGCCGTGATGATCGCGCAGCGGCGAGTCGAGGTCGCCGAGCGCGAGGCCGAGCGTCTTCGCGAATCGGGTTTTAATGTCCAGGCGCAGCGATGCGACGTGAGCAGCCGTGAGGACGTGGCCTTCCTGCTGGACCGGACGGAGGCCCTGCTCGGTCCCGTCGACGTGATGGTCAACAACGCCGCGTTGACAGGAAGTTCACTGAAGCTGCGGCCCTTCATGGAAGAAACGGACGAGCACTGGCTCAGCGTTTTGGATATAAACCTGACCGGGGCGTTTATCGCGACGCAGGAGGCCGCCCGCAGGATGATCGACCGGGGCAAGAGGGGCGCGATCATCAACATCTCGTCGGTGGCCCAGTTCGCCGCGCAGGAAGGCGCCGCGCCCTACTGCGCCAGCAAGGCGGGCATGGACGGCCTGACCAAGACGGCGGCCATCGAACTGGCGTCCCACGGCATCCGCGTGAACAGCATAGCGCCAGGCGATATTCATACGGAACAGAGCGACAGGCCCAAGGAGGATGCGGTAGAAAAGGGGGCAACGGGTAAGTTCTTCCGCGATACCCCGCTGGAGCGTCGTGGCCGGCCCGATGAAATCGGCCGGGTGGCCGTGTTCCTTGCCAGCGAAGAAGCGAGCTTCGTTACCGGCGCCACGTGGCTGGTGGACGGTGGATTCCTGAGCTACTGACCGTTTTCCGCCCGCCGGAACCTCGAGCGGTCCGGTTCCGAAAAGTACAAGCTCTGCCGGAAGGGACCGCCCGCCGAACCGGACCGAAAGCCTACCACCGAATCCCGCTTTGCACCGGTCCGGTGTGCTGATCGCTTCGCTCCTCGATCGGCCACTCCTTGATGTCGTCGATCAGTTCGACCAGCCCGTCCACGGACGCGTCGAAGATGATCCTGCCCTTTTCCGCCGTCGACGGCGTCGGGTCTCCATGGACGCCAAGGCCGGTCCATCTTCCCCAGAAATCATTGAACCGCACCACACCCGTGCTGTCTGAGGAAAAATACTTCCCCACGCGGTCGTTGTCCGGCGCGGCCCGGTCCATCTTTACGCGATCTCCGGCCAAATGGAGGTACAGGGAAGTCTCCAGTTCGTCGGCGTGCGCCATCACCTCCGACTCCTTCACCTCGTTGAAGGCGTCGATCAGAAAGGTGAAGTAGTTGGCGGCGAAGCAAAGCGACTCCGTGGCCAGCACGGTTTTACGTGCCACCAGGTCGACCAGGGGTGTATTCGAACCGTGCCCGTTGACGAGCAGGATCTTCTTGAAACCGTGGTAGGCCACACTCTTGGTGATGTTCAGGCAGAAGGCGATGAACACCTCGGGCTCGATGTGTATGGTGCCCGGGAAGTCGATGTGGTGCAGGTTCAGGCCGTAGCTGACCGTGGGCAGGACGAGCACGCGGTCGGGAATGCGCCGCCCGAGTTCGTGACAGACCGACTCGACGAGGAAAGCATCCGTATCCAGCGGGAGGTGCTTGCCGTGCTGCTCGGTGGAACCCGTGGGCAGGACCACCACTTTCTGCATGGCGATGGCCTCGTTCATATCCTCCCAGGTCAACCGGTTGTAACGGTATTCGTCCCGCACGTTCATTACCAGGTCTCCTTCTGTTTCCTCTCCGGGCCATCCGTCAAGTTTTTGCGCGACTGCTCAAATACGTTTCCGTACTATTCGTAAGGGTATCCATGGACTGCCCAATTACGTTTCCGGTCCATCCGCCATGGCCTCCCGAGACTGCCCAATTACGTTTCCGGTCCATCCGCCATGGCCTACCGAGACTGCTCGTGTCAGTTTTTCGAATCTCCTCACATTTCTTGCCTGGATGCAGTCACTCACCCGGGATCTCCACGGGCGTCCGATTGCCTACGCATGGCGGCCTGAGCAAGTCGCGCTGGACATCGTCGGCGGCCATGGCACGGGCGTCGTCCAGCCTCTCGGCCGAGGCCCAGGCTGAATACCCCGGAGAATACTTGTAGAGCAAGGAGCGCCGCCGCTGATCGGAAGTCCACGTGGTGGTGCCGTGGACCAGCGCCTCGGTGAAGATGAGCATGTCGCCCGCCATGAAGGAGGGGTTTGCTACCAGATGCGAATCGACGGGCGGCCTGAACCTGAAGTTGGACTTGTGACTGCCGGGGACGACGATCAGTCCGCCGTCGCCTGGATGAACGTCCTCCAGGGCGTACATGACCACGATCAGTCCGTTGTACATGTTTCCGTCGAACCACTGGTACTGGTGCTCGCCTTGATCGTGCCTGAGGCCGCCGTGCAGGTTCGGCCGCACATGGCCCCGGTCGACGGATTTCGTGTCCATTTGCAACCCGTATGCGTGATCCAGCCGCATCCATTCCCCGATCATCGTCCGGATGATCCGCAGCGTGGGGGGATGAGCCATGAGTTCCATGAAGACCGGGTCGAGGGTGAGGAACTGAAAGCCGTGGGCATCGTCCGCGAGGTGTCTGTCCAGGATCCCGTTCATGCGATGGACCTGGTCCCGGGTCAGCATGTTCTTGTAGACGATGTAGCCGTTGAGGTCGAATTCGAAGATCTCAGCTTCAGTCATGGTTTCCTCCGGATGCTCGTTCGGTATGCTGCTGGTTCTGTGACCGTCGGTGAACTTTCATGCCTTTTGCGGGCCCTGCACTTCCGGTATTTCCAACGGAGTCCGGCCCTCGATACTGGGCGCCCTGAGGAGGTCGCGCTGCAGGTCGGTGGTGGCGAGGTCCTGGTGCTTTTCCCATTGCTCCGGTATCGCCCACGTGGAGTGTCCCGGCGAGTACTTGTAGAGCAGGGAACGCCTGATATTCGACGAGGTCCATGTGTCCGAGCCGTGCACCAGCGCTTCGGTGAAGATGAGCATGTCGCCCGCCTTGAGCGCGGGATTCACGACGAGATGGGAATCCGGCGGCGGTTTGAATTCCAGGTTGGTCTTGTGGCTTCCCGGGACGCAGATGAATCCGCCGTCGCCGGGATTCACGTCCGTCAGCGCGTACATGACCACGGTCAGTCCGTTGTACATCTTTCCGTTGAACCACTGGTAATGGTGCTCGCCGTTGTCCTCCAGCGGTCCGCCGTGCAGGTTTGGGTGAATTTCTCCCCGCTCCACCGTGCGCGTATCCATCTGCAGTCCGTAGGCATGGTCCAGGCGCATCCATTTTCCGATGATCGTCTCGAGGATGTTTAGCGTCCGGGGCAGGGCCATGACCTCCATGAACACCGGGTCCAGGTGAAGAAACGGGAAATTGTAGGATTCATCCGTGAGGTGTTGGTCGAGCACCCCGTTCATGTGGTCGACCTGGTCCCGGGTCAGCATGTTACGGTATATGATGACTCCATTCAGGTCGAATTCGAAGACTTCGGCTTCGGTCATGGTGTCGGCTCCAATGGTGCGCCCACGGTGAAGGGAGGCAGGGTATTCCTTTTAACCCATAGCTTCTCTTCCTTGCGGCACTTTTTTTTGTGTTGAAACTCAGCCCATGCTTCCAGGGGTACGTCGCCGGGTTCGGGCCGCCAGAACCTGGAAGCCGGATGGGCCGGATCGCCATCCTGGTACGCCACCCCGTCTTCGGTCGTGTTGGAACCCAATAGCTGGCGCTGGACCGGCGTGCAGCGGGCGAGCAGCTCCGAATCCTGCCGGTCGTAGTCGCCGGGCCGGGACCAGCGGTAGTTGTATCCGTAGTAGAGGCACTTGCGGGTACGATCGGACAGGTTGGGGGTCAGGCAGTGCCAAAGCGCGGTGCGCCAGACCATGGCAGTCCCTGGCCGCACGTTCACTTCCACGATGTCCTTCGGGTCGATTCGGTAATCCGGGTCGTGGATCAGTTCCGGCGAAAGCTTGTGACTGCCCCTCACCACGCAGATGGCGCCGCTGTTGTGTTCGGTCAGGTCGGTCAGGTAATAGCCGACTTTTACTTCGAAGAAGGGGATTCGTCCGTTGGTTATGGGATAGCCGAAATTGGGTCCGTCGGAATGCCAGGGGAAAAAGCTCCCTCTCGCCCCCAGTTCTCCCGCCACTTGATCTTTCATGGGAGGACGGACGTCCACGTGGGAAGTTCGGATCTGTATATTCACGCCCATGACGTCCACGACCAGCGGCAGGATCTTCCGGTATTCGATCAGCGCAAAAAGCTCCTCGTGGTGGGCCAGGGCGTTGCGTATCTGGTACGGTGCGTCGGAAGACGTGCCGTGGGCTTTGTGGAACTTGCCGTGGAGCGAATCGACGACCGCGAGCAGCCGTTCGACGTGATCCGGAGAGAGGGCATCCTCGATCAGGATAAAGCCGTCTTCGTCGAACTGACGCCGTTGTGTTTCGGTAAGGGCGATGTAGGGGCTGGGTTCAAATGGTTCCGGTGGAGCTTGCAGCATAGGTCCAGTCATGGTTTCGCTCCTTAAGCTAACCTGATTCACAGGCGGTCGTGTTTCACAGGCGATCGTGTTTCACAGGCGATCGTGCGCGTGAAACTCGCAGCGCTCTTCCAGCCCGTCAACTCCACAGGCGGTCGTGGGATCGCAGGTCGTTCCATTCATCCGTGGGTTCGAAGTATCCGGGATCCTTTTCGCTGATGTGCTCCCGGATGGCCTCTTCGTTCAATTCGATGCCGAGGCCGGGGGCTTCGGGTACCGTCATGAACCCGTCCTGTACGGATGGATTCGGCAGGCCGGTCACCAGGTCGTCCCACCAGGGCACGTCCACGTGGTGGTGTTCCAGGGCGATGAAGTTCTCGGTGGCCGCGGCGCAGTGCACGCTGGCCATCTGGGCGACCGGCATGGCGGACATGTGCAGGGCCATGGAGATGCCGTGTTCCTGGGCCGCATCGCCGATCTTCTTGGTCTCCAGAATACCGCCTGACGTGGCCAGGTCCGGATGACACACAGAAATGGCCCGGTGCTCGAAGAGTTCCATGAACCCTTCCCTGAGATAGATGTCCTCTCCCGTGCAGATCGGGGTGTCGCAGGCGTCCCGCAGGCGGACGTACTGCTCGGTGAACTGCCACGGCACCATGTCCTCGTACCAGGCCAGGTTGTACCGGTCCAGCGCTTTGCCCAGGCGGATGCAGTCCTCCACGCCGTTGTGGCCGAAGTGGTCGTCGGCCAGGGGGTTCTCGTAACCCACGATCTCGCGTACGCCCGCTACGTATTCCGACAGCAGGGCAATGCCTTTGTCCGTCAGCCGGATGCCCGTGAAAGGGTGCATGACGTGAAGGGTATCCACCATCCCGGCCGGTGCCGCCAGGGTACCTGGCACGCCTTTCAACAGGCCGATGCCCACGTCCATCTTCAGAAAGGTGAACCCCCGATCCATTCGCTCCTTCAGGCGGCGTCCCATCTCCTCGGCGTCCGGGGACGTGGTGGTATCGCAGTATATGCGTACTTTATCTCTGAATTTCCCGCCGGCCAGTTGATAGGCGGGTACGCCGTAGGCCTTGCCCGCGAGATCCATCAGGGCCATCTCGATGGCGCAGACGCCGCCGGCCTGCCGCGCGTGGTGGCCGAACTGGCGGATCAGTCGGAAGACCTTGTCGACGTTGCAGGGGTTTTCGCCCAGGATGCGCGACTTGAGGGCGAGGGCGTAGGTCTTGCTGGCGCCGTCCCGCACCTCTCCAAGCCCGTGGATGTCCTGGTTCGTATCGAGCCTGATGATGGTCGACGCACCGATCGTTACGGTGCGCATGTCGGTGATACGCAACTCGCTGGGACGGGAAGCGGTGTTGACGTTGGCTTCTATGCTCATGCTTTCCTTTCAGTCCAGTGATCCGGCGGTTCGACAGGGCCGTGATCCCACACCGTGGGGAAGTGATGGCCTGTCAGCAGTTCGCCCGGTTCGACGTCGACCCGGCGTTCCATGATGTGGGTCCTGGAGGGTTCGTACCTCGTCCATCCGGGCATGTAGTGCACCGCGATGGCAGGCCGGCCGTTTTCGGAGGGATTGGGCGGGCTGCCATGCCAGGTCAGGCAGTGGTGGAACATGCACTCGCCCTTCTTGACCTCGCAGGGGACGATTTCCACCACTTCTTCATCGGGGATGAGGGTCAGATCGGGATCCGGCGTGAAACCGTCTTCGTTCGTCCCGATCGTACCGCCTTTGTGGGGCCCCCAGTGGTGGCTGCGCGGTACCATGCGCATGCAGCCGTTCTCGATGGTGGCGTCGTCCAGGGCCACCCAGGCGCTCACCAGGTCGGCCGGTTGTATGATCGGCCAATAGGGATGGTCCTGGTGCCAGTCCGTCGCACCGCCGCGCCGCGGCGGCTTA
The DNA here is from genome assembly GCA_964655785.1 of uncultured Gemmatimonadota bacterium. Lineage (GTDB taxonomy): Bacteria > JAAXHH01 > JAAXHH01 > JAAXHH01 > JAAXHH01 > JAAXHH01. The sequence goes on from CAZZNP010000064.1 coordinate 12,781, forward strand.
TACTGGATCTGGTCGTGCCACACCCGCAGCACGTCGGTCCCGATCAGTTCGCAGGCCATGCGGCAGATGTCCGGGTGGTAGAGGTGGGTCCGGAAGCCATTGTCCGCCTGCCACGTGTTGACCACCTGGATCACGACGTCCCTTTCGGCTTCGATATCCTCGCCCCGGATGTTCCGCACCGCTTCGGCTCTACCCCGCGACGTGCCCGCAATGACGGTCATCAGGCGTTCCCGCAGCACGTCGGCCTCGCCATCGCTGTAGACCCGTCCCACGTTGAGGAAACCGACCTCCCTGAATGCGTCGATCTGCGCCTGGGTAAGGGACATTGTTCCGCTCCTGGATATTGGGCTGTTTCCGGTTCGTTCAGTATAAGGCAAGATTGGTGCGAACCTATCGGATACAGGGTCGCTTGTCAAGTCCGATGTCGACCCGAATTCGCTTGACGGTAAACCCCTTGTCGTTTAATTGCGGGTAATCCGACAACAGACCAGTTCTACACTAACATAAGGAACCCGAAATGGCAATTCGCATGGCGCAGTATGGTACCGGTCACGGCCACGCCGCCGGCAAGCTGCAGTCGATGCTGACCAACCCCGATGTCGAGTGCGTGGGGGTCTTTGAACCCGATTCCGAGAGGCGGGCCGCCCTGGAGCGCGCCGAGGGACCGTACGCGAACATCCGATTGTTCGACCGCGTGGAGGAGATCCTCGGCGATCCGGCCATTGTCGCCGTGGCTTCGGAAGGCCGAAACGACGAAAGCCTGGCGCAGTCTGAAGAAATCGTCGGCGCCGGCAAGCACGTCTGGTACGACAAGCCCGCAGGAGACGACTGGCCGGCCTGGCAGCGTGTCGTTTCCCAGGCAGAAAGGGCGGACCTGCAGGTACAGATGGGGTACATGTTCCGGTATCACGATGGGTTCGGCAAGATCGCGGACTGGGCGCGGTCCGGCATGCTGGGCAGCGTTTTTTCGATCCGGGCGCACATGTCTACCAACGTCCCCGCCTCGTCCCGCGAAGTGATCAGCGTTCACCCAGGCGGTATATTCTACGACCTGGCCGGTCACATGCTCGACCAGGTAGTCTGGATCCTAGGCCGTCCGGCCAGGGTAACCTCGTTCCTGCGCAACGAAACCGGGGAAGTCCCGGCCTTTACGGATAACGGCCTGGGGGTATTCGAGTATGAGCAAGCCATGGCCACCGTGGATATCGCCGCCATGGAACCAACCCCTCCCGCCCGCCGCTTCGAGGTGTACGGGACAGCGGGCAGCGCAATACTCCTCGAGCCCTTCGAGCCGGGAACGGAAATCAGGCTGGTCCTGTCCGAAGTCCGGGAAGGGTACCCCGCGGGTGAATCCAGCGTGCCTGTGGAGGGCCGAAGCCGCCAGGCGCTATATGACCTCGAGCTGGCTTCGTTCCTGAAGTCCATTGCGGGGGAGCAGCCGCCCGACCGTCCGCTGTCCCACGAACTGCTGGTGCAGGAGACCCTTCTCCGCGCGACACGGGGCCTGTCGTGATCCGGTCGGAGCACCGGTACGACGTGATCGTGGTCGGCGGCGGAGTCGTCGGCGTATCGACAGCCTACCTGCTGGCCCGTCGCGGGCGGCGCGTTCTCCTGCTGGAACGGTACGCTCCGGCCCACGAGCACGGCAGTTCGCACGGCGACAGCCGGATGATCCGATTCGACTATGAAGAGCATGCGTACGTCGAAATGGCGGCCCGCGCGTTCCGGGCCTGGGAAGATCTGACGAAACGACTCGGCAGGCCGCTGTTCGGCCAGACCGGCATCTGCAACCTCGCGCCGGACGGCGCGGAGGTGCTGGATACGCTGGAAGCCCAGCTACAGGACTGCGAACTGCCCTTCGAGCGCCTCTCCGGCACGTCCTTCACGCGTCGTTTCCCCCAGTTGAACCTGCCACGGAACAGCGAAGCCATCTACCAGCCCGACAGCGCTGTACTGTTCGCGGATGAGGTGGTCCGAAGTCTGTGGGACTGCGTCCGGGAAGACGGGGTAGAGGCACTTACGGAAACGGAAGTCGTCTCGATCGATCCGCATGAAGATCGAGTCGCGGTAACGGCGTCTGACGGGCGGGCGTGGTCGGGAACCAGTCTCGTGCTGGCGGCGGGGGGTTGGACGGGCCGGTGGCTGGACGCGTTGGGGATTGACGCCCCGCTGGTGGTGACGCGGGAATTGCTGGGTTACTTTCCGCAGGCCGGACCGGTCCGGCACGAAGCGGGCGTCATGCCCAATGTGATCGATTACCACACGCCGGACCCGTTCTACTGCGTACCCCAGGTGCGTGTTCCCGGGGTCAAAGCAGGCTGCCACCGAACCGGCCGGGTCGTGGATGCCGATGATCCGGAGGAGATGGACGGGGACAATCTTGCGGCGGTGCAGGAATTCATCGGCAGGCGATGCCCCCACCTCTCCCGCGATCCCGTCGCGGTGAAACACTGCCTGTACACCAATTCGGCGGACTATCACTTCATCCTGGACCGGCATCCCGATTACAGTAACATCGTCGTGGCGGCCGGATTCTCAGGCCACGGGTTCAAGTTCGGCCCGGTACTGGGCGAAATCCTGGCTGCAAGGCTGTTCGACGAAACGCCGCCGGTCGACACGAGCCTGTTCGGCCTCGAAAGATTCAACCAGCCGGGCACGTTGAAACCTCGCACGATCGCGTAGTTCCCGCGGCGCCCCTGCCGGACACACGGCCGGGCACGTTGAAACCTCGCACGATCGCGTAGTTCCCGCGGCTCACACGAACCTGCGGCCGTCCTTGAACACGCCGACGATCCGCCGGATCGCGCCGATATCCTGTAGCGGGTCTCCATCGACCGCGAGGATATCCGCGAATTTCCCCGGTTCCAGGGATCCGATCCGGTCGGCCATGCCGAGCATTTCCGCGGCCCGGCTCGTGGAGGCGATGATCGAGCCCATGGGCGAGAAACCGCAGCACTTGACGGCGATGACCAGGCCGCCGCCGAAATCCTCGAATCGCGTGTCCGGGACGCCCGCGTCGCTGGATATCACCATGCGGACGCCTTCCTCCATCGTCCGCTTCAGCAGGGCGTACCGCTCCCCCAGTTCGCTGTTGCGAAGCGCTTCCAGTTCTTCCGGTGAGCCCGTCCTCGGTCCGGTGATCGTGTGGCTGACGAAGAGCCCCTTCTTCCGGATCAGCTCGACCGCATCTTCGTCGTAACGATGGCCTTCTTCCTCATCTATCCACGAGCAGTGCTCGATGCTGTCGGTGCCGGCGACGGCGCAGTTCAGGATGCCTTCGGTTCCGTGGGCGTGGGCGGCGACTTTGCGGCCCAGTCGATGGGCGTCCCGGACGAGGGCCGTGAGCGTCTCGGCCGAGTACTGGGCGCGGCGCACGTTGCTGTCGGGGGTCAGGCCGCCCCCGGTCGCGCACACCTTGACCCAGTCCACGCCCATGGTGACCACCGTGCGCACGGCCTTCAACACCTCCTCCGTGCTGTCCGCGCTGATCCCCATGTAGTGGAGGTGACCCGCCGTCGTGGTAATGGGCAGCCCACAGGCCAGGATGCGCGGTCCGTCGAGCTCGCCCGCGTCGATGGCGCGCTTCAAAGTGAGGGTCACGCCAAACACGTCGGCACAGTCCCGTACGGTCGTCACTCCGCCGCGCAGGGCAAGACGGGCGTTGGCCGCGGCCTCGACCACGGACTCCACGGCGCTCTTTCGGGCCAGGGAGGTGACGCAGTCATCCCGCGCGTTCATGACAAGATGTACGTGGGTATCGATCAGGCCGGGCAAGAGCGTGGACGTGCCCAGGTCGACGACTTCCGCGTCCGCGCCGGAAGGGATGGAAAAGTCGTCCTGAGAACCGACGACCTTGATCCGGTTGCCGTCCACCAGGATCAGCCCGTTGGGAATCGGCGTATCGCCTTTCCCGTTGATGATCAAGCCGCCTGTGATGGCCGTAAGCAAGAATCCCGCTCCCGGATTCCGATTTACGATGGGTCGTCCGCGGTAGGAATCACGTCAAAGGCGCCCATGTTGCTGTATTTCTCCAGCCGGGCTTCCAGCCGTTCATCGACGGACTGTCCACCCGCCTCGTGCAGCGCCTTGAGGATAGACTTCCGGACGTTGGAAATCGCCGTTTCATGGTCGCGGTGCGCGCCGCCGAAGGGCTCGGGCACGATTTCGTCGATGACGCCGAACTGCAACAGGTCGGTGGCGGAAAGCCGCAACGCCTCCGCGCAGTCCGCCTTGCGTGCGGCCGCCTTCTCCTGGTCCTTCCAGAGGATGGTGGAACAGGGTTCGGGGCTGATGACCGAATACCAGGCGTTTTCCATCATGATGACGCGGTCGCCCACGCCGATTCCAAGGGCGCCTCCGCTGGCGCCTTCGCCGATCACCATGACGATGATCGGTACGCGCAGACGGCCCATCTCGTAAATGTTACGGGCGATGGCCTCCGCCTGGCCCCGCTCCTCGGCCCCCGCGCCGGGATAGGCGCCGGGCGTGTCCACCAGGCACAGGACCGGCATGTCGAACTTCTCGGCCAGTTTCATGATGCGCAGGGCCTTGCGGTATCCTTCGGGGCCCGCCATGCCGAAATTGCGCATCACGTTTTCCTTGGTGTTCTTCCCCTTTTGGTGCCCCACCACGGCGATCGGCCGGTCGTCAATTTTCGCCAGCCCCGTGACCATGGCCTTGTCATCCCCGAAGGACCTGTCGCCGTGCAACTCGACGAAATCGGTCATCAACCCGTTGATGTAGTCGAGCGTATGGGGCCGGTTCGGATGACGGGCGATGAGTACGCGCTGCCACCGGGTGAGGTTGGAGTAAGTCTTCCGCCGCTGCCGCGCCACTTCCTCTTCCAGACGCTGGATCTCGTCGGTCAGGGCATCGAGGTTCTCGGTCACCGCATAGTTCTTCATTTCCTCTATGCGCTTCTCGAGCTCGTATATCGGCTTCTCGAATTCGAGGATCGGGCCGTTCTCTTCCATGTCATGCTCCGGGATGTGCAAAATACAATCGCGGCGGACTTCAGCAATTAAAGGTCGTCCAGCCGCGTTTCCTCAAATAAAGACGAACAGGTACGGCCTGTCAAGGGCAGGCGACAGCAGGGCGGGTTCGGCCCTTCTCGTTTGGAACGTAGAATATGCTGTATCGGTTCCCGGATTGCAGAATCTGACCCTGGCTTATGGTCCTACGCTTGCAGGGCAAACTCCTTGACCTTCTCCGGTAGAAAAGGTTAGTTGCCGGTACCTGCACCCGGCCCCTTATTCGCCGGCAAATCAACCCGCAGGTTGGAAGGATCTCCATCCATGACGACGTGCGAACCGTCCCTCGGGACAGAGTTCCGCTCGGAATACCCGTCGGAATACCCCCTGACTGCGGATCACATCCGCAAATACCGGCAAAACGGCCACATCCATCTGGCCGGGGTTTGCACGACGGACGAAATCGCCGAGTACCGCGACGTGCTGAAGTCCGTCACGGACGAACGTTTCGCCGGAGCGAGCAAGATGAGCGAACGGCCGGAGGAGGATTTTTCCCGCGTATTCATGCAGACGTTCAACCTGAGGGAGGGGTATGAGCGCGCCGCCCGGTTCATCCAGTTGCCCCGTTTCGGGAAGATCGCCGCCGACCTGATGGGCGTGGACGCGGTGCGTATATACTACGACAAGGCCATGTTCAAGGAGCCAGGTAGCTGGATCACGCCATGGCACCAGGACGGTCCTCACTGGCCCCTGGCCTCGGACCACGTGCTCACTATGTGGATCCCCCTCGTGGACGCCACCATCGACATGGGACCGCCCCGCTTCGCGAGCGGTACCCACAGGTCCAGCGTGTTGGGCCCCAGGGGGATACACCGCGAATCGGAATCGTATTTCGAAGACTATATCCGCGCAAACCGGATCCCCGTGGTGGAGCATGAAGTACGTGCCGGCGACGCCACCCTGCACAGCCACTGGGTGGTTCATGGCGCCCGGTCCAACACATCGTGCCGCATCCGAGAAGCGCTCGGTATCACGTTCTACGAGGACGGACTGCTCGTAGACGATTCGGCATGCAGCGAGGAGAACAGGCCGGTCATCGATGCCAACCTGGGCAACCGGCGTCCGGGGCAGCGAGCCGACCATCCTCGGAACCAGGTCGTGTTCTCGCGGAGTTGACAAACCCTTAGAGAGTGCGCCCGTAGCACCCATTAGGAGCAACCGGCCGTTGATACAGGCACAAGAACTGATCGAGAAGCTTCGCAGCAGAACTGGCAGGCTGGTGGACCCCGATGCCGGCGCGCTCACGGCGTCCGTCGCAGTCGTTCTCCGCTTGGCGGATAGGGGATTGGAGTTGCTCTTCCTCCTACGCGCGCAACGGGACGGCGATCCCTGGTCCGGCCATATCAGTTTTCCCGGCGGGAAGATCGACGCCTCCGATGCAAGTCCCCTGCAGACCGCCATCCGGGAAACGCGGGAGGAAACCGGACTCGATCTTGCCAGGGCCAAATACCTCTGCCGGCTCGACGACCAGGCTACACATCTCAGCAAGGTACACGTCGCCGCTTTCGTGTTTTATCTGGAGAATGGATCCTTGCTTTCCCTCAACCATGAGATACAACGCGCTTACTGGATACCGCTAAGCGACCTGATGGATGAGGACCGGTACCTTACGACCGCCGTCGCGGGTGAATGGGGAGAAAGGGAAGTAGCCGCCATTGATCTATTGGACGGCGATGGTCCCGTGCTGTGGGGCCTCACGTATCGTTACACCGCCCAGGTCCTTGCCTGTGCCGGCCACCCGTTGCCGGGGGGATCGGAAGTACAGTTACGCTAGGCATATGGTATGGTCGAGCCCCCCACCGATTTCTTGTCGAGCCCCCCACCGATTTCTTGTCGAGACACCAACCAATGCACTAGCGAGATATCCACCAATGTATTAACGAGGTACCCACCAATGAATCGTCGAGGTACCCACCAATATATCGTCGAGTTACATACTAATGTTCTAACGAGTTACCTACCAATGAATCGTCGAGTTACCCACAACGGCTGGTCACACCCAAGGCATTGTTACCCTTAAACTTGTAGAGGTTTTGTTTATGGAACTCTCGTTGTCCGTTCGCGTCGCGGAATCCGTGTTGAACAAGGAAGAAGCCAACCGATCCATGGAGCACCTGGCCGACCTGGCGCTGGAGATCGGGTATTCCGCCATGTGCATGCGGGCTTCCCAGGCCGGCATCAAATCGCCGTTGGAGCAGATCACGGCTGTAAGGAAGGTCCTTGAAGACCGGTACCTTCCGGTTTCCATGATAACCGGAGACATCCCCATACCCGCGAACGACGAACACGCCCCTGACGCCCTGCGGAACATCACGCCCTACCTGGACCTGGCCGAATTGCTGGACGCCGACTTGATTCGGATCGGCATGAAGACTGAAGAAGATATAGCCTGGGCGCGGTGGGCATCGGACGAGGCGGCCGAACGGGACATCCGGCTGGCCCATCAGTCCCATACCCGCAGCCTGTTCGAAACCGTCGAGGAGTCCGTCTCCGTGCTGAAGCAGGTGGGACGGGAGAATTTCGGCATCATCTACGAACCGGCGAATCTGGACCTGTGCGGCCAGGATTACGGTCCGGAAACCATTAAGCGGTTCGAGCCATGGCTCTTCAACGTCTACCTGCAGAATCACCGCCTGAACCCGGAAGGATCCATGACCCTGAACACCTGGGTGCGGGGACCGGCGCCCCACGATCCGGTTCCGCTACAGGCAACGGGCGGGATCGACTTTCCCCTCATCATGCGGACGCTCGAGGAGATCGGATACGAAGGTTACGTCACCGTGCACCAGGCCTTTGCCGAGCTCATGGAACCCGAAGACGCCGCCCGCCAGAGCTACGACTATCTCGCCTCTATCGCGGACTTTCCCTCCAGGGCAGACTTCCCCCGGATGCCGCCGCCGCGTTATGGACCGGACCTCAGCGAATAGCGGGCGCG
>CAZZNP010000065.1:0-20312 GCA_964655785.1 uncultured Gemmatimonadota bacterium
CCCGTGGAACTCGATTTCCACGGCGGGGTCTTCGGCCTCTCGCCGGCCATGGAGGACCTTGCCAGGATCAAGCTCAATTCCGTACCGGCGGAATTTCGTCAGGCGATGCTGGACGAGTTGGCCGTCAGGGTCATCGAACGGAAGAAAGGGAACGATCCGGTCAGGCATCCCCTCGGATACCTGAGCTGGATGATCAACCAGTACATCCATAAAGGGGACCTGCCCCTGTCCGGAAGAGGGGACAAGCTGTCCGAAATCATCGAACAGATCGGGCGGGTGGAACGCGACGAGTTCGAGAAACCCCTAAGGCAGGAGCTGGACAGGTTGAATGCGGAAATGGAGCACCACAAACGCACCCTGTCCTATCTCGAATCCCAGTCCAAGAAGCCGGACGAGGGTCTGGTTGAGAAAATCCATAGGACCGAACGGAAGATCAGCGAACTCAGGTCGCAGCTTTCGGAGGGCGCCAATGGGGCATCCTGAAGTACTTCTCCATCAGCGGCACCGGAATCCGGTATCGCCGTGTATTGAAAAACCCAATGCTTGGAATGTGGTGGTCAGTACGACTGTCGTACTGAGGTGTTTCAGTACGAATATCGTACTGGTCCCTCTTTTTGAAGCTGATTGTAGTAGTAGTTTGATTTATAAAGAAAAACTACTTCTACATACTCTTGATAGACTGCTTCGCATAATGGTTTCTTTATTTTTTGAGGGTCTGCGGCCAATGGCCGCAACGCCCCACCATATAAAGGATCTTTTATTTCTAGGTCGCCTGCAGCCATTGGCCGCACCTTTATTTCCCTGCCGGTGGAGTTCGCCCATGAGTGACGGCACCGGCATCGAATGGACGGACGCCACCTGGAATCCGGTGACGGGCTGCAGCGTCGTGAACTCCGGCTGCACGCATTGCTATGCAACGCGCTTGGCCGGCGGTCGGTTGCGGAATCATCCCAGCCGTGCCGGCCTGACCCTGTACGGTGTGGCCGGCCCCATCTGGACCGGCGAGGTCCGCTTCAACCGCCAGTGGATCGAGCAGCCGCTCCGCTGGAAGCGGCCGTGGCGGATCTTCGTCTGCACCCACGGGGATCTCTTCCACGAGTCCGTCCCCGACGAATGGATCGACAATGTGTTCGCCGTGATGGCGCTTTCGCCCCGGCACATATTCCAGGTGCTTACCAAGCGCCCCGGCAGGATGCGGGAATACCTGAACAGGGAACTGCGGGCCTCCGCGGAGTCCATCGGCGAAGTCCGTATCGACCTTGCCCGGAACCCTGTTCCCAATGTCTGGCTCGGCGTGTCCGTGGAAGACCAGCAGTGGGTCGACGAGTGGATCCACGTCCTCTTGGACACTGCCGCCGCGATCCGATTTCTCAGCATCGAACCTTTGCTCGGCCCCTGCACCTGGTGGGCAATGCGCTTCCCTCCAGGGGCTGGAACGGCCATAACCGGGTCGTTTTCCGGGGAGTGGACTGGGTGATTGCCGGTGGCGAAAGCGGACCCGGCGTCCGGCCCATGGATCCTGCCTGGGTGCGCCGGATCAGGGACGACTGCCGGAGGGCCAGGGTGCCGTTCTACTTCAAGCGATGGGGTGAGACATCCAGGGCATCCGGCCGCCTTCTGGACGGGGTCCTGTGGAACCGGTTCCCGTTCACTTCCGATATCAATCACATCAGACCAGGAGAAATCACATGACTTCTGAAAACACCGGGGACTATGCCGAACATGCCGCCCGTCCGGGCGGGCCCCGCAGGGCCGGCAAGCTCCAGGGCAAGATCGAAGCCCAGTTCCACACTGGCGAGGCTCTCGTCCTGGTGGACGGACGCGATCCGAACCCGAAGGACGGCAAGCGCCGGATCTACGGCCTGAAACACTTCGCCAAGCGCACGGCCATGATCATGAGCGCCTCGGAACGGGGCGACCCCTTCGCGGACTACTGCCTCGCCATGATCCACAACCGGCTCACCGAGCTCGCCGAATTCCTGCCCGACGCCGCCAGGACGCTCAAGGAGAAGGCAGACGCCAGGCTGAATCCCGGCATCCGGTCGGGAAGCCGGGTCGCCTACCAGACGAAGACATGGTCCATCTCCCCCGTCGAGGAAGAGTTCCACTTCGGCCATTACGCCAGCCGGGCCCTGTATTCCCTGGTCCAGTACGACGAATTCGTCCTCCTGGCCAAGGAACTGAACCACCACGATGTCATTACCCATGGCGAATGCTACCGGGCTATCGAGAACACCGGCAACCGGATCCGGAGCATGCTTTCGCTGGGCAGCAACTACACCTATACCCAATGCACCCGCGAACACCTGAAATGCCGCACCGCCGTCGCATTGAGGGCGGTGAAGAGGCTGGCGGAGATCGGGTTCATCGACATGAGGATGTACAACGGAGTGGAAGACGTCTGCGACACCTTCACGGCCCATGCGCCCGCGCCGCATCTCGTTCCTTCGAATTCTCCATTTTCCGGTTCGCCCGGATCCGCCGGTTCTTCCGATCCTTCGGGTACTGCGGACCCTTCCGGATCCGATGATTCCTCCGGCACGTCCGATCCGGAAGCGGCCTCGGCCAAGTCCACGCCGGATGGCGAAGGAGATTCCCCGGCGGCAGCCCAGGCCAACGGCTCTCCCGAAGCTTCGTCTGAAGCCGAAAAGAAATGAGTGGACCTCCGGAAAAGGATCCCGTCCTCTCCGCCCGTGCCCGAGACGTCCGGCTGCGGGAACTGGACCAGGCCATCCAGTCCCTTCGCGCGGACATGTATTCGCTGGTGCCCGACATCAACGTCCTCCTGGAGGATGCCGGCGACGGGGCGCTGGTCAGGGTGCGGAAGGGTCGCGATGTGATGGCAGTCCGGGCTCGTGTGCATCGAGGCGCCCCAACCACCGTGGCCTTCGGTCTGTACGACCGGCTGCTGCACAAGTTCAGCACCCTGTCCAGGATCGCCGACGTCAATAGGGCCGCGGCCGACTGGATGATAAACCTTCCGGAGGAGCATTTCGGGAAGATCCTCGAACTGGACCGACAGCGCCGGGTCCTCAACCACCGGTCCTCCATCGCCCAGGCCGAACGAAAATCACTCCTCCGCTTCGACCGGGAAGAGCGCGACATCCTGGACGCCCTCGAAACGAAAAAATCCACACAACTCTCGAAGGAGTAACTCCATGACAGTAGCAACAGAAACAGCCTGGGTTCACAGCATCGAATTCAAGTCCATCTCCCGCGAGAACTCGGAGCATCCGGTGAACCTCACCACCCTCCGGGTGCGGGTCGACCGGTCCTTCCGGCAGGGGGAGAACGCGGACGGGTCTCCGAAGTGGAACCGGGAACGGGACTTCTGGACGGACGTCCAGGTCTGGGGCGCACGGTCCCTGCCGCTGAAGGACGTCGTCGGCAAAGGGGCCGCCATCCTCATGACGGGACGCTACGACGTCAGTGTCTGGGAGGACGACGCCGGCGGGAAACACACCCGAGTCGTGTTCCGCGCGACCCACGTCGCCATCCTGCCCCGGTGCATCTCGTCCATCTCCTACAGGACCCGCGATTCCGGAGGGCAGGACTGGGGGGAGCAGACGGAACAGGCCGGTGCCGGGGCCGGAGAAGCCTGGCCCGGGGAATTCCAGGACAACGGACCTCCGTTCTAGGGATACCGCCATGCGTGAAATCACCCATTCCATCTACTACGACGAGCCCGAGGGCTTTATGGCTATGGTCTTCGGAATCCCGGGCGGAGGTGATCAATCGTTCCTGGGCAGGAGCGGGCTTGAGGCGCTGATCTTCTCGAGACGCGCCCGAGGCGAGGACACTGGTCCACTGGAGGAACAGCTCGTCGTGCTCGTCCGGGCCGAATCCCTGCTCATGCAGGATCAATTGCCCGGGCCCGGTCCTGTCGGGCCACAGGAGGAGTACGCCGCCGTGAACGAGTGGATCAGGAAGAATCTGAAGAGCCAGGCATGAAACTGCAGCAGCTGTACCTGACGCGGGAGATATCGCTCCATGCATACGTCAATGCGTTCGACGGACATCCGGAACGGGCGATCAGGGAGATCAACGGTGACGGGTCCGTGGACGGCGACGACTTGCACGAGATCATCCGCAACCTGGAACCTTCCGGAGGTGAATCATGAACGCTGCGATCATCCTGTCGGAACGTATCCGGGTACTGATCGAGGAGGCCAGGACGCTCTACCGGGAAGCCTACGGGCTCGACACCGGCATCTTCGGCCTGCTGGAGACCGCCCTGGTCATCTACAAGGGCGTGCTGCAGGACGTGATCGACCATAAGCGGCAGAAGGCGTGGGCAGTCACTGAGCGGCAGCATGAAGAACAGGATCCCAACTGCAAAACAGACTCCACAGGTATCGAACGATGAATAATCCATCCGGCAGGTACACCGGACTCCTCGTCAGGTTCTTCCGAATACTTCACCCGGCAGATTGCCCATCCGGTTTCGGCATGGTCCCTGTTCCTGCTGCTCGTGTTCAGCAATCTGGCGTATGGCTGGGTGGCCGAAAAGTCCCTGAATCTGAGCATCAACATTTTCGTGCTGAGGGCCGAGTTTGACAAGGGGATCATTGATGTCCAGGACAAAATACCGAAAGAGCTTCGTAGAGTGACTTCAGACAACTGTCAATGAACTCGCCGATGGTCATGCCGGCATTTACCGAGACTCAGCCCAATGAAACTCTACCTCTTCGAAAAACCCTCCCAAGCCCGTGATATCGCCGCCGTGCCGGCGGAAATCGTCGTCCGCCCGGCCCGGGGGGATATGGTCGTGTGCGTCGCGCAGGAAATGCACGTAGCAGCGCTGCCAGGCGGCCTCCTTGAGGACTTCCCGGATGGCCTTCTTCAGTCTGTCGTGGTCGTCGCTGACCACGAACTCCACCCCCAGGATCTGGCGCCGGCCGTCCCAGTTGATGCCGATGGCGATCAGCACCGCCTGGGAGCGGATCACGCCCCCTTCCCGGACCTTCTCGTAGCGTGGGTAGTGGCCGGCGCGGTAGCCGATCCGATCAGGGGTGCGTTCGCCGGGAGCAGACGATCTTCATCATCTTCGAGAAGGGCATTCAATTCCACGATGGCAGATTTACTCTTGGAGATGGTGGTCATGGTTTATGTACCTCTGATAGCGTCGTAACTTGATGAAGTACACTATGACCACCACCAAATTCCACACTCCTCGGAACACTACTCCGAAATCCCACCAAACACGCCATCCCTGTGGGGTAAAGAATTTCCGCAGACCACGGAATTGCATTCCTCTACAGGGGGTTAGATACAGCGAAAGACCCTCCCAACGGAACCTGAAGCGGGGTATTTCGGCAAGATCGATATAATCTATAATCCGGGAATTCCATACGACAGACGTTCCGATACGAACGGCAGGATATAAAGCATGAATATCAACCTCAATGTCAACGGTCAGTGGGTCGATGTCGAGGCAGCAGAGGGCACGCCGCTGCTGTGGGTTCTGCGTGATGAATTGAAGCTGACGGGCACGAAGTATGGGTGCGGCATCGCTTCCTGTGGGGCATGCACGGTCCATGTGGACGGTGTGCCTGTACGGTCATGCGTGATACCGCCCGAAAATTTGGCAGGTGCCGAAATTACGACTATTGAGGGACTCGCCGCGAAGGGTAGGGTGGGCCAGGCTGTGCAGCAGGCCTGGTCGGAACTCAATGTCGTGCAGTGCGGCTACTGTCAGTCGGGACAAATCATGTCGGCAGCGGGGCTGCTTGCGGCGAATTCCAGACCGAGCGTTGAAGAGATTGAAGCCTACATGGCGGGCAATGTCTGCCGCTGCGCAACCTATCAGCGAATCCGGAGCGCGGTCGCCCGTGCTGCCGAGATTCTGGAGGAGGAAAATCAATGACCACCACCCTGTCCCGCAGGGATTTTCTGCAGACCGCTTCTGCCGCGGCTGCAGCCGCGCTGGTGATTGGATACTCTCCCCGTGGTGTACTGGCAGCGGCATCCGGCACCGGCAGCAATCTCACACCTTTTGTGAAGATCGAGGCGTCCGGCCAAATAACCGCGATCGTCAAGCATTTCGAGATGGGCCAGGGCACCACCACGGGCCTGCCCACTCTGATTGCCGAGGAACTTGGCGTCGAACTGAATGAGGTGGCGGTGGAGTTCGCTCCGTCCGATGTGAAGCGCTACGCCAACCTCCTGTTCGGTGCCCAGGGAACGGGCGGCTCGACATCGATGGCGAATTCCTACATGCAGTACCGCAAGGCTGGTGCTGCGGCCCGGGAGATGCTTCTGGGCGCCGCCGCCCGGGCCTGGAATGTAACCCCAGCGGAACTGTCCCTGTCGGGCGGCATGATTACCGGTGCCGGGCGCGAGGCTCCGCTGGCGGAATTCGTTGAGGCGGCCTCGGCCATGGAGGTGCCTTCCGAGCCCAAGCTCAAGGACCCGGACGAATTCAGGCTGATAGGCAACCCGAAGACGTCGCGCCGGGACAACGAACCCAAGATAAATGGGACCGCACGGTTCGCAATGGACGTTCAACTGTCGGACCAGTTGGTAGTCGTCATCAAGCGTAGCCCCCGCTTCGGCGGAACGGTGGCTTCCGTGGATTCCTCAGCAGCCATGAAGGTGCCGGGGTTCGTCGACGCGGTTACCCTGCCGGGCAGGAATGGCGTGTTTGTTTATGCTCATAACACCTGGGCGGCACTGCAGGCGCGCAAAGCCCTTGCGGTGGAGTGGGACCTCGCCGCGGCGGAGAGCCGCAACTCGGATGAGATCGAATCCGCGCTTCTCGCGGCGGTGAACACCCCTCCCGGTTTCGTGGCCAAAGAGGGCCCCGGGCTGGAAGAAACCACACGGCTAATCGATCATGCAGCACAGGCGGTGGAGGCCGAATTCTTTCTGCCGTGGCTTTCTCATTCGCCTATGGAGCCCCTGACCTGCACGATCGAGCCGACTGCCAATGGGGTCAGGCTCCACGATGGTTGCCAGTTCACAACAGGTGCACACCAGGCGCTTTCGGCCGTACTTGATCTGCCGTTCGAGAAGATCGAGATTAACACGCTGTATGCCGGGGGATCGTTCGGACGCCGCGCCACCATGACCGCGGACTATATCGTCGAAGCCGCCTTGGCCTTTGCGATGAGCGGCCGGTCGCGACCAGTGAAGCTCGTCTGGTCCCGCGAGGACGATCTCAAGGGTGGCGCTTACCGGCCGGCGTTCGCGCACAGGGTACGTGTCGGCCTTGATGCGGACGGGCGCATGGTTGCGTGGGACCATCGCATTGCTGGCAAGCCCATTTTCAAGGGAACGCCGTTCGAACAGGCGTTCGTGAGGAATGGCGTCGACCATTCGTCGGTGGAAGGCGTGTCGGATACGCTCTACGGGATTCCGGGCCAGTACGTCGGCCTCACGGATTTCGAATCCCCCATCACGGTGAACTGGTGGCGCTCGGTCGGTCACAGCCATACCGCCTTTGTCATGGAGTCTATGATGGATATGGCAGCGAAGGCGGCAGGACGCGACCCGGTTGCCTGGCGGCTGGACCATCTTGCGGGAGACTCGAAGGACCAACAGAGACTGGCCGGGGTCCTGCGTGTGGCGGCAGAACGATCCGGCTGGGACCGTCCTGTGGGGCCGGGCCGGGCCCGCGGGGTCGCGGCGCACATATCCTTTGGCACGTATGTCGCCCAGGTTGTCGAGATTTCCCGGGACGATGTGGGTTCCGTTAAGGTCGAGAGGGTGACCTGCGCCGTTGATTGCGGTGTCGCGGTGAATCCCGACGTTGTCAAGGCACAGATTGAAGGCGGGATCGGTTATGGCATGGGCCACGTCATGCGCAACGCGATCACTTTCAAGGACGGCGAAGTCTCGCAGTCGAATTTTCCCGACTACGAACCGCTGCGGATTTCGGATATCGGCGCGATTGATGTTCAGATCGTCGACTCCAGGGAGTTCCCGACCGGAATCGGCGAGCCGGGCGTGCCCCCTGCAGGGCCTGCGCTGGCCAATGCCATTGCCGTAGAAGGACCCCGGGTCACGAGGTTGCCCATGACCGGGAATGGAGTGCGCTTCGCTTGAGGCGGTTGCCCGGTAGGCCCGGACATGCGGGCCGCATTGTCCTGGTGCCAGGACCGGTAATGAAAATACCGGCATGATGGATGCTGGACCATCCGTTGCCGCCATCGTGCTCGCGGCCGGCCGCTCCACCCGCATGGGGCCCGGAAACAAGCTGCTCATGGATATCGGGGGAAAGCCCATGCTGCACCGCACGCTTGATGCGGTCCACGGCGCCGGCCTGCAGCAGGTCATTGTGGTCACCGGATTCCAGTCGGATCAGATAGAGGAGTCCATCGCACGGTATCCGGTCGAAATCGTCCACAACCCGTGTTTTTTCCACGGAATGGGTACATCGCTGGGCGCCGGAATCGCCTCGTTGCCGGATTCGGCCGGTGCGGTGATCGTGTTTCTTGCCGACATGCCCCATATCACCGCAGATGTGCCGAATAGGCTGGTTCACGCCCATTCGGCTTCGGGGAACCGGGTCTGCATCCCTGTTTTCTCTGGCAGGAGGGGAAATCCAGTGTTGTGGCCAAGACGGTATTTCAAAGACCTGGGTTCGGTCGAGGGGGATGCTGGCGGCCGCCATCTGATCCGCGAGCTCGGCAGACAGGTGCTGGAAGTACCCGTGTACTCGAATTCCATTCTGAATGACATAGATACGGTACAGGATCTTGGGCTGCAGCCTATTCATCTTAAGGCAAGCAGCCCCGAATCCATATGAAGAACAGTGATACCGAAGTCCTGCAGGCCGCCGCTGGCTGGCTGGAAGGTGGGCATACGGTAGAACTCGTTACGCTGGTGGAAACCTGGGGATCGTCGCCCCGACCGGTTGGCTCTCTTGCCGCGGTGCGCAGCGATGGAAAGCTGGTTGGATCAATATCCGGCGGCTGTATAGAAAAGCAGCTCACCATAAAATTACGGCGCGACGGGCGGACTTCTGTCGTGCAACACGATATCAGTCACGATCTGGCAGTACATTACGGTTTGCCCTGTGGCGGGTCGCTGAAACTGGTCATGGAGCATCTCGAGGATGCCATGCCGCTGCGCAGCATATTGCAGGCACTCGAAGACCGTAGACCAGTCAGTCGGACAGTGGACCTCGAGTCGGGAAAAACCGACATCAGACCGGCAAACCGGGATGAGAGATTCAGCTTCGATGGAAAAACATTGACCAAGGTGTTCGGGCCGAGGCAGGAATTACTCGTGATCGGCGCCGGACAGTTGTCGCGGTATGTTGCGGAACTGGCTGCAGCCCTGGATTTCCAGGTAACCGTTTGTGAACCGAGAGAGGATTTTGCCAGCGTCTGGAGCGTGCCAGGCACAACGCTTGATTCTCGCTCCCCGGACGATGTGGTGAGGGAACTTGCCGTCGACCCTACGATCGCGGTTCTGGCCCTGACCCATGATCCGAACCTCGATGACCTTGCCCTGATGGAGGCACTGGAGCGCGAGGTCTTCTTTGTCGGCGCACTCGGGTCCAGGCGCAACAGCGAAAGCCGACGCAAGCGCCTTCGGTTCCTGGGTCTGGGGGAAGCGCAGCTCGATCGCCTGCATGGTCCCATCGGCCTCGATATCGGCAGCCGTACATCGGCCGAGATCGCGGTTTCCATCATGGCGCAGGTCATCGCCGCACGCAACGGGAAGCTTCCTTCGGGATAATCGATCAAACCGGGACGTTGCGGTTCACCGGGTTTCCGGGATCATCCATGGTGATGGTAGTGAGCGGGGTCTTCGCCGTCAGTCTGCTGATTCTGGTCTGGAGGACTATCAGTCAGCACGGATTGCCGGCGCAAATCCGGGGCAAGGAGGAGACTGTGCCAGCATCGGGGATGAACCGGGAATTGGCGGCGGTATTTTACGGTGTTCCGTACAGCTGTGATGATTCCTTCCCTGGTCAGTACTGCTTTCACCCCGGAGGCGGACGCCGAGAGTGCCTGCAGGTCGGGCTCGTAGGAAAACCCGACGGCCCCTGTGTGGATGCCAAGGGTTCTTTCAGTAGGTGTTTCTACCGTTGTTCTGAAGGGTGCGTAGGACTTTATGCGCGATACATAGATTTCAGGTTCTCAGCGTCAATCTCCAGGCCCTTTCTGTTGTCTGCGGACGGGGAAAAATGATCCTACAGAAAACTCCGCGCTCTATTTTTATGCACCGTGGGGTGGTTCAGCAGTTTTGGCGATCAGATGCTCGATTGCAGTCTTCCATCTAGGATCTTGACTTTCGCACCGGAAAATCCAGTATCTTCATCAGCCTAATTTTAGCTGATCGACCTTCTCCAGATATCAGCAACTCCTTGCTCGGTATCAACATGATTGCGATCGTCTGGAGCATAGCCCATTAATTTCATCTGTCGGCTTCCAAAAAGCCACGTCAACACAGGCAAGATCTTCACTGGTCCCCATCTGCTCTGGCGTAACTCTTACGTATTGGTTCTTGCGTCATAGGCCAGCCTGAAAAGTTGACCCAACACTTCCGACTTCGTTGTGACTTCATCCCCGGTGAGTCGTAACCGGTATCGCCCATTTCGGTGGTTGTACTCCAGCGTATCGAGTTCGGCATCGCCGATCAACGCATCTATCTCGGCGGTCCAGGGCAGTTGGATTGCAACATTTATCCCTCTTTTCCTCGGTCTGAACGTGACGAAGTTGAACAGCTGGTTGTCCTTCTCGATTCCCATATGGAATTTGTTGTATTTCAGATTCAAGGCAGGGTCGAATTTACGTAACAACTCGAGCATTTCATCGGCCAGCCCAACCGTTGCCTTCGTGGCGCGGTTTTCCCAATAGGCACGGTTGGTGGGAGCCGCCAGAGCATCCTCGTCCTCGTCGACGACGCCACGGGTTAACTCATCCAGTACCGTCGTAAATACGACTGTTGTTTGATCCCCGATCATTAGCGCCTGCATCTGGATGGCGATCAGAGGAATGGTGCCATTGAAAAGGGAAATGACGTTCAAGAAACGGCTTGTGATGTCTTCGGCGACCAGCACCGCGCAGTGCTCGTACTGCGGGTATCGTTTTTTCTCGATATCGTAGTACTCGATCGTCCTGATGATGTGGGATTCATCCGTAGAACCGAGTTGAATTTCCACTTCGTATCGGCGCAGGGAGTCCGGGTCCTGAAGCAGCAGGTCCAACCGTCCCGCGCGAGGCTGGACCCGTTCCCTGTCCCTGAGGACGAGATCGCCGAGACCGAGAATCGATGGATCGTCGGCAACCAGGTTCTGAATCCAATGCTCGTTGAGCGTCGGATGATTTCTGAGGTTGATCTTTTCAGGCTTGACGTAGTTCGATCCCATCAACCGGCACCTGTAGTTGCATCAATGACAATGTTATTTTCATACTCCGCTCCATGCGTTTTCTCATCAGAGGAGAATGAATATGCCGTCAGGGTTCCGCCAGAAATAGATCTTATATCCTCCCGGGTTTCCGAGACGTTACTACGGCAGGAAGTAGTTGTAGGTCCGATAGTCTTGGCCCGGACAAGATCGGAGGACATCCGCGGCGCGGAGCCACTCTAGAAACCTACCCTGTCGGATTGCCAAGCCGATTCTCCGACAACTACTTCTACCTTGAACATCTAAGACAGAACGGTCAGAAGTAGTTCCGGGATTGTACCCTGACAGGACTTGGAAAGCAGTTAGCTTGAGAGCCGGTATAATTCTTCCAGGGGCTGCCAACCGTAATCGGAAGAACTCTATGCTCACGCTAAGCGAAAAGATACTGGACAGTTTAGGCAATTTACTTGATAACGTTTTTGGTTCCTTCCTTGTGGCAGGGATTGTAGTAGCCCTGGGGTGGACAATATGGATAGCCTGGATAGGTTGGAAAAATGGCCGAGCCAAAGGTGTGCGCAATATGTTCCAGTATGTAAACATGCCCAGCCTTATTGTTCAGGTTCTTGTAGTGTTCGGCTTCCTAATATATCACCATGTTACTCTTTTTATTGGTTCGTTGTTTGCTTTCGGATGGATGGGGAACAAGGATGGTCGCATTCGAGGCTTGACCGAACGCATACAAGAGGGGGTGAATGGCGGGCAGGTGGAATGTATTGACAAAATGCCGAAACTATTGGAAAGAAATCTTGCCAAGTACCGACTTTTACCGAACGCCCTGACTGTTACATGGTGGGTTTCCCTGACATATTTTGTTCTTTTATTGTTCAGCCCCTTAGCTGCTGGTTTGTTAAGCGGAAATAGAATCAGGATCGACCACATGGGAGAATCAATTGCTTTGGTTATCGTATTTATTTTATCTATAGGACTTCCCGGTGGTTGTTACTGGATGGGCTGGAAGAATGGCTGGCTCAAAGGCAGGACAGAAGGGATTGGCTATTGGAAAAACAGTGATGCGTTGAATGACACAAGCGTGATATCGGCACTCTTGGAAAAAAATGTTGCCAAGAACAATCGGTTATTGAACGCCACACTGTCAGTTGTTCTGGTCCTCGTCATGGTTTCGGTTGGTGGGTCCCTGCCGAACTGAAACGTGACGACATAGAAAATCCCACCCACTCAAAGTGGGGAAGAGCCCATAGATTTGCCGTGCACAACAGGGGCCAGGCCCCGGTTCAACCTTTTCAACAACTTTATGAGAAACATCGAAATCAATACCCCGTCTCCACTCCGAAGGGCATTTCTCGCCGCTATCCCGGAATGAGGCCGGTCGCGATGATGATGTCGTCCCGCCCGGGCAGCAGCGCCCGGACCGTATCGAGCGTCATGATCGAAGGGCGGAGCTTTCCCTTGGCGGGGGATTCTTCCAGGTGTACGGGAACGATGTCGCCGTTGGCCCTGGACTGGAGGAACTTTACGGCGAGCCGGCCGTCGCCGGTGATGTACATGAGGAACGTGGTTTCATTCTTCAGGGTCTGGATCGAGAGGGTCATGAGGCCTCCAGGTAAGGGATGATAGAAGGATGGCGGATGACCACGAACCGGAAGAGAATCACTGTATCCGGCCTCCGGGCCATCCGGCTCTTGGGGCCATGCCTTTCCTCCTGCCGATGATCGGCAGTCGGATGTAGAAGCTGAAAATGGAGCCGTGTCAGGGACGGCTGTGGGATGGCGAGGCCGTCAGTGACGGCCTTGGAATGGCTCGTGCCGGTGGGTCATGACTATGACCCGGGAGAGGGGGTGAATAGGCCGGAAGACGCCCCCTCTACGTAGTAGAGGGGAGGAATGGGCTGCGTCCGAGGCAAAAAACACCTCCCTGGTTAATCTAGCGGGTGCATCCAAGTCACAATACAGAATCGCCCTTCTCCCCGGGGGGTAAGCGGAATCTAGCATGGCGGTCGGTGGAGAGGATGGAGCAAAGCAGGGCCGGTCTGGCGATGGATACAACTGAACACAGCTGAAGAGCGCCCGGCAATGCCGTCACTTCGGAGCCCCGGAGGTGAAGGCGGACGGCATGCCAAGTACCAGGAGATTCTACCAGACGGCTTGGCAGTTCCTGCTGAAACCGGAAATATCCGAGAGGGGAGGGAAAAAGCCCCCGCCGGCATTCCGACGGGGAATTCCAAATCCATGAGCCGACCCAACCCGGGCTGGCTCTCGGCGGGCCAAGAATATCATACGTTCTGACTGCCTGGGGTTTGTTTCATTCCGGTGCCGGGGCAGTTACTGGAATCTCCGCGATACAAGGCCGGGCGGCGCAAGAAAACGGATACCTGCTCAAGAATTTCCGTAACTGCGTTCACCAGCAAACAAGGGACAAATTTCCGATGCCGAAGATCCTATTGAAGGACATCGCATGGCATGGTCCCTCTCACCGGCTCCCGCTGCCGGAAAGGCCCGCGACGGGAACTGGCCTGTCCGGCAACTGGTGTCAGTCCATCCGGATGCGTATGACGACACCGCCCATCACGTCGCCGACTTTGAGGTCGGTACGGGGGGAGTCCCGGTGGTTGTTGTGGCAGGCGACGCAGGCTTCGACGACCGCATGGTCGGGGTAGACGGCCGTGAAATAACGCTCGCCGCCGAGCTCCTCCACGCCATAGAAATTTTCCCCGGGATTCCCGGCGACATGCGCAAGGCCCTCCTTCTCGACCTCCGTTCCGGGGCCGTTCTGCCGGTTGATCGGATGCAGCGAGAGCAGCGCGTAGGAGAAGTCCTCGGTGTTGTCCATCACCGTCTCGGCGCCAAAGCGGAACATCTGTGCGGGCAGTGGCAACGCCGCGTCGTCCTCGAAGTGCTCCGATGCGGTGAGAATCTGCTCGTCGACGGTGAGCCGCTGCACCACCATGCGGGTATAGACCTCGCGGTCCGCCGACATCACGCGATAGAGCATGTCGGCGACCTTCGGGTACGGAAGCTCTTCGGCTTCGGCTTCGGCTCCCGTCGCCGCCGCGGCGGCGAACACAAAGCCGACGGCGATCATCGGTATTGTTTGTTTCATCTCTTTCTCAACCAATTGTTCTTCTCCCCGACCGGATTATAGAGGCAGGTCCGTGTGTCGTCACTTCGGAAAGCACTACCGGCAATCGCTGGCAGTCATTGACCGGTGGCCTGCTCCTTTCCTCCCGAGCGCCGCACCGCCCATTCGATGCTCTCGACATGCACCCCTGGTGTTCCATCGAAGTTGCGTTCGATCAGCCCAGTGTCCGCGAGCGTGTCGAGCGAGAAACCGAGGCCGTGGCAGTCGAGGCATACGGGCCGGATCATCTTCCCGTTCGGGCGCAGCGTGTCGTTCTGGTTGTGGTTGGTCGCAAACTTGCCGCGTCGTTCGGTTCTGGGCATGTGGCAGGTCGCGCAGCTCACGCCAGCGCCGGGCGGCATATGCCCGGCCCGTTCCGCCTGCCAGAGGCCGTGATGGGGACTTCCGAAGTAGGCCCGGGTGTGGGGGTCGTCGTGACAGGACGCACAGGCTTCGACTGCGGCGCGCGCGGTATCCACCTCGTGAGGCCGGTGACAGGTACTGCAATCGAGGGCCCGGTCCGGGTCGGCATTGAGGCGCATCGGCAGGCGCGCCTCCCCGACGGTCATGTGCGTGGGCGGGGCGGGGTCGGCGAACCATCCCGCAATCGTCCCGGGCACGATGCCGGAGAGTCCCAAGCGTTCGAGCGCCCGGTGCGGGTCCCGGGGTCCGGCAACCCAGGGATGACGCCGCATACCGTGCCTGCCCTCGGCAAAGGATTTCGCCTGCGGCTCGTGACAGGTTTCGCACACGCTGGTCGGCGGCTTGCCGATCCAGTGAGCCGCGACCTCTGCCGGTTCGGAGTCGGCAGCGAGGTCCGCCGCGTGGCAGCCGGCACAGTTCACTCCGGCCGCTGCGTGGCCGGAACCGGCCCAGTGGTCGAGAACGCCGGAATCGGCGAGAGCGGCCGCGGGGGCCACGGCGTCGCCGCTTCCAAGCGCCTTGTCCGCAGGCCGCTCCCGGGCAAGGAACCGCGCGGTGAGTGCATGCACCGGCGTTGCCGCGACCGGCGGCTCACCGGCGTGCTTGACCAGGAACTCCCCGTAGAGCGCGCGGTTATCGTGGTAGTTGTGGCAGCCTGCGGACGCGCAGGTGTCGAATGTGAGACCGGCATGGCTCGGCCGGTCCCGACGCACGTCCCTGTCTCCTTCGGAGTGGCACGCCACGCAGAAGTCCGCCGCGATCGTAACTGCGCCAGCGCGCGTGATCTCGGGACGATGTTCTGTATGGCACGATGTGCACATTCGTGCATCGAGCCGCTCCCGTAAGAAGGCCATTCTCGGATTGCGAAACAGCTTCCGGGGATGACTGTCGGCGGCGGCTTTCAACTCCGCTTCGTGGCAGTTCCGGCAGGTCCGCTCCAGCGCTTTCCCGGCCGCTGCCTGGCCGGTGAACGGGGGCGCGGCGTGGCAAGTCTCGCAGGCCATCCCGATCTGGTGATGCGCATCGGTGGTCTCGCCGACGGTCAGCATGTGCCGGTTGCCGCCCAAGATCATCGTGGCCGCAACATAAGCCGCGCCGAGCAGCGTCGCTCCGACCAGAGGCACGATGGTTCCGGGAGACATGCCTCGATGCCCTCAGTACAGGTAGGCGAGGAGGATGTGCACGACGAGAAGAGCCGGCAGCGGGCAGATGGCCAGTACATGTGTCCAGAGCAGGGAACGGACCGGTATCCTGCCGGCGCCGGTTCGCCGGAGCCGCCGCGCCCCGCCGATCACGGTGCCGGCGAGAGCCCCCGAGAGCAGTGCGGCAAGGTAGCAGCCCATCAGTACCGCGTTGACGTTGTCGCCGAGCCGGAACCCCGTATGGGCGAACAGGACCGCGACGCATGCGATGCCGAGGATGATGTGGGACAGGCGCCACCGCTGCGAACCGGCGATGCGGGGCACCAGCCGCTTCCGGACAATCACGGCCACGGCGAAGGCAGCGACGCTGAGGGCGAGCAGCAGGTAGCCGCTCCACTGCTGCCAGGGCCCGCCGGACCAGAGCAGCGCGGGGACACTGGAACCGAACCGGTCCGGTACGGGGATGCGGGGCCACAGCAGTGTCGCGGCGACAGATACGCCCCCCACAGCGGAGAATGTCAGGAGCAGCATCCGGTGGTATTGGGCCCGGGCCCGGGCCGCATGCACGATCGTGCCGGTCACCTCGCGCCCGATCAGGTCCAGCCTGCGCAACTGCGCGATCTGCATCCGCCCGATCCTCCGGCCTGGAAACAGGTCAGGGAGGAGCTGGCACGCATCCGCGAGTGCGACCAGCCCGATGTCGCGGGGATGGGGGATGTCATCGGCAAGAGCCGCCTCGATGCGTGTCCTGGCCTCGCGCCCCGGACCGTCATCGAGCGTGGTGTGGCGAACCGGACCGAACGCCCACGGGAACCGCTGCCCGCGGCGCCCCAGGATGCCGCGGCCAACGAGTCCCGCAAGCGCCTGCTCGCGGATTCCGGCCGCGTCGTCAGTTGCGAGAACCCGGATCCAGGTTTGCGTATCCACCGTGTTCGCACGCGCGGCGATCTTCGAAAGGACACGATCCAGCATCGCAATGCCGGTCGGCGCGGAATCGATGACCACCAGTGTGTCGGGGTCGGTATCGATACGGTCGGCAAAGGCCAGGTCCAGCAGGACCGCGCCCGCGAGGGCGCACTCGACGGCGTATTGCCGGGACGGAATGGATGCGCCCCCGTCGTCGCCCAGCAACAGGAGGAGTTCCTCGGTCAGGGTCAGCATGGGTTGCCTCCGCCGACTGGTTTTTCCGGCCGCCCTCGGGATGCAGGGTCGTTGCGCATCGCCGGGTGGGCGGTAATGAGTTTTCGATGCAGTGCACGGAACCGGCGGTGGCTGTTCGCACCTAACCGGTCAATGAGAAATCGGCGGATATCATCCACCCCGCGGTATCCGGCTGGCAAGATCTGGCTTGCCGACATGTCCGGAAAAATCATCGGATGGCTTGATGTCGCGTTGCAGAACGTGATGTCCGGTTTCATCGGCATTGTGGGCAATGTGTTTCCGGATGGGGGTAGCCAGCGACCCGGGGCCAGTAGTAACACGATTCGGCCGGGTTTTCCATGACCAGGCATGGCCAGGCTTGATCCAGTTGTCCCGATTCGCCGGAACCGGGCGGCCATGCCGGCTACCGGCGAAGCGCTGGAGCTCTGCTGGCCTTGTTGAAACCTGCCGCCAGACGTTTACGAGGCCGGGACATCGCCGTCATTTAGAATCTCCCGGGCTCTTTCTCTGCCGGGGTGCGTACCAGCCTTCCAGCCCGTCCTGCAGCCGGGCGCCGAGCTCTTCCGCCGTTGCGGTACCGGCGATCGCCGCGACTGCGGCATCCCAGGTCTCCCGTTCCAGATCGGGCGTCCCGCGGGACAGGAACTGCGAGGCGAAACGGATCGTCGGACGGCAGTCCCTGCGCCATGACAGGAACGTCCGGGCGAGCGGGTCGCCGGTCTCCACCGTATGGTCGGACAGCGGAAAGAATCCGGGGAGCGCGCTCGCGTAGAGTGACGCGAACTGTGCCGAAGCGAGCCAGTTCAGGAACACGAGCGCTGCCGCCCTGTTCGGGCTCGAGGCATTGAGGCCGATGCCCATGTCGATGTGATCGGAGACGTGGCATGGGTCGCCCACGTTCCGCACCGGGGGAGCGAAGGCGCCCATCGCAAAGTTGGCCCGGGCGTTGAACCCGGCGATTTCCCAACTCCCCGCAGGGTAGATGGCGGCCTGCCCTTCGGCGAACAGGTCCTGGCTTTCCCGATAGGTTCGCGCCGCGTATCCCTCGCCGAGGTATCGGCGCCACCGGGCCAGGGTCCGGAAGGGCGCCACCCACGGCTCGTCGGCAAGCGTCTGCCGGCCCGCCACCAGGGCAAGGCGGCCTTCCTCGCCTTTCCAGTAGGTCGGGCCGATGTTGTTGTAGCCCATGGTCGCTGTCGTCCACGGAGTTCCCAGCCCAAGCGCCATCGGAACCCAGCGGCCGTCCTTGCGAATACGCTCCAGCGCCGCGAAGAACTCCGCTTCCGTCTCGGGCTCATCGAGGCCAAGTGCGAGAAACACTTCCCGGTTGTAGAGGAAGCCGTGCAGCACCGACGCCACCGGCACGCAGAAGGTGGCGGACCCGTCGTCGGTCTGCCAGGCCGACCGGGCGGCGGGCGGAAAGCGTTCCATGCCGGGCAGGTCGTCGAGATCGGCGAGGTGTCCGGCTTCGTGGAGGGCGAGGGAGGCGTCGAATGGGCGGCAGGTAATCAGGTCGCCGGCCGTGCCCTCATCCAGCCTGGCGTCGAGCGCGGCGTCGTAGTCCGCCGGCGCGTCCGGGCGGAACTCCACCGCGATGCCCCGGTGGGCGGCCTCGAAGGCCGGGATGATGATTTCCTCCCATACGGAGCGGTCGTCGTCCCGCCAACTCTCGAGAATCAGGGTCGTCTCCGTCCCGGCGGCGGTTCCGCACGACACTGCAGCCACCACCACCGCAAGCACGGCCTGCCTCATGCTTCTGGCCCTGAAACGCTGTCGCCTCATGCCGCCCTTTTTCCCATGGCCGGCATCGGTGGTGAAAGTACGGTTCCAGGATGGGTGACCGATCCATTTCGGGGTGCGTTCGGTTTCTCCGGTCTCCACGGAAGGACGCTTTCCCGGCGAAGCGCACTGCCGACGGTCGCTGCCCCGATCCTCGTTACAGGCGTCTCGTTTTGCATTCCCGAAGTGTATCCGCCGGGAAGCCGGCCGCTCAAGACGTCATTGCAAATGGTCATTGTCCGCCATTGACTCCGTTTCGTCCGACGGCCACCCGCCGGACACGGCCAGCCCGCGATATGCCGGCGACGATCCGCAAGCAGGAATCCGCAAGCAGATGGCAGACACCCCCGAAAGAATCCCCGTTCCGGGCCTTTGGGTTCTACCGCCCGCAGGGTTCCGCCATGCATGACGGTTGCAAAGGAGGAGTTGGGCTGCAGGACGAAGTTCGAGGCGGCGGATGCACCGGATGGAGGAGACTGGAGACCGCTGGATCGAGGGAACGGTGATGGTGAACCGGGAGTGGGATTGGGAGGAGGACGGAGGGAATTACGCTGCAGCCAACCTCCTGTGCAGGAACGGTTTTCCGGGCTTCCGGAAACACTTTTCCCCACAAGAACGGCGTATTTGCTGGGTTTTCGGACCCGCGGTTGCCGGAAACTCCGGATATCATTCCAGGGGATCCATTCAGGGATTATTCCCGCTTCAGGTCCGTTTTCCGTTGGAATCCGGCCGGGTTCAGTTCAGTCTTGTTTTTATCCGGGCCGACTGATATTCTGAAAGGGCTTATGGGCTGCAGCACCTCACGCTGCAAATGCGGACGTCGGCACCCTCGCGTCCGCGGCCTTCCGGCTCGGTGCCACCCATTCAATTCTCAGGCGTTCCGCCTGTTTACCCTCCCGGGGAGATTTCCCCGTGAGGGGTTGCTCTGTCTCTCCGTGGTGTATTCAACTTCCTTTGGAGATTCATCATGAGCAACCGCAATCAAAACGACTATTTCGACTTGCACACGCAGGGTATCGGCTATCTCAGCCGGATCCGTGAGGTGGCGCCAAAAGAAGGGTCCCCCTTCCTCAGCGTCACCGTCGCAGCCCTCCGGGGCCGCGTGGATAACGCCCAGTACACTCACTTCGAGTGTCGCGTGTCCGGCCAGAAGACGCAGGAACTCGTGCGTCAGCTGATGCCGGCCGTCGAGGGCAACCTGAAGGTGCTGATCGGCTTCACGCTGAGTGACCTGTACGCCGAAACATTCACCTTCCAGAACGGCGACAGGGCCGGCGAGACAGGCATCCGCCTGAAAGCCCGGCTCCTCGGCATGGCGTGGGCCAGGGTCGAGGGCCAGCCGTTCTACTCCGCGAAAGCCGAAAAGGCGG
>CAZZNP010000066.1:0-20296 GCA_964655785.1 uncultured Gemmatimonadota bacterium
GATCATCCTCCGAGAAACCGCTTCAACACGTTGGAAGTAACCCTCGAAACCACGTCGTCCACGAGGATCGATGACGGGTAGGTGATCGATCCCACCGAAAACACCATCCCGCCGCTGGCCGTTTCATGCACGACCATCTCGGCGCCGCCGTCGTCCACGTTGGTCCCCTTTGCGAGCAGGTGGGTGTTTGCGGGCGAACTGGGCGTGATTTTGTCGGTCTCGTGACCCGACGCGCCGCCCGGCACCCGTTCGTGCAGGCTCGCTTCGCCGAAGATATCTCCCTCCGATACGCCGGTGCCTTCGAACACCCAGTGCCCCGCGTCGATCACACGGTACGGCGCGCTGGTCATGATCCCCGTTCGCGTGAAGGCCACACCCAGCAGGTTCGCCTCGGATTCGTTGTAGAGGTGAAAGCGGCTTTCGATACCCTCTCTCGGCTGGTCCAGCGACAGGACATTGCCGTTCTTCACCTTCATGGCGTATTCGTTCGGAAAGACGACTTCGCAGTTCAGGCCGTTTCCGCCCAGGTACATGAGGCGGCCGCCGGACTCGAACACCCAGGCCTTGAGCCGGTAGTACATGTCCCTCGACCAGTATTCGGGATGGGTGGTCGTGATCAAAACCCTGTACCGGTCCAGGGGCAGCGTGCCGACGTGGAACTGTGTCTCGGCATAGAGGTCGTAGTCGAATCCCACTCGCTCCATCCACGCCAGGAACCGCCACTCGGCTGGTGCAACGTGACAGGCCGCACGTCCCCGGATCATGTCGGTGGCTTCGACTTCCAGGGGGATGTGGTTGATGGGTTCGGGCCGGTCGAAGGAGAGCGGCGCATAGTCGTCGGCGCCGTATGTGCGGTGCGATGTGTCGGTGTACCGCTTCAAGTCGTACCGGGCGTTGACCGTGGGCTCAGGGGGAAATTCGTCGGCGTGTATGTAATTGCTGCGCCCCCCGAAATTGTTGTAGGCGTTCCAGTTGATGTTGGCGGCCAGCACGGCTACGTCGGCCGTCGGCGCTGCAGGCGCGACGATCCAGGGGAAGGAAAAGAACCCGCCGGTCTCCGTTGAGGTGTGGAGGTAGTACAGGCCGGACCGTTCCGGTGCTTCCAGGTATTGCTTGTGATTGAGATTGGTGTAACCCTGGGTGTTCCACTTCACGCCGGTCCGGGTATAGTCGCCGTCGGGGGTGATCTGCATGGTGGCGCGGGGGCCGTGCTCGTCGTACCAGCCGATGTTCCTGATGAATTCCTTCTTCCAGCCATAACGGAACAGCTCGAGCTGGTAAGCCTCCACGGCGTGGACGCGGAATTCCGATTTTTCCCCGGAGCGGACCCACTTGGGCCACATGTACCCCAGCAGGTCGTCCCGCAGCAGGCGAAACTGGTAGAGTTCGTCTTCGAGCGGTGTCATGTATACACTTTTGTAGCCGAAATCCCTCCCCGCCAGGGTGACTTTGTACTCCCGGCCGGGCGTTACCTCCGCGTAGACCGCCCCGGTGGCCCGGGAGCGCGCCTCAATGGATTCTCCGTCGACTTCAAACTCGAGCAGGACTTCGGGAATGGCGACGTACCGCTCGTCGCTGACGTATCCTACAAGCATCTTGGACCTCCGGTTGGACCTCCGGCTGGCGGATGATCTGGATCGAAATCAGGAACCGCACTAGTCCGAGTGATGAAACCTGGGCAGGTCCGCGATGGTCCTGCCCGCAAGACAATGTACACGCTACCTGCCTGCCGTCAACCGTGCCGCTCTCAGCGTCCGACAGGCTGGCGGACTTATTGGCGTGCGGGCTGGCGGACTTGTTGGCAAGCGGGCCGGCGGCTGCCGATTTACCTTTGACCGAATAGCGGTGAATGTTACCTTTCCAGTCCATGAATTGCGACTGAATCCCACAATCGATATCTATTCGAGAAAGGCCCTCGCATAGTGTCAACCTGCCGGCTGAAAGATATCGCGCGCCTGGCCGAACCAGGCGACAACGTGGCCATCGTTTCCAGGAGGATCGAGTCCGGTACGGATGTGGTATGCGAAGACGGCGCGTCTTTTTCCATCGCCCATACCCTGCTGGAAGGCCACCGGTTCGCCATCCTGCCCATACCCGCCGGGGAGTCTGTCCTGTCCTGGGGACTGCCCTTCGGCCGGGCGACGCGGGATATCGCGCCCGGCGACTATATTTGCAACGTGGACATCCTCGACGCCCTGCGCGTCCGGAAGGTCGACTTCGCCCTTCCGGAAAAGCCGAATTTCGAA
The DNA here is from genome assembly GCA_964655785.1 of uncultured Gemmatimonadota bacterium. Lineage (GTDB taxonomy): Bacteria > JAAXHH01 > JAAXHH01 > JAAXHH01 > JAAXHH01 > JAAXHH01. The sequence goes on from CAZZNP010000066.1 coordinate 2,247, forward strand.
GACCGCGTGGTGCCCTACGAACTGGACGAGTCCATCTTCACACCGGGCGAGCAGGTCCCGGTCATTGACAGTCCGCCCGCCTTTAAGGGATACGACCGGGGTGCTTCGCGGGGCGTGGGAACCCGCAACTTCATCGTGCTCCTGGGTATTACGTCGCAGACGGCCGGGTTCGTGCGGCGGCTGGAATCCATGCTGAAAGACAAGGTGGAAAAATATCCGAATATCGACGGTGTGGTGGCCGTGGCACATACGGAGGGCGGCGCCGGTGTGGACCCCAACAACCGGGAACTGGTCTTGCGGACGCTTGCGGGGTTCATGGTCCATTCCAACGTCGGGGCGGTTCTTGCCGTGGACCGCGGCACCGAAATCGTGACGGACCGGATGCTGGAAAACTACATGCGGCTCAACCGCTATCCGCTGAACGACGTACTGCACCGATTCGAAACGCTTAAAGGCGGATTTGACGAGGATCTGGAACGCTGCGCGGGAATCGTCACCGGATGGTTCGAGGACGTCAACCGCGTTTCGCGCAAGCCGGCCTCCGCGTCTCATCTCAACATCGTGTTGCAATGCGGAGGATCGGATTCGTTTTCGGGTATATCTGGCAATCCCCTGGCCGCGCACGTGGCCCGGGAGATCATTCGCTTTGGCGGGAAAGCCAATCTCGCGGAGACCGACGAGCTCATCGGCGGCGAACCCTACGTGCTGGACAACGTTCGGGACATCGAGACGGCGCGCACCTTCCTCCACATGATTGAGCGGTTCCAGGAACGTACGGCCTGGCATGGCCAGTCTGTGGACGCCAATCCGTCCGGAGGCAATAAGCTCAGGGGTATCTATAATATCGTGCTCAAGTCTATCGGAGCGGCCCGGAAGCGCCATCCCGACGTACGCCTCGACTACGCCATCGACTACGCAGTACCGATGAAAGATCCTGGATACTACTTCATGGACAGTCCGGGCAACGACCTGGAAGCCATCGCGGGACAGGTGGCGTCCGGAGGCAATCTCATCTTCTTCATCACCGGGAACGGATCCATCACCAACTTTCCCTTTGTCCCGACGATCAAATTCGTGACGACCACGAAGCGGTACGAGATGCTCTCCGGCGAAATGGATGTGAATGCCGGGGCCTACCTGGACGGCGCGTCCATGGATGAACTGGGACGGAAGACCCTTGATCTGACGCTACGGACAGCCTCGGGCGAATTGACCCGCGGCGAAAGGGCGGGCCACAGCCAGACCCAGATCTGGCGGGACTGGCGGCAGACAGATCGGAGCCGGCTGCAGATCCTCCGCGACCGGCCAGCGCCGGCGGGCAGGCCACTGAGGGTCCGTCCGAACGGGGAGTCGACGCCCCCTGTTTCTTTCAAGATACCCATGTATGAATCGAAGGGAACCCTCGCCACCGACCGCGTCGGCCTGATACTGCCCACCAGCCTGTGTTCGGGACAGATCGCTCGCATGGCCGCGGAACGGCTGAGTGCAAAAAGCGTGGGACGCGGCGCCGGCATATCCCGTTTCGTCGCCCTGGTACACACCGAGGGGTGCGGCGCATCGGGCGGCATGTCGGAGGAGATGTATATCCGTACCATGACCGGTTACCTGACCCACCCGATGACGGCGGCCGCCCTGCTTCTGGAGCATGGCTGCGAGCGAACGCATAATGATTTCTACCGCGAGCAGCTGCTCGACCGTGGCATGAATCCCGACGGATTCGGCTGGGCCAGCGTACAGCTCGACGGCGGCATCGAGAAGGTAATCGATCGCATTGAGCATTGGTTCAAAGAGACCCTGGACGGCAGTGAGAGCCCGGTCACGGGCGAAGCCGGCCTTTCTGATCTCAGGCTGGGGGTGGCCGCGACCGATCCGCTATCCGATGAAGTTGCCGAAGCGCTTTCGCAATTGATCCTCGATGTCGTTAACGAGGGTGGAACGGTCGTCGTACCCGACAACGCCGCGTTGCTCAATCATCCAACTTTCATGCGACACCTTGTGGACGGTGACGTGAAGCCGTCGTTGACCTACAGCGAACCGGTATCGGTACCCGGGCTGCACGTCATGGAAACGCAGACGACCCACTGGGTGGAGACCGTTACCGGACTGGGCGCGGCGGGTGTGGAACTGGTCGCCGCCGGTGTCGGCAGCCATCCACTGCCCGGCCATCCCATGATTCCGGTGCTCATGGTCGGTGCGGATGATCTTCCCGTACCTTTTCACGAAGACGTGGACCTCATTCTGAACGGCGGTCCGGAGGAATGGCGATCTGGCGTGCTGGCCCTGATCCGGAAAACAGCTGCCAGGATGTACACGCCCCGGGCCTCGGTCCTCGGCAACACCGATTTCCAGGTAACGCGCGGCCTTCTCGGCGTCTCGGTGTGAAGCATGATGGGCGTGGAATGCCTGGTAGCCCTGAATGAAGCGCGATGAGCGCGATGAGCGCGGCCTTCTCGGCGTCTCGGTGTGAAGCGTAATGGTCGTGGAATGCGTGGCAGCCCGGAATGAAGCGTGCTGGACGCGGATTGTCTGGCAGCTCGGAATGAAGCGCGATGAGCACGGCCTTCTCGGCGTCTCGGTGTGAAGCGTAATGGTCGTGGAATGCGTGGCAGCCCGGCCGTCCGGTTCGATGTACATTGTTCGTTCAAACAGAAACAAACGGAGACCCGCATGCCCCGTGAAGTTGTGCGACCCGACGGGCTCGACCTCGACTCACCCGGACGCCGGGACTACTGGGTCGCCCTCGAACACGATTCCCTCTGGGCGGACTATCTCATCCCCCTGACGGTCATGGCCGGTCCCGATATCCGCGAGGGCGAAGGGCTTCTCGCCACCGGGGCCAATCACGGCAACGAATACGAAGGACCGGTAGCGATCAAGGGCCTGCTTCAGGAGATCGAGCCGGATGAAGTCAGGGGCCGGTTGATCTTCATTCCCGTGCTCAATCCCGCGGCGTTCCACGTGGGCAGGCGGGCGAGCGATGCCGATGACGGGGTCAACTTCAACCGGGCTTTCGTGGACGGCGCCGGTACTTCGCCCGCTCTCGCGGGCATCACCCACCGGATCGCTCATTTCGTACGGGAATACCTCTGGCCTCGCGTGCACGTGGTGACAGACATCCACTCCGGCGGCGGCGAGCTCGATTTCGCGCAGTGTTCCAGTTACCACGAGGTGGATGATCCGGTCCAGGCGAAGGTCATCGAAGACACCGCCCGCTGGTTCGGCACGCCATTCGTCATGGTGTACCAGAACGAAACGCCCGGACTCATGGTCAGCGAGTCGGAACGGCTGGGGAAGATTACCATCGGTACGGAACTGGGCTGGGGCGAGGCGGTCAATCCGGACGGCGTACGCTACGCGCGGCACGGCATACGGGCCGCGGCCATTCATCATGGCCAACTCGAAGGGGACATCCAGCCCATCGCCCATCACGCCGACGGCACCCAGAAACTTACGGCCATAGTGGACCGGGCATGCTACGTGCCGGCGCCCTTTCCGGGACACTACCAACCCCTGATGGCCTGTGGCGAGTACGTGAAGGCGGGACAGGTCGTGGGCAACCTGCACGATTTCTACCGCGTGGACGATCCGCCCTGGCCGGTCCGCGCGGGGGTGGACGGGTATGTGCTTTCCCAGTCGTTCCGTCAGCCGGTGAAACAGGGATACCACATTCTCGTCGTGGCGCAGGAAGTCCGGCCATAGTCGAACCTTTCGTAGTCGATCCCGCGGAAGCGGCAATCGGAAGCGGCAACCGGAAGCGGAAGCGGCAATCGGAAGTGTATACACATTGAAGAACACCGAATCCCACTCCCATCTACTCGAAGACCATCCCGACCGACTGAAGTGGAATGCCCGGTACCAGGAGCCAAAACGGCTGCAGTCAAAGGACACCTGCCCACTGTTCGATCGGGCTATGTCCGAAGGCATCCCGGAGGGGCCCGTACTCGAGCTGGCCTGCGGCATCTCCGGCCAGGCGCTGGCGCTGGCAGAATCGGGCCGGGACGTGCTGGCCGTGGACATCTCCGACGAAGCGCTGGATCGCCTGTCTGAGGCGGCTAAAGCATGCGGACTGGATTCCAGGCTGGATTTGGTGCAGGCCGATCTCAATGTCTGGCGTCCTCCCGCAGGTCGGCACTACGCCCTGGTATTCTGCGTGATGTACTGGGAGGCAGCGGTCTTCGATTATGCCTGGCCCTCGGTCGGCGCCGGTGGACTCATCGCCTGGCAGGGCTTTACCTTGGAACATTTGCGGTACCGGCCCTCGCAGAAGCGGGACTGGTGCTTCAAGGAGGGCGAACCCGCGTCCAGACTTCCGGAAGGCTTGTTAACCGTGCTCTACGAGGAGGACGTGGACGAAGGCCACCGGGTGATCCGGCGCATGGTGGCCAGAAGGAACCGGACCTGACGGCCGGCAGAGGGACGAACAGCAGGGATTTTACCGGCTGTAGACGGCCGGCAGAGGAACGAACAGCAGGGATTTTACCGGACCTGACGGCCGGCAAAGAGTCGGCCGGCGGGGAGACGATCATGCGAGTGAACCGAATCGCCATATTGAGCCCCGGAGAAATGGGTCATACCGTGGGGCGATGTCTCATGGAGGGCGGGTTCGACGTGGCCACTTGTCTGACGGGCCGTAGCCAAAGAACACGCACGCTGACGGCGGCCGCGGGCATCCGGGATGAGCCGGAGCTGGATGAACTGTTGCGCGCCTCCGATCTTATACTGGCCATCCTGGTGCCCGACCAGGCCCTGGCGCTCGCCCGCAAGGTGGCGGATGTGATGAAGCGGACCGGATCCGCGCCGGCCTATGCGGACTGCAACGCCGTCTCGCCGGATTCGGCGAGGGAGATCGACAAGGTCATCACTGGCGCCGGCGGGCGCTTCATCGACGCCGGCATCATCGGTGGCCCTCCGAGCGACCGCGAAAAGACCCGCTTCTATGCTTCGGGCCCCCACGAAGCCGTCCTTACGCAGCTTGACGGTCACGGCATTCTCGTCCGGCCGCTGGGCGGCGAAGTAGGCCGGGCGTCGGGCATAAAGATGTGTTACGCCTCGGTCACCAAGGGGACTTCAGCCCTTCATGCCGCGGCACTCACCGCCGCCGAGGTCATGGGCCTGGGCGAGGAGCTGCTGGCGGAATTCGCCGAGAGCCAGTCCCAGCGGCTCAAGGCGATGGGTGGTGTCAACAGCCTGTCGGCCAAAGCCTTCCGCTGGATCGGTGAAATGCGGGAGATCGCGGCGACCTACGAACGCGCCGGGGTATCACCCGGATTTCACGAAGGCGCGGAACACATTTTCCGCCTGATCGCCGAGAGCCCCATCGGGGACGAACGGCCCGAGACCGTGGACCGCGGCCGTACCCTGGAAGAAACCGTGGCCATCTTCGCCGAAGAAGCGCGGCGGCGCTCACGAGACGCAGAGAAGCAGTCCAGCGACACGGAGTAGCGGTCACGCTTAGAGAGGCGATCCCGCGTCATACGGCGATCCCACGATACCGAGAAAGGATAAACGCCATCTCATCGATACAAACTATCGGCATACCGGTCCGCAGCGTCAACTGGGTCCGGGTCTTCCCCACCTTGGACGCGGCCGGCCGGGACTGCCTGGTGGCCGTCATGGGTCAGCAGGCCGCAGGATTTACCGTCGTGAAAATCGACCCGGACACCGGCACGACTTCCCAGGCAACGTCATCCGATCCCACCGCCAATTTTCCCACTGGCGCACTTCGAACCCGCGATGGCCGGATCTACATCGGTGCGGCCTATGCCGGCCACCTCTACCGCTATGATCCCGTATCGGAGCGACTGGACGACCTCGGCGCCATCAACCTGCCCGACGATACCTTCCCCTGCAACATGGATGAAGATGACAACGGCGTGGTCTGGATCGGTTGCTACGGGTCGGCGGGCCTGACGAGCTACGATCCCGCGACAGGCGTATTCACCCGTCACGGCCGGATGGACGAGATCGACATGTACTGCTATCCTTATGTCGGTTCCAGGGGGACGATCGCCTGCAATATCAAGATGACGCGACCGCACGTGGTCGTCTTCCATCCGGAATCGGGAGAGCGCAGGACCGTGGGACCCGTGGTGGTTACGGAGGACGGAGGTTCCCTGTCGCTGTTCAGGGCGGTCGACGGCCAGCTATACATCAAGTCGACCGAGGGCGATTTCAAGCTGGACGGTTTCGAAGCCGAACCCGTGGGCGAACTTCCGGATCCGGCGCCGCCCCTTACCCTGTCGGACGGATCCACGGCGGATTTCGCGGACCGTGAGACCCAGATGTTTCACGAGATGGCCATATCCCATCCGGATACCGGCACGACGCGTACGATTCCCGTTACCTATGAATCGGCGGGCAGCGAGCTATTCCTGGTACACCGCGGCCCCGATGACAATCTTTACGGGTCGAGCATCCTGCCTCTGCACCTGTTCCGGTACGAGCCCGAATCTCAGGCCATGGACGACCTCGGCGTGTGCACCTCCGCGACCGGGGAAGCCTACTCCATGGCCAACATGGGCGGAAAACTCTACATCTGCTCCTACCCCGGCGCCATGCTGTCCGTCTACGATCCTGCCCTGCCCTATCAGTTCGGGAAGGATCCCGGCAGCAACCCCCGGGACCTGGGCCGCATGGATGAAATATCCTATCGACCACGCTCCATGGTCGCCGGTCCGATGGGCCGGGTCTGGACGGCCTCGATACCGAACTACGGCATGTGGGGCGGTCCGCTTTCCTGGTACGATCCGGCCACGGAGGCGTTCGGGACCTACCGCGATATAGCCGGGGAGGGCAGTTGCTGGGCGCTGGCCTGGCTGGAGGCCCATGGTCTCCTGGCAGTTGGGACGACGATCCAGGGTGGCACGGGTACGCAGCCCCGGGTGGATCAGGCGTCGCTGTTCCTCTGGGACTACGAGGCGGAGGAAAAGGTGTGGGAAGGCCGGCTTCCTGTCGAGGCAACTGCTGAGGTTACAGCGGTCGACGCACTTGCCGTTATAGATGGCGGCCTGCTATGCGGGACGGCCCGGACCGAAGCTGAATCCTGCATCTTCGTATTCGATCCCGGCGGCCGAAAGTTCACGCACCTGGTTTCATTGCCCGCGGGGCGATCCCTGGAAGGAGGCATCCAGGCCGGTCCGGATGGCGACGTGTACGGATTCACGACCGACTGTTTCTACCGGTTCGATCCCGCCACCGGCGTCGTTACCACGGTCCACCACGAACGGTCCGCCTTCCAGAATCCCGGTCCGATGGACAGGGACGGGATCTACTTCACGAAGAAACACGAGTTGAAGAAACTACTGTTTTGAAATACGATGGACCGTAATCGCCACGGCACGAATTGAAAAGATATAACCTATTGAAAATAAGGAACATAAGGAAAATGCCCCGAGACGGCACAATGATCTTGACAGGCCCGGTCCAATCGCCGTAAATAAGTGTGTTCGAAATTCAATTCAGAACTACAATCACTGGACTTCCATCCCCGGAACGCTCAAATGAACAAACTCGGTAGATCGTCGCGCTGGACATTTGTAATTGCCAGTCTGGTATTTCTAATTCTGGCCCTGCCGTACCACGCCGGGGCATCGGATATCCCACAGTCCTGGGAGCTGCGTAAAGCTGCGATTGTAGATCTACCACGGACACATCCCGCGGCGTCCTATCTTCCCGACCTGGTCAAACGCCTGGCAGCGAAACGGGGCGGCGGATCTCCGGTATCCGAAGCGGAGTTCCTGGCACTGTTCGACCGGCCCGAAAGCCGCGAAGTCTACAATTCCCAGTTGATCAAGGTGGCCACGCCACGTAGCGTGCAGATACAGAACAAGGCACACGAGGATATCTCGCGCGTTTTTCTAACGGAGAAGCGTGTGAAGCGGGGCGTCGCTTTTCTGGAGGAGCAGAAAGAACTGCTGGGCCGGGCCGAACAGACCTACGGCGTGGCCCCGAAGGATATTGTGTCCATCCTGATGTGGGAGTCCGGACTCGGCGAATTCACGGGCAATTACCGCGTGTTCAACGTCCTGGTAGCCCAGTTGCTGTACCTTGAGGAGGCGCAGCAGGAGGCGGTCCGCAGAATAAAGGCCGGGGGTGAGGCCGATCCGCTTGCCTCGGCCGAAGTGGTCCGCAGGCAGGAGGAAAGATTCGCCAAGATACGCCGCCGGTGCGTCGGCAACCTGGTGGCCCTCCTGCGCCATAGCAAGGCGACCGGTGTCGACCCGCTTTCGCTCCACGGTTCGTGGGCTGGCGCCATCGGCTATCCCCAGTTCATGCCCGCCAGCATGCCCCATGCCGCCGACGGGGACGGGGACGGTACCATCGACCTGCATTCCTGGCCGGATGCCATCATGAGCGTGGCAAAGTACCTCAACGAACGGGGTAAATACACTACAGCCGACGCCGCTCGCCGGAAGGCCCTCTTCAGCTACAACCCCATCGATTCCTACGTAAACGGCGTGATCAAGTACGCCGAGGCCATCTCGAAGGCACGCTGATCCAAATCCTACAGCGCGATGATCCGTCGGATGCGTTCGACGGTTTCCCCCATGGCGTCATCGTCGCCCCCTACCTCGCTGACCAGGGCGCCGTCGAAACCGATGCCGCGCAGTTCGGCCATGACCGCAGGCCAGTCCGTGTCGCCGTCCATCAACTGGACCCACGCCCCTTCGCCCCGGCGAAAATCCTTCACGTGCACCTTGAAGATCCGTTGGCCCAGCTCCTTGATCCACATGTCCGGGTAGCCGTAGAGGATCATGTTGGCCGTGTCCAGGTAGATACCTACGGCGGGCGATCCGACCTCGTCGACGAGTTGCCGCGCTTCTCGTGGGCTCAACATGAACTGGTTCCAAACATTCTCGATGCCGATACGGGTTCCGCGGCGTTCCGCTTCGGGCGCGAGGCCGCGCAGGGCATCGCGGAAGTTGTCCCAGGTTGTGCCGTACGAACTTTTCGGATCGAGCGCTCCGGGATGAAGGAGGAGGGCGTCCACACCCAGGATCTCGGCTATTTCAAATCCTCGCTGCAGGATGGCCACCCGCTTCGCCCGTTCGTCGGCCGAGGGCGACAACAGGGAACCGGCGTCCTTTCGGATGGCAATCATGGAACTCAGTTCGAGTCCGTGGTCCCGGCAAGCGTCCCCGACGGCCGCGATCTCCGCTGGCGAGGCATCTATACTCGGTGATCCATCGTCGGAGAAGACCAGTTCGATGGCCTCGTATCCCAGGCTCCGAGCCTTCGAGAGGTCCTCTTCAAGATCCTGGCGGCTGAGACAGAGTTGCGTAATGCCTGGTTTCATGGGAAGGCGGCTCCTTGAATTGATTGGGTCATAATTGTGTGCCGTCAATCAGACTTAAATTTTGAAGTTAACGGACGTACCGGGGTAGGTTATATTATGGGGAACAAAACGCAAGCGAATTGCTCTGAAGCAGGATGGATGACTTCTGAAACGAGGAGGAAGACTATGGACCACATGATTCGCGCCCTGGCGCGGTGGTGTTTCGCCCTGGCGCTGGTCGGCCTGGTGGCGGAAACCGCCGATGCCCAACCCAGAAACCTGGCGCCGAGACTGGGCGAGGCCGCACCGGAGTTCAGCCTGCCGGACGTGAACGGCGAGACCGTCAACTTCGCCGATTACAAGGGCAGCAAGAACCTGCTGGTGGTCGTCGACCGCGGCTGGATCGGCTACTGGTGACCCCTTTGCTTACGGCAACTGGGGCAGTTGCAATCAGACTACGAACGAATAGCGGCACTCGACACGGAACTTCTCTTCATCAATCCTGAAGACCTGGAACAGACCCAGGATTTCGTCGCCAAGTCGAAGGTCACCCGGGATGCGCTTTCTTTTCCCGTACTCGCAGACCCGGACCGGGCTATACCGAACAAGTTCAAGATCCAGAAAGAGATTGACAAGGGAACGGAAGTCATACCCACCGCCTTCATCATCGACAAGGAAGGCATCCTCAGGTTCAAGTACGTGGGATCGGACCCCTTCGACCGGCCTTCCACCGATCACCTGGTAGAGATCCTGGGGATGATTTCTGGGTGACCGTGACTCGAAGATGACCGGAATTCGAAGATGACCGGAATTCGAAGATGACCGGGATTCGAAGATGACCGGGATTTGAGGACGAACGGGGTTTGAGTTCGTATTCAGCTGTCGAGGTTTCTGATCTCGTCGGATACGAATTCGACCAGGATCTGGGATTCCAGCCAGATTTCATAGAGCGGTCCGCCAAGCCTCGGCCGGAATCGGTGGTAGAGTTCATGTTTTTCTGCCACTGACTTCAACTGGTCGAGGCTTTGCTCTGTTTCCAGCATGAAATGCGTTGAGTTGAAATTCTGCGCAATTTCGCGCGACGTGTATTCCGCGGCGTATTTTCCGGGACAGAGTAAATAGTTACTCGGGATAAACTCAATCAACTCACCCGCCTGTTTATCCCAGGCGCATACCCACGCGCCTTCCATGGTCCTGGAAGGGAAGGGGTATGCCAATCCGCCCGTCAACTTTGTTCGACCTTCTTTGACTATCTCAAATCATCGAGCAACTGCGATGATTTCGGGTATCCTGTCCCGCACAAGCTTGTTGTAGGCAACTCGTTTCATATCTACATCCTCCCGGCATGCGAATCCAGTCTGTCTGCCATCTTCCTGACCGGCATCTTCCTGTTCGCCACCTTCCTGTCCGATATCTTCACCTAGAGGACAAGGTAAAACCATTAAAGTAGAGGACGAAGTAAATCCAGGTTGGTCGTATCAACCCTCCAAGTCACAGTTGATTATAGACACTCCGCGATCCTGTCTTCAATCTCCGCCAGTTGCTCGAAAAGCTCACCCGTGCGTTTCCAGTCTTCCCGAGTGGCATAGTACTGCGCCAGACCATACGACTCGGCTTTCTTCACCATCCACTTCGCGGCTTCCGCGTGGCCGAGCGACTTCATGAAATCAGCCCCATCCAGGCAGCGCCGGGCGCCTATCGGAAGGACGAAATGGACCAGCATCCCCGCGAAAGTTTTCGGCGGTTGACCGAGGATCACTTCGGCGGCCAGCCGGAACGCCTGCGAACCTCCGATAAAGACCGGACCGGAGGCGGACGCATGAATCAGTTTTCGTGCGTTTTCCAGGGTATCCTTCAGCATGTCATCAGTCGACACATGCCGTTCTTCTCGAAAATCACCGCGCAGGGTGTATGCACAGGTTGCGTAGCCGAGGTCGGTAGCATTCCATGCGCGCATGAGGTCGTCGGCCGGCGTTACGGCGAATGGATAGAATTGCGGGTCATGTACTTGAACTAGGTCGCCGTCGAGTTTCAGGACCACAATGAAATGGTCGCCCCCGCGCTTCAGCCTGTGATTCGGGTCGTAAGGCAAAAAACCCGCGTCCAGGGGGCCAAGCAGCACGGGCCCGGCCCCAAGAGATTCCTTTAATGCACTGAGGGCTGACTCGGCATCGTCACCCTGCCATAGGGTACAGGTCCATCCCAGGGTGCTTAGAGCGTGCGACAGCCCGCTGTGTGGATTGACATCTGCGTGGCTGGGAAAGAACAGGGGTGTTTCGAATCGCAGGAACAGGGCGCCGAAGGGCATGCCTGTCATGCATTCCAACAGGCTGGCGTCCGGGAGATTGGCCATGCCGGCGTGCTTCAGACACATGTGCAGACTGTTGCTGTAGCAGTAGTGGCTGTTCCCCGTGTATGCGGTGTACATTCGATGCTCCTCTCGCCGCAGGATCGCTATGGCTGGCGGAATCCCGATGCTCCATTTCGGAACCCATTCGCGTAACTCTTATACTAAACATATGTTTAGTATAAGTCAAGGAAAACGAGAGGAAAACCATACAGTTTTTCATAGAAAAAGATGATCAGCACATTTCGAGCGCTCCATCGATCCTTCCCACCACTTCGTCGACCCGGCCCAGGTATCGCATCGCTGCTTCGTAGGTGGGCATGAGTACCCGCTCCTCGTCCACCTCTCCATCCAGGTACTGGTTGGCCATCCAAAGATAAATGGAGAGTTCGTAGATCGTCCGTTCAGGATCTTTCGGAACTGCGCCGTATCCTTCAAAGAAAGCGGCCGGCGTGGGACCGATCGGCTTCAACCGGAAAATGTCCATACTGGCATGATCCCAGGCCGGATCGCCCAACCACGCGTACTCCCAGTCGAGCCAGGCCTCGGCGCGCTGGGTTTCGGGCAGGGCATCTACCACGTTTCCAAGGAGTTGTCCCGGTTTGTACTCCATCAGCGCGGCCCGCCCGCCGTCGCCGAATGGTTCCACACATCGGATGGAGTTAAGACTTACCCCGGCTTCGGACATCAGGGTGGGAAAGTATGCAGGATGGTGGGATATGGATGTTTCCAGTTTCAGTTCGAACGATCCAGAACCCGTACTTCCGTCTCCAATCTTTCTCCCAATCGATCCCTCTGCAACTCCAGGTCATAATGTGTCTGCAGATTCAGCCAGAATCGGTCCGTGGTACCGAAATAGCGTGCCAGACGTAAAGCCGTGTCGGCGGATATGGCGCGTTTGCCGTGAACGATCTCGTTAATGCGGCGCGGGGGAACTGAAATATCTACCGCAACACGATACTGGCTCAGGCCTAATGGTTCGAGAAACTCTTCCTTGAGTATCTCACCGGGATGAATCGGGGGTATTACGGCAGAAGGCATTTTTACCTCTTTAATGATAATCTACTAGTTCGACTTCGGTGGTTCGGCCTTTGAACGATATGATTATGCAAGTATATAATAACGTCACGTGTTATTAACGCCAAGCGGTAATATTGAACGGCAGCCAGTGGACTGGATTATTGAAGTGAGGAATTAGGAATCGAAATCCTGTGAAAACAGGCTGATATGGCTCGACCCCCAATAACCCAATTTACCAACTACCGCGAGGGATACGAAGGAACGAATTCCTACGGTCTTGGACTGGGCAAGGCGGGTGGCCCCTCACACTACCTGCTCGAGCTCTTCCTCGACAGGCTCGACCTTGTTTTCGGCAGGAGGCAAGCTGTATCGAAGGATCCCGTAGCCTGTCACGCCCGACAGCAGCGATCCTACGATGATGCCCAGCCTTTCGTCGAACATGTCGTGTAACTCGGTGTCGCCGAAGGCCAGAGAACCGATGAAAAGGCTCATGGTAAACCCGATCCCGCACAGGACACCTGCTCCGTAGAGACCGGTCCAGGTCATCCCCTTGGGCAGCGCAGTCACCTTCAGCTTGATGAAAAGCCCGCACAGTGCAAAGATCCCGATCTGCTTCCCCAGGAACAGGCCGAGGGCGACTCCGACGGGTACGCCATGAAGCGCCTGCTCGATCGTAATGCCGCTCAGTATGACGCCGGAGTTGGCGAAGGCGAAGATGGGGAGGATGACGAAAGCCACGACAACATGCAGATCGTTTTCCAGAACCTTGAGCGGCGAGATACCAGGAGCGGTCCTGGACCTCATGGGAATGAATATAGCCATGATCACGCCGGCCAGCGTCGCGTGGACTCCGGACTTCAGCAGGGCGATCCAAAGGACAGTGCCGAGCAATATGTAGGAACTGTGGGAATTCCAGTGCTTGTTGTTCAGGACGAACAGCACGAGCACGCAGCCCGCCACTACCAGCAGGGCGGTCACCGATATTTCCGCCGTGTAGAACAGGGCGATGATCAGGATCGCGCCAATGTCGTCCATGATGGCCAGCGAGGTTAGAAAGACCTTGATCGAGATGGGCACGCGCGTGCCGAGAAGGTTCAGCACGCCCAGGGTGAAGGCGATGTCCGTGGCCACCGGAATGGCCCAACCGTGCCAGGTGGAGGGGTCGTCGCTGTTGAAGACGAGATAGATCAGCGCGGGGATCGCCATACCGCCGATGGCGCCGACGCCGGGCAGGATGAGGTTACGCCGGTTTGACAACTCGCCCTCGAAAAACTCGCGCTTCAGCTCAAGTCCCACGAGGAAAAAGAAGATGGTCATCAGACCATCGTTGATCCAGAGCAGTAGGGGTTTGTTGATATCCAGCGCGGCGATTTGGATCTGGATGGGTATTGCCAGCAAATTATGGTAGAAGGGTTCCAGGAACGAGTTCGCGAACACCATGGCCAGGGCGGTCGCAAGCATCAGCAGGATGCCGCTGGCGGATTCCAGTCTACGCAAAAAGCCGCTTCGGAGTCGAATGGCCCTACTCCCTGTTCCTCACACCGCCTGCTCGACCTCTTCTCCTACAGGCTCGACCTTCTTTTCTTCGGCGGGCGGCAGGCTGTATCGCAGGACGACGTAACCCAACACGCCGGACAGCAGCGATCCCACGATGATCCCCAGCCTTTCGTCGAACATGTCGTGGATTGATGACTCCCCGAAGGCAAGGGAACCGATGAAGAGGCTCATGGTGAACCCGATCCCGCACAGGACGCTCGCCCCGTAGAGACCGGCCCAGGTCATCCCCTTGGGCAGCGCGGCCACCTTCAGCTTGATGAACAGCCAACAAAGCGCGAAGATCCCGATCTGCTTGCCCAGGAACAGGCCGAGGGCGACACCGACGGGTACGCCATGCAGTGCCTGTTCGGCCGTAATGCCGGACAGCATGACGCCGGAGTTGGCAAAGGCGAAGACCGGGAGGATGACGAAGGCCACGACGGTATGCAGATCGTGTTCCAGGATCTTGAGCGGAGAGACGTCGGGGTCGGTCCTGGACCGCATGGGGATGAATGCGGCCAGGATCACGCCGGCCAGCGTCGCGTGCACCCCGGATTTCAGCAGGGCGATCCACAGGACTACGCCGACCATCATGTAGGAACTGTGGGAGACCCAGTTCCTGTTGTTCAGGAAGACCAGCACAAGCACGCATCCCGCGGCCACCAGCAGGGCCGTCATCGATATCTCCGCCGTGTAGAACACCGCGATGATCACAATGGCCCCGATGTCGTCCAGGATGGCCAGCGAGGTCAGGAATACCTTGATCGAGATCGGCACGCGCGTGCCGAGGAGGGTCAGCACGCCAAGGGTAAATGCGATGTCCGTCGCGACCGGAACGGCCCAGCCCCGCCAGGTGGAGGGATCGTCGCTGTTGAAGACGAGATAGATCAGCGCCGGGATCAGCATGCCGCCGACTGCGCCCACGCCGGGGAGGATGATGTTCCGCCGGTTGGAAAGCTCTCCCTCGAGGAACTCGCGCTTCAGTTCCAGGCCCACGAGAAAGAAGAAGATGGTCATCAGGCCGTCGTTGATCCAGAGCAGCAGCGGTTTGTTGATATCCAGCGCGGCGATGTGGATCTGGATGGGTATTTCGAGCAGGTAATGGTAGAAGGGTTCCAGGAACGAGTTCGCGAATATCATCGCCAGGACGGTGGCCAGCATCAGCAGGATGCCGCTGGCGGATTCCAGGCGTAAAAAGGCGTCTATAAATGGTATTTTCTGATTCTGCATAAGCTTGGTATCCGAACCTCTCTCAGGCGGTTCCTGTTACCTGTTCGACCATCTCCTCCACGTCAATGGAACTGCTGGTCCGCGAGGCCTCGATGGCGGCAAACACCATGGCCACGCTCCGGATGTTATGCTCAAGGCACGTGTCGGGCGCGGGGCCGCCGTCGAGCCATTCAAGGAATTCGTTGATCTGCCACTGATGACCGTCGTATTCGGAAACGACCGGACTGACGTCTTCGATACACATGCCCTTTCCGGGCGAATGCCTGTACATGCGCGTGACCCCGTCGCTTCCGATGGCGACGGCGCCGTCTTCGCATTCCGCCCGGTAGTATTCCCCGTGCCAGCTGTTCTGTTCGGCGGCGCCGAGGCACGAACCCTCGTAGGCCGCCTTCACCCCGTTCGTCATATCCATCACGTACATGGCGCAGCAATCCCCCTGGAAGGTGCTCCACGGCCGGTTCCACTCCCACCCGGCGATCGTCTTGCAGTCTCCCCCCGACAGATTCCGCATCATGTCAAAGTGATGCACGGCGCCTTCCACGAGCAGGGTGTGCGGTATTTCGTAGCGGAAAGCGCCCCAGGCGCCGTACTCCCGGTAGTCCGCGGCAAAGCGGCCCTGGATGTGGTTGATCCGTCCCAGTTCTCCGTCCCGCAGCACCTGCCGCATGGTCAGCATGCGGCTGGAATAGCGGTAGTTCTGTATCACGTGCATCTTCAGGCCGGCTTCCGTGACCGCCCTGTATATCTACGCATGCGGGCCACGTGTCGGCAATCGGTTTTTCACTCAGGATGTCCAGCTTTCGTTCCACCGCCAGCATCACGGCGTCCCGGTGAACGGCCGGTGGAATCACGATCGTGCAATAGTCCGCGTCCGCCTCTCCGAAGGCGGTCTCCATGTCCGTATACCTTTGGGACCGGGACAAACCGAGAAAGTCCCCGGCGTCATTCAGCACATCCGCATCGATATCCACCAGGGCGACGATTTCGTGCCGGTCGCCGAACCTGGGGTAGAAACGTCGTATCCAACCGCCGGCCATGCCGCCGGCCCCGATCATCAGGCATTTCTTTTTATTGGACACTTTATACTCCATTCTCTTGTTGTAAATCCTCGTTCATCGGTAACCGTCGTCCATCGGTAAAATGTCGCTATATTGCATTTCCTCTCTCTATGCAGGACTCCCTCGTCATGCCCATAGACGCGCTTTCAAATGACCATTTCCTTCCAGGCGCCTTGCCGGAACCGGTAGACACAGGCTATACCGAGGAGACAGATATAGAAGGTCGCGGCAAGCCATGCGCCCCAGAAATTAAGGTCCAGTGTGAAGGCGAGCAAGTAGGTCAGCGGCAAAAAGATCACCCACGCGCCGATGAAGGCGGCCAGGGCGGTCCACCGGGTGTCGCCGGCCCCGCGCAATGCGCCGATGAATATGACGGCGAGGGCGTCAAAGGCCTGGAAGAGCGCCGCGTACAGAAGTCCCTGCCTGCCGTAGCGTATGACGTCGGAATCGTCGTTGAACAGGGAGACGAGCGTTTCGGGAAACACCAGGAAGCTCAGGCCGATGAAAACCATGATGCCAATGGCCAGTTTCAAGGCGCTGTAAGCGCTGCGCTCCGCGAGATCTACGCGTTTCGCGCCGATGTACTGGCCCACGAGCGTGGAAGCGGCCATGCCGATGCCCAGGCCGATCATGTAGGAAATGGACATCAGCTGGATGGCGATCTGGTTCGCGGCCAGCTGGGCGTTTCCAAGCCTTCCGATGATGGCGGCGAAAATGACGAAACTGCCGATATCGAGGAACCGTTGAAGGCCGATCGGCGCGCCTACCCTGAAAAGCCGGACCAGGTCCAGCCACCGGGGCCGGGGAACGGTACGGCTGGCATACGGCCGCAGCCGTTTGGACAGAAACAGGACGAGGTAGATCCCTCCGCCCATGATGCCGGCCAGGGCCGAACCGATGGCCGATCCCTGCACCTCCAGGCGGGGCAGGCCGAAGTGGCCGTAGATCAATCCGTAGTTGAGGATGACATTGATGATATTTATGGTTATGCCGATCTTCATCGGCGTTTTCGTATCTCCGATTCCGCGGAAGAAACTGGCGGCCGTCATGGCGACCATGAAGGCCGGACCGTCGATCAGGCGCCATTGCAGATAAGTGACGCCCAGGCGCTTTACCTCGGCGGAAGGCCCTGCGATATCGAACAACTGCGGTACGAAGGGGATGACGAGCAAAATCATCGCGCCGCTGGCAAGGGCCATGTACAGCCCCTGCCAGGTCATGTACCCGCATTCCTTTCGTTTGCCGGCGCCGTAGCTCTGAGCGACGAAGGTGTTGACTCCCATCGCCAGGCCCAGAACCGGCAGATAGAAAAGCCACGCGAGCATGGACCCGAGGCCCACGGCGCCGATCTCGGCCACGCCGAGCTGGCCGACCATGTAGGTGTCGACCACGCCCAGCAGGGTCTCGGACATGTTGGCCAGGATGATCGGATAGGCCAGCAGCCAGACGCGGTTCATGCTTCCCGCGGATGGATGGATGGCAGGTGCCGTATCCTGGAAATCGGTTTTCGGAGTTTCGGAAACGCTCATGTTCTAGATTCAGTCGAAACGGACCATGCATTTCCAGAAATAAAGTGCGATATGTT
>CAZZNP010000067.1:0-935 GCA_964655785.1 uncultured Gemmatimonadota bacterium
AGCGTCACGGCGAATCCCTTGATGGGTCCGGTTCCGAACTCGTACAGGGCGAAAGCGGTGATCAGCGTAGTGATATTGGCGTCCACGATGGTGCGAAGCGCGTTCCCGTAACCGCTGTCCACGGCCTGCCGGATCGTTTTCTGCCCTGCCTTTAGCTCTTCCTTGATCCGTTCGAAGATGAGGATGTTGGCGTCCACCGACATGCCCATGGTCAGTATGATACCCGCGATGCCGGGCAGCGTCAGCGTAGCCTGGAAGGCGCCGAGGACGGCCAGGAGGAAGAGGAGGTTCAGGATCAGGGCGAAATTGGCTATGAAGCCGGCCGTCCGGTAGTATACCGCCATGAAGATCATGACGGCGATGAGGCCCAGGATCGAGGCCCACTTCCCGGAGTTGATGGCGTCCTCGCCCAGTGACGGACCCACGACGTACTTGCTGATGATCTCCATAGGCGCGGGAAGAGCGCCGGCGCGCAATACAATGGCGAGGTCCCTGGCCTCTTCCAGCGAGTTGATGCCGGTGATCTCGCCCCGGCCATTGGGTATGCGCCCCTGGATGACCGGTGCGGAGAACACCCGGCTGTCGAGTACGATCGCCATACGCTGGCCGATGTTGTTCCCTGTAACGCGGGAGAAGGTCCGGGCGCCGTCGTCCGTGGTCGTGAAACCCACCGATGCCACGCCCATGCTGCCGATGTCGCTGCCTGATCCGGTCTGCGGGAAGGCGTCCGCCAGCACCGCTCCGGTCAGTTCGGGCCGGACGTTCATGTAGTAGTAGGACTGGACGCGTTGTCCGCTGGCCGTCGTCCGCAGCACGCCGGCCCGGATTTCCGCGCCATCCGGTATGAAGCTCCGCACCTGGGGCTGAGCCAGGATCTCGTCCACCCGGGCCGTATTGCTCGCCGGTACGATGATCTCGTTGTCGGAGAGGTCGAT
>CAZZNP010000067.1:945-3668 GCA_964655785.1 uncultured Gemmatimonadota bacterium
GTCGATCAAGGCCAGGAAAGGGTTGCGTTCCGCCGTAAAGCCCGCCTCGGGGATCAGGGCGCTCGTATCCGCCGGGACGCTCGTGGTATCGCGGGCAGCCAGCAGGGCGTCTATGCGCTCGACGACCGAACGCAATTCGATGCCGTCGCGCAACATCCTGAACTCCAGCTGGGCGGTCTGATTGATCAGGGTCATTGCCCGGTCGATGTCCTTCAGCCCCGGCAACTCGACGATGATGCGGTCTTCGCCTTCCTGCTGTATGATCGGTTCGGTGACGCCGAATTCGTTGACGCGGTTCGAAATGACCTGCATGGCCCGTTCAACCACGTCTATGGCTTCCTCTTCCGGCAGGTTGGATTTGTCCACTTCGAGCTTGATGTGCACGCCGCCCTGGAGATCCAGACCCAGGCGGATGGACTGGTCCTGAAGCCGGTCGCGATCGGCCTTCGTCAGGTTCTGTTCTTTGAGCGCTGCCCTGTCTTCCGCGGTCAACAGGGGATCCGAATCAATCGCCTCGGCCTGTTCCGGGGTAAGGGCGTTCTGTACGGGGGCGTATTGCCAGTAGGCGGAAGTTCTGAAGGAAGGATAGACATACCACAGTGCGGTGAAGATGACTGCGAGAATTAGAACGATGCGTACCTGTTTCCACTGCATGCAACCCGGCTCCTAAGCAGACGAAGGCGGGTTGCCTGACTTCCTGCCACCCGCCTTCGTTTCTACGTTTCGTATTGGTAAATCAAGTTGTTCGATAGGGATCTGGACGTTAGTCTCTCAGGGCGAAAAGAACGTTCTGCCCGGCGAAATTATCCGGTACGAGCAATTCGATGGATACCCTGTCGCCCGAGGGATGGAATGCTACGACGTAGTCCTGGCCGTCCCTGAAGGAGCGCGGGAACACGTCTACTTTCTTGATGCTGTCAAGCGAAGGGAAGGCCGACCGCTCGATCGTGAGCACCGTGCCGTCGCGCAGGTCCTGGGACTGAGAGAAGTCCACGCCGGTGAGCGATTCGACGCGGGGACCGCCGAAGAACGGATCCTTGATGACCATGGAGTCTTTCCAGTGATCCATGGTATTTACCGCGTAGAAGATAGAGTTCAGCTTCATCTCGGCCGCGAGCTTTGCCTGCTCTTCCATATCCCGCTGCGCCAGCGCTTCGTCGCGGGCTTCGGACAACATCGCGATCTGCCCGTTGAGACGCTCTTCCTCGCTGCGCAGGAACACGATACGCTCATCGAGCATGTCCTTGACCTGGCCAAGCGAATCGGCGATGAAAGCCGCCCGGGCCTCGGCCTCGTCGCGTTCTTCAGTCAGCGTCGAGATGGTGCGGTTGATACGCGCCCTGGCGATGCGTTGCGCACGGCCCGGCGACATGTCCGACGTGCCCTGCGTCACGTACGTGCCGAGAATGCCGTCCTTGTAAAGCAGCCAGATCTGGTTTCCGACATTCAGGTCCTCTACCAGCGCGGTCTGCTCCACCACGTCGCGGGCTTCTGCGGCCGACAGGCTGTGATTCTCCATGAGGTACTGGAGCGCGACCTGCAGGTGGCTATCTCCGCGCTGAACCGTGTAAGGCGCCGGGAGATCGTCGCGAAGATCCTGCATCTGCTGTTGCAGTTCCGCGACCTCGCCCCGGGTATCGATGATCTTCTGCACGAGACCGCGGTACGAGACGTCCGACTCACTGGCCAGCATTTCGTTCAGAACGGCTTCGTGATCAGGATTCAGCGCCATGTTGGTCAACGATTCTGCATCGACCTGCCGCTCGGGATTCGATGCGATGAAAGTCGATATCGTCGTCTGAATCTCTTCCTGCTTGGCACGGATATCCTGCTCCGTGGTGTTCAACCGGTCCACGAGTTCTTCGAAGGTCGCAGGTTCGGTTGCGCATCCCATGACCAGCGCCATGGATAGCAGTACGAATATACCTCGCATTTGTTTCCTCCGTAAATGAGTTAACCGTCGAACCACCAGGATTCTAGGTAGAATTCGGATTTTAGTTCATACACGATTATATACTTTTAGTCGAGATTTGTCAAGGATACTTGGATTGCGCTTAAAACTAATTCGGGCCGGTTTTACGTTATGCGATACCCGCCGAAATCAGCCCTTGAGCGGTAGGCGCGCCAGGAACTACATCCCGCCCGTCCGCCAGGTAATACGCCTCTCCCGTCCGCCAGGTAATACGCCTCTCCCGGCAAGCCCGTCCTTTCAATCCGGATACCTTCGCTTCATCTCTGCGACCGACGCGCGCACCAGGCTTTCCAGCACGTCCATGTCCACGTCGGACAGCTTGTTGACGTACAGGCAGGACTTGCCGGTTTTGTGCTTGCCCAGGCGGGAAAGCAGTTCTCCATTTGCCTCGAAACCAGGCATGATGTAAATCGACAGGTTCTGTTTGCGCGGAGAAAACCCGGTGATGGGCCAGTCGGCTTCCTGTCCGCTTGCGTACCGGTAGTGGTAACGTCCGAAACCCACGATGGACGGTCCCCACATAACGGGCTCTTCGCCTGTCACCCTGCCCATGAGATCCAGCAGGACACGGGCGTCTTCCCGCCTGCGCGGATGGTCCACCGCCTCGATGAACGCTTCCACGCTGGCGTCGGTGGGACGGGTCTTGATATCGGACATGGTCTGGCCTCCGACGTTAAATCTGGGTACACATGTGCTTCAGACAACAGCTCGGCTGATCTCCTGCCTGCTTGACGGGGGCGGCTTGACTTCA
>CAZZNP010000067.1:3768-9899 GCA_964655785.1 uncultured Gemmatimonadota bacterium
TCAGTCACGTTCATACCGCTCAGTCACGTTCATACCGCGTATTGTATCTTCATTATAAAGAAAACGTTTTACTGGCACCGCGTCGGAATTTTCTCCAATCGGAACTGTCCGAAGCGTGGATCATTGATGATTTTTAAGTCGGCGGCAGTTGATTGCCCACCAGACGCGACTGTAATTCTGGCCCGGCATCTGCGTCAATCAGCCTGGGGACGATTCCAACGCAGCCCACCAAAACGCGCGAAATCACGGTCCAGCGTAATCCACTCGCAACCGGACTCAATGGCCAGAGCCGCCAGATAGGCGTCGGGAACCAGGTTTCCTCGGACTTCGGCGTCCAGGTACAGACGCTGGAATATCTCCCAATGTCGGGGACCGGGATAGACCTGCACACAGTGGGGTTGTGATCTGATCGTTCGTGTGAAGTCCAACGCCTCGTTCGCTGGACTCGGAAGGGCAAAAACACGGGGATGAGTGACGATACGGAGAAACCCGCTCAGCACCAGTTCCGACATGCCGAAGACCTCTTCGCCCTTGAGCACGTTTTCGAGCCACCCGCGACAGGACGCGTGTTCCGGCACGTCGTCGCGATACGCCGCTACGAGGATGTTTACATCAGGAAGGACCATCGCCCTCTTCCAAGAGATCAAGGAGAGAAGCCGAGTCATTCAGATCCACCCCGGGCATTACGCCGGTCCCATTGAAAACCGGCAGATTGACAGGGGGGCGCTCCGTGTTGCGGCGACGAGACAGCGAGTCGCGAAGCGCGTCGTGTATGACGGCGGTCAACGTCCTTCCGCTCTGTGCAGCGATTCCCTTCAACTCGGCGAACAAGGAGTCGTCTATGTGTATCGTGGTTCGCATACATATAAACATATATAATAATCATATCTATGTCAACTGTTGATATAGGCGATTACGTTCAGCAGCAACTTCGGTTACGAAGATCACCAGTAACCAAGGATATCGTAGGAGTATCTACAGTTTCTCACGAGTCCATAAACCACCAAATTGAACCACGTTCTTTATCCCATTCCCGGCATCTCACGCCATTGACGACCGTCTATGACTGCCGTATTGCAGCCGCGCCTGTACCGAGATCTGACAGCGTCTTGTCCCATGAATCTATCAGTCGAAATGATGAGCAAAACCTGGAGGGTTAAATCGTAGTCGTCATAAAAAACGAATGATGTCATTGGCACGCATATCGGGCAGACATTTGGAAACATGCGGGTAAGCCCCCCCGGGCAGGCCATCATTGAAGTTACTTTCCGGCTTGACAGTACCGCACACTGCGCTACATTTCAATACACCCCCGCGAAGCCGACCGATGCGCTTCGCGACGTGGTGGGAGTACCCTCGATTCTGATCGAACGCCTTCCGGAACCGAAGAGGCAGAACCGATATCCGGCGGTACGGATCAGCGCGCTCCATCCGGATGACGGCGTTGCCGATAGCGGATATCCCGTACATGTCTCAGACAGCCCCGCAACAGGATACAGAACGGCAACCGAGCGAAGCGGCGCCGGATGTTTCGCCAAAGACGCCGGCCGATGCTCCGG
Source organism: uncultured Gemmatimonadota bacterium (assembly GCA_964655785.1). Taxonomy (GTDB): domain Bacteria; phylum JAAXHH01; class JAAXHH01; order JAAXHH01; family JAAXHH01; genus JAAXHH01. Next base: position 5,328 of record CAZZNP010000067.1, read on the forward strand.
CCGGAACCGGCTCCGTGACCTACGTGTTCACCGGGGGCGGGACAGGCGGCCACGTCTATCCGGGGCTGGCCATTGCCGACGAGGTGCGGTCCCGGAATCCCGAAGCCCGCATCGTATACATCGGCGCGCGGGGAAGAATGGAAGCCGCCCTCGTGCCGAAGCGGGGTTATCCGATACACCTGGTCCGCGCCCGCGGGCTGCCGGCCGGCAGGCGGCCTCTCGCGCTCATGAGATTCGCGGTCTGCACCGGGTTCGGCGTGCTGCAAAGCCTGTTCCACCTGATGAGGCATAGACCCCGCATGATCGTCGCTACGGGCGGCTACGCCAGCAGTCCGGTCCTCCTGGCCCATTGGATACTCAAATCGCTCCGTCTCTCGGGCGCCTGTCGATGCTTTGTCCACGAACAGAATGTCGTGCCCGGGAAGGTCAACCGGCTCGCAGGACGTATAGCGGACCGCATCGGCGTTTCTTTCGAAGCTTCGTTACGGTATTTCCCTCCGGGGAAGGCGACGTGGGCCGGATACCCGGTCAGGACGGAGATCGGCGCCGTGTCGGGCGTCGAAGCACGGCGTACGCTTGGGCTGCCGGCCGACGCGAAGGTCGTATTCGCCTTTGGCGCTTCGTCGGGCGCCCGTTCCATCAACCGGGCGGTGATCGATGCGCTTCCGCGTCTGCTCGCGCGGCCGGAAATCCACGTCGTCCACGTCATCGGCCGGACGCGAAGTGCGGATTATCACGCCGAAAAGGACACCCGGGTACGCCTGGACCGTCTTGGTCTCGCCGATGAGCAACTGTCGCGGTACCACCAGTCGGATTACGCCGACGAAATCGAAACGTTCTACGCCGCCGCCGACCTGGTCATCGGCAGGTCCAGCGCCGGGGTCGTCACCGAGATCGGTATCTGCGGCATCCCCTCCATACTGGTACCTCTGCCCTACGCGCCCGGCGATCACCAGGCCGCGAACGCCAGGATGCTCGAATCGAGCGGCGCGGCCCGCGTACTGTACGAATCGGTTTCCCTCCAGGACGGCGGCACCATCGGCGTGGTCGATGGCGCCCGCCTTGCCGGGGAGGTCCTCGGGATCCTGGACGACTCCGGTCGCCGGGACGCCATGAGCCGGCGGGTCCGGGAGACCTTCGACAGGGGCGGATTGGACCGGATCGTCGGCCATCTGGACCAGATGTTGACGGGCAGGCCGCCGGACATCGCCCTTTCCAACGGCCGCCCGGATGATGCCGGCCCTGCCGTCCCTGCAGTCGATGCCGCCCCCACCGCCCCCGCAGTCGATGCCGGCCCCACCGGCGATGCAGTTGATGCCGTCCCTGCAGTCGATGCCGCCCCCGGCGGCCCTGCAGTCGATGCCGCTCCCGCCGGCCCTGCAGTCGATGCCGGCCCCGCCATACCTTCCGCGCGCGCGCTTTCCCCGTTCTCGCTGGTCCGGCGGTTCACGAAGGGACGCGACCGGGCGTTCATCGAGTCCGTGGGTGAGGACTACCTGAAGTACCGGGTCGACGGATACCTCAAGGACGGGCGGTGGCAGATCCGGAACGAGGGCGTCAAACTCGTCGGGCTCCTCGGTTACCGGGACCGCCTGCCCTTCGTGCTCGCGCTGCTGCGCGACAAAACGCCGGCATCCTTCCTCCAGCGGATGTTCGGCGGCGACTACCGGCAGGTCGGCTTCATCCGCCGGAACGCCGTGACGGCGATCACCCGGCTCGGTGTCTACGATACCACTGTGCGCGCCACGCTGCTGGACCTGCTGGCGGATCCCTACTACGAGGTTCGGTCGGCCGCCGCGAGGGCCTTCGCCGCGCTTGCTCCGGAATCGGGGGAAAGGGACGACGAGGCGCTGGACGGACTGCGCGGCCTGCTGCGGGAATCCTCCTTCGAGACCAGGTCGGCCGCCATAGCCGCCGTGGGAAAGATGGCCGACGGCAAGGCGGCGGAATGGCTCAGGCCGTACTACCAGGACCCGAACGGCAAGGTCCGCCAGGCCGTCATCGACGCCCTGGGCGACCTGGTCAGGCGGAAACTGATCGTCGACCTGGACGGACTGCGTGAAGAACTCGACGGCATCCTGGTCACCAGCAACCACTTCGACCCGGACTTCCCGATCAAACGAACGCTGAACCGGCTGATCGAAGAGATCGGCCGCCAGCAGGAATCCCCATGAGCCGCTGCAGGCGGCAAGCCCCATGATCGGCCGCCAGCAGGAATCCCTATGAGCGCCCCATGATCTATCACCTGGTCTCTTATCTGTTCGATACCGTCGACTCGCTTTCGTTTCTGCGGCTGTTCCAGTACCTGAGCTTTCGCGCGATCTGCTCGGCGCTGACGGGTTTCGGCGTAACGCTGCTCTTCGGCCAGCGCATCATCCGCCTGTTGTACGTAAACCACGTGCGGGACAGTCCACGGACGCACGGAGATGTCTCCAGCGCCTCGAAGGCCGGTACGCCGCTCATGGGCGGGTTGCTGATCGTCGGGGCCATTTTCGCCAGCGTGTTGCTCTGGAGCGACCTGCTCAACCGCTTCACCATGATCTTCCTGCTCGCGCTGGCCTGGTTCTCCCTGTTCGGATTCATCGACGACTACCGGAAGATCAGGTATAAGGACAGCGACCGCGGCCTGTCCCAGCGCGCCAAGCTGTTCTTCCAGGCGGTATTCGGCTTCGGCTTCGGACTGATCTTCCTGCTGCCCGGACTGTCCCCGGTGTCGGCGGAGATCGCCTCGGAACTCTATCTCCCCTTCGCCAAGGACCCCGTCCTCGACCTGGGCTGGTGGTATCTGCCCTTCATAGCCTTCGTCGTGGTGGCTATCGCCAACGCGGTGAATTTCGCCGATGGGCTGGACGGACTGTCCATCGTGCCGGTCTCGTTTACGGTGATCGTATACGGGGTGTTCGCCTACGTCATCGGGAACGCCATCTATTCGGGCTACCTGCAGTTCACCTACCTTCCGGGCAGCGGAGAACTGACGGTGATCTGCGCGGCGGTATTCGGCGCGTGCATGGGTTTTCTCTGGTACAACGCCTACCCCGCCCAGATATTCATGGGCGACGTGGGCGCACTGCCGCTGGGCGGCATCGTCGGCACCCTCGCCGTACTGCTCAAACAGGAGTTCCTCTTCGTCATCACCGGCGGGATCTTCGTCGCCATGGCCTTCTCGGTCCTGGTACAGGAGAAAATCGGCATCAAATGGCTCGGCCGGCGCATCTTCTACATGGCCCCGCTCCATCACGCCTTTCAATACCGGGGCCTGGCCGAGACCAAGGTCGTGATCCGGTTCTGGATCATCGCAGGCATCCTGGCGATCATCGGCCTGTCTACCCTGAAGATCCGGTAGGGCGGGACGAATGTGCGCGATGGCAAAGGCGGAGGATCGCCGAATGGCGCGGACCGCTGGAAGTCGATGAAAGCGCACGATGGCGGGCCCAAGGGAGTGACGGGACGAAAGGGCGGTGACTTCGAGTGATCGAAATACAGTACACCAAATGGATTCCCCGGGTCGACGATGCCGAAGACCGCCTCGAACAACTCCTCGGCCTTTTCAGCCAGATACTCATACATACCAGCGGCGACGTGGAAGAGGCCCTGAAGTGGATGCGCTATATAGACCAGCGGCAGGGCGTCTTCGATGACGGCTTCAGCTATGAGTCTTTCGTCAAGGAGCTCGAGAAGCGAGGTTACGTCAAGCGGGACGAAGACGCCTTCACCCTGACCGAAAAGGGGGGCCGGCGTATCCGGGAAGATTCGCTCCGTTTCGTCTACGGCAGCCTGAAGAAAGGTTTGAGCGGCGGCCACGAGACGCCCTTCGAGGGAGAGGGCGTGGAAAGACTCAGCGAGACCCGGCCCTACCGTTACGGCGACCAGGCGTCGAACGTGGATTTCACCTCCACCATCGGCAACGCGATCCGCCGGTCCGGATTCGACCTGGATCTTCACGAGGACGACTTCGAAGTCTACGAGGTCGAACACACCACTTCATGCGCCACCGTCATGCTCCTGGACATCAGCCACAGCATGATCCTCTACGGCGAAGACCGTATTTCCCCGGCCAAACGCGTGGCCATGGCCCTGGCGGAACTCATCATCCGCAAATACCCCAAAGACGAATTGCATCTCGTCCTCTTCGGCGACGACGCGAAGCGGGTCAAGATCGAGGACCTGCCCTATGTTTCGGTCGGCCCCTACCACACCAACACGAAGGCCGGACTGCTCATGGCCCGCAACATCCTGCGCCGGACCCGGAACGTCAACAAGCAGATCTTCATGATTACCGACGGCAAGCCCTCGGCCATATATGACCGGAACGGACGGCTGTACCTGAATTCCTTCGGCCTGGATCCACGGATCGTGAACCGGACCCTCGACGAGGCCATGACCTGCCGCCGAGAGAAGATTACGATCAGCACCTTCATGGTCACCCAGGATCCCTACCTGGTGGGCTTCGTCGAGAAACTCACGGAGATGAACCACGGCCGCGCCTATTACTCCTCCCTCGACAACCTGGGCGAGTACATTCTCGTGGACTACGTCAGGAACCGCCGCCGCCGGGTGAACTGAAGAAGGCCC
>CAZZNP010000067.1:9999-12478 GCA_964655785.1 uncultured Gemmatimonadota bacterium
GTTTGAAGCGCGGCAATTCCAAGTAACACACCATGACCCCAGCCACCTTTGTCCGATCTCTTCAGCAACTCGAGTTCGATCACGTATTCAACCCCTATTCCGACCGTTGTGCGGACAACGACCTGGAAGACGCCCCGGAGAGGCGGTCCGGTAACCTCATGTCCGTGCTCGAAGCGGCGGCACGCCGCCCCGTGGACACCCTGTGGATCGGCCGCGACTACAGCTACCGCGGAGGGCGGCGAACCGGCCTGGCTTTCACCGACGACGAACTCCTCGACGAACACGCCCTCAGGTGGGGGCTGACGATGCAGCGGCCGACCCGGGGCGTCCTGGTAAGAGAACGCTCCGCCGGTGTTGTCTGGAGCATACTGTCCCGCATCGAGGCGACTGTCTTTCTCTGGAACGTCTTTCCCCTCCACCCCTACGAACCGGACAAGCCCTTCAGCAACAGGGCCCACAATGCGCGAGAGCGCCGTGCCGGGCAGCACCTGCTCGATCAACTGGTCCGGCTTCTGAATCCGTCCGCCATAATCGCCATAGGAAAGGACGCGGAAAGGGCGGCGATGATGCTGGATGGCCCCGCTGAGGTTACCAGGGTTCGCCATCCCAGTTACGGGGGGCAGACCGAGTTTCTTGCCGGCATGAAGGCGTACTACGGTCTCCGGTGAATCGATCCGGACCGGGCGGAGCATCGATTCCAGGTCGGACAGTAAAGGCCGCCCTGTCCTTGCAGACCACGGTTCTATTTTCCGCGGCCGGTACGCGCCCGCGCTCGAACGGTCTTGACTAAACAGTTCGAGCCGTGTACCATATTTCGAAATTCAACATTCAACACGATCGAACCACATCGCCGTTCACCATTCTTTCACCCGCTATCATCGGTGTCAGCCGGGAGATTACACCATGAGTGCATTCTTCAGTCACGTATTGTCGTGCCGGCCGCGCGGCATTTCTTCAATTAAACTACTGGCCGTGCTGGCCGCGGTGGTCTGCGGCGCCGGAACCGCCTTCGCCATGTCGGAGCACGAAAACGTCCTGGTCGAACCGCCGGACCAGTTCGTGTTCAACACCATCTCCTTCATGCTCTGGGGCGCGCTGGTGATGTGGATGTGCGCCGGTTTTACCATGCTAGAATCCGGATCGGTGCGGACCAAGAACGCCTCCATGATCTGCATGAAGAACATCGGCCTCTATTCCATTGCCGGGATCGCGTATTATTTCCTGGGTTACAATCTCATGTACGTCGACGTGGGTAGTTACGTGGGAACCTTCTCGATTTTCTACGGACCGACGGCCGACGAGATCGCGCTGGTGAACGGGACGCAGGAGGCCGCCGCCGAGGTGATCGCGCTTGGATATTCCACCATGTCGGACTGGTTCTTCCAGATGGTCTTCGTGGCCACGGCCGCGTCCATCGTATCGGGCGCGCTGGCGGAAAGGGTCAGGCTCTGGTCGTTCTTCATCTTCGTCGTGTTCCTCACCGGGATCATATACCCCATCGTCGGCGCATGGACCTGGGGCGAGGGATGGCTCAGCCAGATGGGTTTCAAGGACTTCGCGGGATCCACGATCGTGCACAGCACGGGCGGATGGGCGGCCCTGGCGGGCCTTATCGTCGTCGGTCCCCGGCTCGGCAAGTACCGCAAGGACGGTTCGGTCAAATCCACCCCGCCTTCCAACGTGCTGGTGGTGACCCTCGGCGTCTTCATCCTGTGGCTCGGCTGGTTTGGATTCAACGGCGGTTCGCAGCTGGCCCTGGGCAGTCCGCTGGACGCCGTGGCGATGAGCCACGTGCTGGTCAATACCAACCTCGCGGCCGCGGCCGGCGCGCTCATGGCCCTGTTCTGCGCGCGGCCGGTTCTAGGCCGTACCGATCTATTCGCGTGCCTGAACGGCGCCATCGCGGGACTGGTCTCGATCACCGCTGGACCCGACATGGTGCAGCACTACTGGGCCCTCATCATCGGGGCCGTCGGCGGATTCATCTGCACGATCGGGATGAGGTTTCTGGAGTCGGTCAGGATAGACGACGTGGTAGGCGCAGTGCCCGCCCACTTGTTCGCCGGTATCTGGGGTACGCTGGCGGTGTGTATCGTGAGCGGCGGCAACCTGGGCGTGCAGCTGATCGGCATCCTCGCGATCGGCGCTTTCGTTTTCGTGGTCTCCTGGGTGCTGTGGAAGCTCATCGACATGGTTCTTACCGTCCGGGTGACTGCCCAGGTCGAACGGCTGGGACAGGACGTCGCGGAGCTCGGTATCGAGGCCTATCCCGAATTCGTGCTCACGCCTGAAGAACTGGACGAAGACTGAGAAGACTGAAGATCGAGGCGGGCATTAGCGTCGTGCCGATCCTGCCCGCGCGACACGGCCCATGAGCGCGCTCCCCGTTGCCTGTCCATGGGCCACGGTGCTCGCCTGCGCTTCATGGCCCCGTCACCAAATGAAAACGGCGGTAACCAGGTTCGGTTACCGCCGTTTC
>CAZZNP010000067.1:12578-17534 GCA_964655785.1 uncultured Gemmatimonadota bacterium
CACGGACTCGTGGCGTTCAGGACTCGGCCGCGGAGTCGCGGAGTTGCGAAGGAGCGGTCCGTCCCTTTCCGCGTTCAGCCGGTCTCTTCTTCTTCCGCCTTGGCTTCCTTCTTGTCCTCCGCCGTCTCGGCGTCCTGATCCTCCGCCGCACCTTCACGGTCGATCAACTCGAGAATCGACATGTCGGCGGCGTCGCCCTGCCGGTGGCCGATGCGGACGATGCGCGTGTATCCCCCGGGCCGGTCGGCATACCGGTCGGCCAGCGGACCGAACAGCTTCGCGACCACGGATTCGTTATGGATGACCCGGAGAACCTGCCGCCGGGCGTGCAGATCCCTGCGTTTGCCGAAGGTGATGAGCCGTTCCACGAGGCGGCGCACTTCCTTTGCCTTTGCCGTGGTGGTCTGAACACGTTCGGTATCCAGCACCGAAGTGGCCAGGTTGCTCAGCATCGCCTTGCGGTGGCTGGGAGAGCGGCTGAGACCGCGCCCCTGCTTACGATGTCGCATTCCTTATACTCCTGTCCCGACTGCCCGAACGACCTGGTTGCAGGCCATTCGATTACGTGTTTTCCGCTTCGGCCTCGACATACTCTTCGATGTCCATGCCGAAGGCAAGATCCATCTCCTCGAGGATCTGGCTCAGCTCGGTCAGCGACTTGCGGCCGAAGTTGCGGTATTTCAGCATCTCGGTCTCGCTCTTCTGCACCAGGTCCGCCAGGGTCTTGATGTCCGCCGCCCGCAGACAATTGCTGGAGCGAACCGAAAGTTCCAGTTCCTCCACGTTCATCCGAAGCAGCTTCTTGATCTCTTCGAGTTTCTCATCCACTTCCTCTTCAGGCTCGGAGATGAACTGATCGTCGATAGAGATGAACAGCTGCAGGTGGTTCCGCAAAATCTGGGACGCGGTGGACAGGGCGTCCTGGGGCCCCACGCTGGCGTCGGTCCAGATTTCCAGTACGAGGCGGTCGTAGTCCGTGCGCTGGCCGATACGCGTGTTCTCCACCTGGAAATTCACACGCGTTACCGGGGAGAACATGGCGTCCATGGGGATCACGCCGATGGGCTGGTCCGGGATTTTGTTCTGTTCCGCGATCACGTATCCCCGTCCGCTGTCGACATGAATCTCCATGCGCAACTGTCCGCCCTCGTCCAGGGACGCGATATGAAGATCCCGATTGAGAATCTGCACGTCCGCGTCCGTCTGAATGTCTTCAGCGGTGACGTCGCCCTTGCCTTCCGCTTCGAGCATGAGCGTCTTGGGTTCCTCGCTATGCAGGATGAGCCGCAGTCCCTTGAGGTTCAGGATGATCTCGGCCACGTCTTCCACCACGTTCGGCATGGTGGAGAACTCGTGGGCGACCCCGTCGATCCGGACTCCGACCACGGCCGCTCCGGGCAGGGAGGAAAGCAGGACCCTGCGGATGGAATTACCGATGGTCGTTCCGAATCCCCGCTCCAGCGGTTCGATAACGAACTTGCTGTAGCCATCGGTTACCGTTTCGTCTTCTATAATTACGCCTCTCGGCATTTGGAAGTTCATTAATTTCATAACGTTCGTTGCCCCTCATCGCGCTCTTCGAGTGCCCACAGGGAATGACAGTATCTCGGCCCTATTTCGAATACAACTCGATGATTAACTGTTCCTGTACAGGTGTCGGTATGTTATCTCGAACGGGTGCTTCCAGCAGACGTCCTGCAAGGGTGGTTTTGTCCAGGTCCAGCCAGTTTACCGCAGGCCGCTGGTTCGCGGCGCTCATGGACGCATGAATGCAGTCGAGCTGGCGGCTCTTCTCTTTGACCTGAATGACCTCACCCGTACGGACGATGTATGAGGGGATATTGACGATACGGTCGTTGACCAGGATATGGCGATGGCGTACCAGTTGCCGGGCCGCTTTGCGCGACGGCGCGAAGCCCAGCCGGTAAACGATGTTGTCGAGCCGGGTTTCGAGAAGCTGAAGAAGACGCTCGCCCGTGTTGCCCTTGGTCCGGGCCGCCTTGGCGAAGTATGATCGGAACTGTCCTTCGCCGATTCCATATGTCTTGCGCGTCTTCTGCTTTTCACGAAGCCGGATCCCGTATTCCGTGGGCTTCCTCCGCCCCACGGACCCGTGCTGACCCGGTGGAAACGCACGGCGGTCTACCGCGCATTTATCTGAAAAGCATCGATCGCCCTTCAGAAACAACTTGACGCTTTCCCGCCGGCAGATCCGACAGTTGGCATCCGTATAACGTGACATTTTAGCTCCTAACACGCACGTACCGGACAACATACGCCGTCGGGCCCGAGACCCCGGCGTCCGCCCGGTGTTTGACGATCAGACGCGACGTCTTTTCGGAGGTCGGCATCCGTTGTGGGGAATGGGCGTTACGTCCTTGATTGCTGAAATCTCGAGGCCCGCGGCCTGCAGGGCCCGAATGGCCGATTCGCGGCCGGCGCCGGGTCCCTTGACCCAGACCTCGACGCGCTTCAATCCCAGTTCGATGGCTTCCTTTGCCGCGGCTTCCGCAGCGATCTGTGCGGCAAAAGGCGTACTCTTCCGGGAGTTGCGGAACGTGCCTCCCTTTCCTCCGCTCGACCAGCTGATCGTGTGACCCTGCAGATCGGCAAGGGTAACGATCGTATTATTGAACGTCGCCTTGATATGAGCAACGCCTATGGAATCTACGTGCCGGTCTCGCCTTCGGGCGCGACTTCGCCTTGCATTAGCCAACCTTCTACCTCCACGGATTAATGTTAATCGCTACGTCTTGCTGCGCTTCGCACCGATAGTGCGCCGCGGTCCCTTGCGTATCCGGGAATTGGTACGGGTCCGTTGACCCCGCACCGGCAGCCCACGGCGGTGACGCAGGCCCCGGTAACAGCCGATGTCCATCAAACGGCGGATATTGAACGTGATGTCGCCGCGCAGGGCTCCTTCGACCTGGTAGTCGTTTTCGATGCTCTGCCGGAGCTTTGTGATCTCCCGGTCGGTCAGATCCCTGACACGGGTCTCCGGATCGATGCCGGTCGCTTCAAGCACCTTGCGGGCGGTTGTAAGGCCGATTCCGAAAATATAGGTGATTCCGATCTCCACGCGTTTGTCGCGAGGCAGATCGATACCGGCGATTCGTGCCACCTTGCCCTCCTTGGCAACGGTTCGTTGCTATCCCTGCCGCTGCTTGTGGCGCGGGTTGCGACAAAGCACTCGCACGACGCCCTTGCGGCGGATGACCTTGCAGTATTCACAGATTTTCTTTACCGAAGCGCGTACTTTCATCTTCCGGTCCTCAGTAACGGTTGTTTCCGGTTGCGCCGGGATTCCTCCCCGCTAAAACCGGTCCCCGGATGCAGTCGTGCCCGGGATTTACTTGTAACGGTACGTAATCCGTCCGCGTGTCAGATCGTAAGGCGACAACTCCACCATAACCTTGTCGCCCGGTAGAATTTTGATGAAGTTCGTGCGCATTTTGCCGGATATGTGTGCCAGGACCCGGTGACCATTCTCAAGTTCTACGCGAAACGACGCATTGGGCAACGGCTCCACCACCGTACCTTCCACTTGTACCGGGGGCTCTTTCGGCATACGAATCAACCTTTCACCAATCGGCTTTGCCAGGCTTCGCATACGGCCATGGTCGGTTTTCCGGCCCGGTTCACGCCGTGTGGGCCAGTTCCGTCAGTATGCGTTGCGTTACTTCCTCCAGCGAACCATCGCCGTCGATCCGCTTCAAAATGCCCGCCCTGTCATAGTATTCGACGAGCGGCGACGTTACCTTCCTGTACACTTTCAGCCGGTGACGGATAGTCTCCGGCGCGTCGTCCCTTCGATTCCTCATGGCCAGGCGGTCGATCACCGTGCTGTCGGGCACCTCGATGTTGAGCACCACGTCCACCGGCGCCCGCATTCGTTCCAGCGCCGCCTGCAGGAAATCGGCCTGGTTCAGGTTTCTCGGAAAACCGTCCAGGATGAATCCTGCCGCGCAATCGTCTTCCCGCAACCGGTTCTCCAGAATGTCCTGGGTGAGTTTATCGGATACCAGTTCACCCTGGTTCACGAATTCCGATATCCTCCGCCCGACCGCGGTTCCTTCCTCCATTTCCCGCCGCAACAGATCGCCTGTCGATACATGCGGGATGCGGAATATCTTCGACAGGCTGGTTGCCTGTGCGCCTTTCCCCGCTCCCGGCGTTCCAAGTAGTATCAGTCGCATATCCTGCTCACCTGGCACCAGGACGCCTCCCGGCGCCTGGAACGGAGTTTCCGAAGCTTACCCCGCCCGCCCGCGTACGCGACCCCGTTTCATGAATCCCTCGTAGTGGCGGGACACGAGATGCGACTCGATTTGCTGGAGCGTATCCAGGGCGACACCCACCACGATCAGCAACGCGGTGCCGCCGAAGAACGAAGACGCGCTCAGAGAGACGTTCATGCTTCGGATAATGAGAAACGGCACGATGGCGATGATCGCCAGAAACACCGAGCCGGGCAACGTAATGCGTGTCAGAATGTGATCGAGATAGTCCGCCGTTCTTCTGCCGGGCCGAATCCCCGGTATGAATCCGCCGACGCGCTTCATGTTGTCCGCCACGTCCACGGGGTTGAAAATGATGGATGTATAGAAATACGTGAAAAACACGATCAACAGGCCGTACATCGCGTTGTAGATGAAGGCGCCGGGCTGAAACCACTCGACCATGGTCTGAAACACGGCCATGTCCGGGAAGAAGCTCGAGAACGTGCCCGGAACGAACATGATCGACTGGGCGAAAATGATGGGCATCACACCGGCGGCATTGACGCGAAGCGGCAGGTGCGTGCTCTGCCCCCCGTAGACTTTGCGCCCGACCACGCGTCGTGGGTACTGCACAGTTATCCTGCGCTGTCCCTGTGTGATCAACACCACCGAAGCGATGATCAGGACCCACACGGCCACGATGAAGATCTCGACGAGACCGCTGCGCAACCCGTTC
>CAZZNP010000067.1:17544-19412 GCA_964655785.1 uncultured Gemmatimonadota bacterium
GACGAAGATAATCAGCGAGATGCCGTTACCGATGCCCCGTTCCTGGATCTGCTCTCCCAGCCACATCAGGAAAATGGTGCCGGTCGTCATCGTCACGACCGTAACGAAAATGAATCCCGCGCCGGGATCGATGACCGCGGAGCGGCCCACCTCGTCCCGGATGTCCTGGAGCCAGTAGCTGATTCCCAGGGCCTGTACCATCGACAGCAACACGGTGCCGTAGCGCGTGTACTGGTTGATCTTCTTCTGCCCTTCCTGTCCCTCCTTCTGGAGTTTCTGCAAATAGGGCCACATGGACCCGAGCAGCTGCAGGATAATGGACGCACTGATATAGGGCATCACGCCGAGGGCGAAAATCGTCGCGCGCTCGAAGGCGCCGCCCACGAACATGTTGTACAGACCGAATATGGTCCCGCCCATCTGGCTGAAGAAGGCGCTCAACACATCGTGGTCTATGCCCGGCGTGGGTATCTGGCCGCCGATTCGGTAGACTGCGAGCAGGCTGAGGGTGAATATGATGCGCCGCCGGAGTTCCGGAATCCGGAATACATTCTGAAAACTCTCGATCATCCGGAGATCACCTCGACTGAACCGCCCGCCGCCTCGATTTTCTGCCGCGCCGTTTCACTCACCTTGTGGACGTTGACCTTCATGGGCCGGTCGACTTCGCCTTCGCCGAGGATCTTTACCGGATCCGTCGATTTCCGGACCAGGTTCTTCTCCGCCAGCGAACCGGCGTCCACGACCGTCTCTTCGTCCCATCCCGCAAGGTCCCGCAGGTTGACGACCTGGTAGGTCTTGCGGAACAGGTTGGTGAATCCGCGCTTGGGCAGCCGGCGCACGAGGCGCATCTGCCCGCCTTCGAAGGAAGGATGGATCTTCTTGCCCGACCTGGATCGCTGGCCCTTGTGGCCCCTGCCGGCGGTCTTGCCCGTGCCGGATCCCGGTCCGCGGCCCAGTCGCTTAACCTTGCGTACCGCGCCGGAGGCGTGTTTCAATCTGTCGACATTCATTACAGCCGTATTCCTTTCTTCATGAAACCCGCGGGCTACTCGTCTTCCGCCTCGATCGTTTCCACTTCCACCAGGTGCCCGACGCGCGCGATCATGCCCTGAATCTGGGGCGTATCGTTATGGACGGCGCTGTGGTGCAGCCGGCGTATGCCCAGTGCTTCCAGGGTCCGTTTCTGCCGTCGGTGTCTTCCGATGGCGCTCTTCTTCTGTGTTATGCGCAGCCGCGTCGCCATAGACTACCCTTTCAATTCCTCTGTATCCACATCCCGCACGTAGGCGATCTCCGAGGCCACCTTCAGGCCGAGCAGTCCCTGCAAAGTCGCCTTGGCCACGTTGTAGGGGTTGGAGGAACCGATCGATTTCGTGAGGATGTTGTGTATGCCCGCCGACTCCAGCACCGCGCGGGCCGCGTCGCCGGCGATGACGCCCGTACCGGGCGATGCCGGTTTCAGGATCACTTCCGCCGCGCTGAACCTTCCGATGACGTCGTGGGGGATCGTGCCGTTGACTACCGGCACCTTGTGCAGATGCTTCCGGGCCGTTTCCGTGGCCTTGCGGATCGCCTCGGACAGTTCCAGGGCCTTGCCCATGCCCAGGCCCACATGGCCGTTGCCGTCGCCCACGGCGATCAACGCGTTGAAACTGAACGTGCGGCCGCCCTTTACGACTTTGGCAACCCGGTTGATATCGACCAGTCGTTCCGACGACAGATCGAACTCATCGGGATTGATTCTCGGCAATTTACGCTCCCTTTTTTCAGATATAATACGCTGGCGTACCGGCTTTAGCAGCGCGGTTTCAGAATTTCATTCCGCATTCGCGCACGCCGTCCGCCAGGGCCTTCACCCGGCCGTG
>CAZZNP010000068.1:0-9789 GCA_964655785.1 uncultured Gemmatimonadota bacterium
TCGAACGGCACGACGCGGGACCGGGAAAACCAGGTATAGATGCTGTAAATCCACCGGTCCCGGCGGGAGAATCCTGCCATATCTGGTTACCAGGGTTATACGCATTTCCGTCCGGCGAGAGTCCGTCCGGCGGGAGTTCGTACGGCGAGTGCTTTTCCTGTGAGTGTCCGTCCGGCGAGTGTCGGTCCGTCGAGTGTCCGTCCGGCGAGTGTCTGTCCGGCGAGTCCGGGCCTGGTTCCGGCTCTATTCCTGCTTCTCGGCCTTCTTGCGGATATCGTAATTGCCGTACATCTGACGGACCATGTCGTTGCTCAGATTTACGATGGCGTCTTCGACTGACGCAGCGTATTCTTTCTGGCCTCTGCTGAAAAAACCGATTCTTTCCGATGCGATTCCTATGCCCGAAGCCATGACGGAAGCGAACTGGATCATCTCCGCGTCGTAGAACATCAATTCGACCGTGATCGCCGTATTTCCCCGGGCGTCGTCCTGAAACGGACCTTCTTCCTTGTTCAGCGTTACCATGGCCGCGGTCACCCTGGGAATCATGACGAGATCGAGTGTGCGTTCACTGATCGCTTCGCCAGTGGGTTGGGCGTCCAGTATCGCAACATGGGTGAAGACGCGGTTCGCCGATTTCGTTATGATCGAAACGAGAGATTCACCCAGTTCAAAGATGTATTTGTCGAGATCCGACCTGTCGTCGATAACGAACTGGCTGACGTCCACGGGGATGTACACGCCGACTCGCAAGTCCACCGGTCTGGCGATATTGGCCGAAGGGCTGATATTGGGATTCAACTGAATGCTGTGGGTACATCCCGCTAAAAGGACGATAAGGACGAACGCCATAAGTCCGACCGCCATTTTCAGTACATGCATGTGCCTTCCCTCCCTGGTACGTCCATCCGCTCCGGGGTCAGTTCGCACGCCAGGTAAACTCCTGTGGCAACACGTACACGCGCACACCTGTGGCAACACGTACATGCGCACACCTGTTCAATCCACAAGTTCAATCCACGAGTTCAATCCACCCACAAGTTCAATCCACAAGTTCGAGTCAAATGAAAACTACGGATTCACGGCCTGAAAGTCAAGCGGTGAGGGCCCCATGGCCGTGAGCCCTGCAAACGCCGTGAAACCCCGACAACACTTGACATTTCAATGGATTATCCCTAATTTCAATGACCGTTGAACGCGACGGAAGAAACGGTTTTCAGGTGTGATCTGTACACTTGATACCGGAGCTGGAATTCACCCTGTGGCGGAGATCAAGACCCCATGGCGGCCATCTACCTTGACCATAACGCGACCACGCCGGTCAGGTCCGAAGTCTTCGATGCGATGGAACCCTTCTTCAGGGACCGGTTCGGCAACGCGTCGAGTATCCACCGGTACGGCCAGGATGCGCGTTCGGCCGTGGAGGAGGCGCGTACCCAGGTGGCCGGCCTGGTGAACGCTGGACCCGGCGAGATTTACTTTACCGGCGGCGGCACCGAGTCCGACAACCTGGCCATCAAAGGCATCGCATACGCCCGCAGAGCTTACGGCAGGCACATCATCACGACGAACATAGAACATTCGGCCGTGCTGAACAGCTGCGGTTTTCTCGAACGGGAAGGCTTCGAAGTAACCTATCTTCCCGTGGACCGATACGGCCGGATCGATCCCGGCCAGGTGGAGGATGCCCTGTCCGATCAGACGACGCTGATCAGCATCATGCACGCCAACAACGAGATCGGTACAGTCCAGCCCGTAGGCGAAATCGGAAGGATCGCCCGGGCCCGCGGCGTGTGCTTTCACACCGACGCGGTGCAGTCCGCTGGCAAGCTGCCTATCGACGTGGAAGCGATGCAGGCGGACCTCCTTTCGCTTTCGGGCCACAAGATCTACGGTCCCAAGGGCGTGGGCGCCATATACATCCGCAAGGGCGTCGAGATCGAACCCACGGCCCATGGCGGCCATCACGAAAAGGACGTGCGTTCCGGCACGGAGAACACCGTGGGCATCGTGGGGCTGGGCAAGGCCGCCGAGTTGGCTGCCGAGGAACGGGAAAGCGAATTCCGGCATCTGTCCGGGATGCGCGATGCCCTTGAGGACCGGATCGGGGTCGAAATCGAGGACGCGCGGGTGAACGGTCATCCGCAGCGGCGCCTGCCCGGTACGTTGAACGTATCCTTCCCCGGCGCGGAAGGCGAATCGCTGATCATGAGCCTGGATATCGCGGGCATTGCCGCGTCCACCGGCTCGGCCTGCACGTCGGGCGCCATCGAACCTTCCCATGTGTTGCTGGCGCTGGGCAGGGACCCCCGTACCGCCCTGGGCTCGGTCCGGTTCAGCTTCGGGCGCGACAATACCATGGGGGACGTGGACTACGTGATGGACAGGCTGCCCGGTATAGTCTCCCGTCTCCGCGAAGTTTCCGCCGCGCAGGTACCCGGTTAAGGCGGGAGTCATGTACTCATCCACCGTCATGGACCACTTTCGCTCGCCCCGCAACGTGGGGGATCTTCCGGACGCGGACGGAGTGGGGAACGCCGGCAACCCCATCAGCGGGAACACCATTGCGTTGTATCTGAGGATCGCGGACGGGACCGTCACGGACGCGAAGTTCAGGACCTTCGGCTGCGCGGCGTCGATCGCGGCAAGCAGCATGGTCACCGAATGGTTGATCGGCAGGACGGCCGAAGAGGCCGCGTCCATCGAGAACCATACCATTGCGGATGCCCTGGGCGGCCTGCCGCCTACCAAGATGCACTGTTCCGCCATGGCCGCGGACGGCGTGCGGACGGCGATCGAAGATTACCGGTCCCGCCGCATCGCAAACCGGAAAGACCCCCATGAAACCGGCTGACGACCATCCTGCCGTTCACGGCGGATTCGACATGGCATCCGGCATCGACCCGGCCGTCAACCGGCTCCCGCCGGCGGGGTCGACGGTCGTGGTGGCCATGAGCGGAGGCGTAGACAGCTCCGTGGCGGCCGCGATGCTCAAGGAAGCGGGCTGCAACGTCATCGGCGTCACGATGCACCTTTGGGACTATGACCGCGTGGGGGGCAACGCCCAGTTCGAACACGGTTGCTGCACGATCGAGGACCGGAACGACGCGCGGGTCGTGGCCGGAAGGCTCGGCATCCCTTACTACGTGGTGGATTTTCGAGCGGAGTTCGAACGGGGCGTCATCTCCAATTTCGTGTCTGAGTACATGCAGGGGCGCACGCCGAATCCCTGCGTGGCCTGCAACAGCAAAGTCAAGTTCGGCGTGCTGCTCGACCGGGCCGCGGAACTCGGCGCCGATTACGTGGCGACCGGGCATTACGCCCGGATTGCCTTCGAAGAAATTCCGGGCCAGGCGGGCCAAACCAGCCATGCGGATCAGGCCGGGCAAGCGGGGCAGGTTGGGCAGGCGGACCAGGCGGGCCAAACCGGCCATGCGGATCAGGCCGGGCAAGCCGGCCGCTATCTTCTGAAACGGGGCATCGACGGTAACAAGGATCAGTCCTACGCCCTGTGGGAGATGACCCAGGATGAGCTGGCACGGACTGTCTTCCCCGTCGGCATGCTCACCAAGGCACAGACGCGGCAGATCGCCGAAAGACTCGCGCCGCGGGTGGCCGAGAAGAAGGACAGCTACGAGATCTGCTTCATCCAGGACCGGGGCCATGAGCGGTTCCTCAGGGAGTGGACGGCGAATCACCCCGTGAACACGGACGAAGGACTGCTGTCCATCGAAGATCCCATACAGCCGGGACCGATCGTGGACACGGACGGCCGTATCCTGGGTGAGCACCGGGGACATCCCCTGTACACGATCGGACAGCGGAAAGGGCTTGGACTGGCCGCGGGACGTCCGGTGTACGTGGTCGACATCCTGCCCGATTCGAATACGATCATAGTGGGCGACGACGAAGATCTCCGTAGCGACCGGCTCATCGCGGACGGGGTCAGCTGGCAGTCCATGGAGACTCCGGCGGGAGCGGTACGCGGTCAGGCCAAGATACGTTACCGCCAGGAAACAACCCCCGCGGTCATCACGCCCTGTGAGCCCGGCGTCACCCGAGTCGATTTCGAATATCCCCAACGGGCTGTTACGCCGGGGCAGTCCGTCGTCTTCTACGACGGCGAGACGGTCCTGGGAGGCGGTATCATTCGCGAATGAGGTATTTATGGGTTTCGGCAGGGCGCCCGGACGCTATACCGGCCGTCTTCTTTCCTGGTGCCTCGGGCTGGTATGCGGCATGCTTTTACTGTTGCCGAACCTCGGGGCCGGCGCGGAAGAGTCCGTGAGAGTCGACCATGGCGTTCGCGTAACCTTTGAAT
Organism: uncultured Gemmatimonadota bacterium; assembly: GCA_964655785.1. Lineage (GTDB taxonomy): Bacteria > JAAXHH01 > JAAXHH01 > JAAXHH01 > JAAXHH01 > JAAXHH01. Next base: position 4,322 of record CAZZNP010000068.1, read on the forward strand.
CCGTCGACGCCCCCTTCGTGGAGCACGTGCTGGACGTCGTGCGCGAGGCGTCGCCTCATCTGCGCGCCACGCTGGGTCTGCCCGCCGCCGATACCATCAACATCCATATCGCCCCCACGCAGGAAGCCTTCCTGACCTATACGCCCGGCGCCATCCCCGACTGGGGCGCGGGTTACGCCGTACCGCACAGAAGGCTCATGGTACTCAGGTCCCCCAGGATAACCGGTACGTATGACGGTTCCGAAGAACTTGTGGTGCACGAACTGGCCCACGTGTTGTTGCACAGCGCGCTGCGCGGCGCGGACATTCCCCGCTGGCTGGACGAGGGGTTCGCGATGCACATGGCGCGGGAGTGGGGATTCTGGGACCGGGCGTCCCTGGTGGTCGCCGTCGTGTCGGGGAACCTGGTCTCGCTCGGCGCTATCCAGGGCGTGAACAAGTTTCCCGAGCATCGGGCGCAACTGGCATACCAGGAAAGCGCGCTCGCCGTGCAGTACATACTCCGCCGGTACGGCGAAGCGGGGCTGCACGCCCTGTTCGACGGCCTTAGGCGGACCGGCTCCATCGACCGGGCCTGTTTCGACGCTTTCGGAGTGAGTGTCGTGGGTTTCGAACGGGACTGGCTGGCGTACATGGAACGCAATTACGGCTGGCGCATGTTGCTCGGAGAAAGCCTGACCATCGTGATCGCGCCCCTGTTCGGCGTACTTTGTCTCCTCGCGTTTCTGCAGATCCGGAGGCGGAGGAAGGCCACGCTGCGCCGCTGGGAGAACGAAGAGGTGGACGACTGGCGCACGGACGAAGACGACTGGCGAAGGAAAAACGAAGAGTGGATCATGTCCAGGGAGCGAGATGATTGACCGTGCGCGAATGATTGGCCGTGCGCAGAAGATCGACCGTGCGCGTATGACCGACCGTGCGCGAATGACCGACCGTGCGCAGAAGATCGACCGTGTGCGAATGAGAGCGCGTTTCGAATGAAGTTGTCGCACCTGGCCGAATACGCGGGGCTAAGGCTGTTGATGTCGCTGACCAGGCGGCTTTCTCCTGTCCGGGCAACGCAGGTGGGCGATATACTGGGAGACCTGGTCTTCCACGTGACCGGAATGAGGAAGAAGCTGGTCATGGAGCACCTGGCCCGAGTCTACGGTGAATCCGAAGGTTCGGAAAAGCTTCGGACCATGTCCCGGTCGGTCTACCGCCAGTTGGGGCGGACCGCCGTGGAACACGCGCGGTTGCTCGCAGGCTGTACGCCGGCCCTGGGGAACCGGCTTTCCGTTTCGGGAGAAGAACACATCGCCCGTGCCCTCGAGGAGGGCCGTGGGGTCATACTGATCACCGGCCATTTCGGTTACTGGGAGTTGCTTGGCGCAACGGTCGCCTTGCTCGGTTATCCCATCACCGTGGTCGCGAAAAAGCTGCACAATCCCGCCGTCGATCGCCTGGTACACGCGGGACGCGAGCGGCTGGGCATGGCGGTGACCTCCATGGATTCCGCGCCGAAGGCAATCTTCAGGGCGCTGCGGCGCAACGAATGCGTCGGACTGCTCGCGGACCAGGACGCTGGTGCGGGCGGCGTGTTCGTCGAGTTCCTGGGATTGAAGGCGTCGACCTACCAGGGACCGGCGCGTTACGCTTTGCGCACGGGCGCTCTCATCGTGCCGTGTTTCATCATACGTTCCGGCCCGGAACGACACCGTGTCTGTTTTGAAACTCCGATCGAAGCGGTTCCGTCCGGGGACGAACAGGCCGACATCGCACAGACTACCCAGGCGTACACGGACGTGCTCGCCCGGTACATCCTGGATTATCCCGATCACTGGTTCTGGGTGCATCGCCGGTGGAAGACCCCGGCGTCCGCCGACTCGAATCACGTTCTGTAAAGGAGACCCACTACATGCCACGCCACGCACTCATACCCATTTGCGCCGTATTGCTGTCCGGAATCGCAGCGGCCTGCGGAAACGGAGGAGAGCAATCCGAACCGCGGTCGCCGCAACCGCCCGCCGATCCTCCACCGCTGATGGGGGCGTCCGCCGTTGCGGAGAGGCCGAATGAACCAGCGCCGGTGAATGCCCAGGAAAAGGCGACAACAGGCGAAGCCGCGGGCGTCTCGTGGACCGTGCCCCCGCGTTGGGAGACGCAGCCGCCCCGAATGATGCGCGTGGCGACCTATCTGATCCCGATGGCCGAAGGAGACGACGAACCCGGGGAATGTGCCGTGTTCTTTTTCGGACAGGGACAGGGCGGCAACGTCGACCTGAACCTGCAGCGTTGGCGGGACCAGTTTGAGACGGAATCCGGAGGGGCGGCGTCACCGGCCGAGCGGAAATCGACCATTAACGACCTGTCCGTGACTACGGTGTCCCTGGCGGGCACCTACCTCGCCTCCATGGGTCCCATGTTCCAGTCCGGCGCCGTAAAAAAACCAGGCTACAAGATGCTCGGCGCCATTATCGAAGCGCCGGAAGGCAACGTATTCCTCAAACTCACCGGACCGGAAAAGACGGTCCTCGGCGCGGAAAGCGAGTTCCACGCTTTCCTGAATTCGCTCAGGAAGTGATCGCGCGGGTACCTCTTTGATCCGCGTTTCGACCGGGAATCCCAGCGGGTTGAATATTCTCGTCATACAAACCGCATTCGTGGGCGACCTCGTGCTGTCCACCCCTTTGTTCGAAGCGGCCAGGACGCGGCTGGACGCCGAACGCGTCGTCGCCGTCGTGCGGCCAGAAACCGCAAACCTGCTTCGTAACAATCCCCACGTCGACGACATCGTCGTTTACGACAAGAAAGGCAGGCAGAAAGGACCCCTGGAATTGCTTCGCCTCGCCCGTCGCCTGCGTGGCTCCGCCTTCGATGCGGCCTTGATCCCCCACCGATCGTTTCGAAGCGCACTGCTCGGTTACCTGGCCGGCATATCTGTCCGGGTAGGTTTCGATCGGAGCGCGGGCAAGCGGCTCCTGACGGACCGGGTGTCCTATCTGCCCACCGGCGAGGTCGAACGAAACCTCTCTCTTCTCGCATCCTGGGCGGTGGATACTAAGGGGATATGTCCCGCCCTATACCCGGATGACGAGGACAGGAAAAAGGTGGATGCGCTGATGCGTGATTCGGGCGTTGCGCCTTCCGAACCGCTCTGCGGCGTGACTCCCGGTTCAGTCTGGGCGACCAAGCGATGGCTGCCCGGCCGTTACGCCGAGGTGATCCGCCGCCTCGCCGATACACACGGATACCGATCCGTGCTGTTCGGCAGTTCCGAAGACCGGCCCCTTTGCGCCGGAATCTGCGCCGAATCAGGCGTCGACCCGTTGAACGCGGCGGGACGACTGACCCTGCTGCAGTCGGCGGCGCTTGCCGCCCGTTGCTCCGCCGTGGTTTCAAACGACACCGGAATGGGACACGTGGCCGCTGCCATGAACGTTCCCGTCGTGGCAATCTTCGGACCCACGGTACCCGCATTCGGCTTTGCCCCGCACGGACCAGGCCACCAGGTGGTCGAGACGTCCCTGGACTGCAGGCCGTGCAGTTCCCATGGCGGAGACCGGTGTCCCATCGGGACCCACGAGTGCATGCGCGGAATCACTGTGGACCGGGTAATCGAAGCCGTGGCCGTTCACCTCGGGGAGCCTGAACCGCCCCTTATAGACTGACTTCGGAAAAGACATGCGCATCGGCATCATCGGCCTCATCAATCACGACACCATCTACATGGCCGGCGGCCGCCGGATTCAGGATCTCGGCGGCATCCTGTACAACACCACCGTTATGGCCGATCTCGTCGGCGAAGGCGACGAACTGTTTCCCATCAGCCGCATCGGCGCGGACTGCTACGACGCCATGCGCGCCATCCTGGACCCGCGTCCCGCCGTAAGCACCCGTGGAATCTCCCTTTCCCGAACGGGGACCAGCCGAAACCGGATCCGCTACGACGAAGACCTGGAGAAAGTCGAGCAACTGACCAACCACGTGGGCCCTATTCCCCTCGGACAGATCGAACCCTTCCTGGACCTCGACGCCCTGCTGGTAAATTTCATCGTAGGCGACGATATCGCCCTGGAGACCATGGAGACCGTGCGGGGCAGTGCCTCGGGGTTGCTGTATTTGGATGTGCACAACCTTTGCCTTGGCATCGACGCGGAGGGCTACCGGCATAGACGGGCGCCCCGGGACTGGCAGCAATGGATCGAAATGTTCGACGTCGTTCAGATGAACGAAGTGGAGGCCCGTCTGCTGGCTGGATCGGATCACGAAACGGAGGCTGACAGACCGGGCGGACCGGGCAGACCGGGCGGGCAGGGCGGACCGGATGGACCAAGCGGACCAGGCGAGGCTGGCGGATCGGGCAGACCGCTGGACACGGCGGAAGATTTCATCGCCTTTGGAAGGTCCGTGATATCACTCGGCCCCTCGGTATGCGTAATCACCCGTGGCCCCCTCGGTCCCGTCACGGTCTATCGGAAGGACCGCGAAGCAGAGGCTTTTGCCATCCCTTCGGAGCCGGTCCGGCACGTAATCGACACCACCGGCTGCGGGGACGCGTTCGCCGCCGGTTTCGTAACTGAATACGCAGCCTCGAAGGACCCGGTCCGCGCGACACGTCTCGCGAATCGCGTCGCAAGCGTGAACTGCACCGTGGCGGGGCTGCCGGAGAGAGGAACCTTCGACGATGTCCGTATCTGACGAAACCGTTGTCATTCTATTCCGTGGCGGACGCTTGCCTGAGTGGCACCAACTCGACCAGGCCCGGCGTGCCGACTACGAGCGCCTGCACGTCGACCTGATGCTGTCGGTGGCCAATCGCCACGGCCTGATCGGGATCCACGGTTACCGGCTGATGGGACCCCGTGGAAGCTGGGAGCGGTTCTGGACCATCGAATTCCCGGATCTCGCCGGTGCGGAGGACTGGATGTCGGCCGAAGCGGAACCTCCATACGGACGCTACGGTTTATACGATTATACCCTTGCCCGCCGCTGGCAGCCGGTGTGCCTCAACTGGCTGCCGCGCAAGGCCGAACCGCCCGTGGACCCTGGCCGTGATCCGCACACGATCCCGCCGCTATCCGCCGATCCTTCTTCGATCGTCCTGCTGGCGTTTGGCGGCCGGCACCGGGGTGCGGGGCAAGCAGGCCGGTCGGACCAGGATGGCCAGGCGGGCCAGGTTGACTCCGCGGAGCATGACGAAGAGAGGTGGCGGCGCATGCGGGAGGTGAGCCTGGACCACGGACTCATCCATGGCGAGGTCTTCCGGCTGATGGGCACCAGTGACCGCGGCGAATTCGCCTGGGTCCTGGAATTCCCCGATCTGGCGGGCATCGAGGCCTGGATCGCCGCGGAGACGGCACCGCCTCTGGCCGCCTGTCAGCGGCACGATTTCCACGTAGCCAGGCGCTGGGCGCCCGAGTACTTCGCCACCTGGTCGGCGGGAAGAGGAGGGTGAAGGGACGAGGGGATGAGGGGCAGATGGGACG
>CAZZNP010000068.1:9889-18740 GCA_964655785.1 uncultured Gemmatimonadota bacterium
TGCCGCGCACATTACCCGATGATCCGCGGCAGGAAAGACGCCGTTTCATCAGCCATTCCGCCGTACAATACTGTTTCGATTCCAATCCTACTGCTGGCGCCTTACAAATATCCTCGCTTTCATCAAGTCATTTTCCAGGCCTTCGAAGAACAGTCGTCTCATTCGAGGGCTATACTGATTATACGTCATAAGGTATTTCATCGCGAACTCGTCTACTTCCGGATATCCCGATGATTCGACGACCTGTATCGTATCGACCAATTCATCTACCACGTGAAACACCACCAGCACGTCTCCTTCGTGCTCGAGGTCGCTTCCAGGCGGAATAAAGGCATAAGCGGGCATGACGCCCAATTCCGCCGTATCCAATTTGGGCGTTAGTTCTTCCTGCTCGTCCACATCGGCAGGCAGTCTCACGAATACCTGCATCTTGAACGGCGGATCCCCCCAGCCCACCTTCCGTGTTCCAATTTTGGTCAGAACGTGATTCAGTGCGAACGCGTCCACTTCAGCGAACCCCGATGTCACAATGACCCAGGCCGTATCGATTACGGTGTTGACGGTCCGTACTTCCAACCACACGACTCCTTCGTGCTCAATACCGCTTTCAGGTGGTACAACTGCAATAGTCGCGGCAATAGCCTCTTTTGTACTAACGAACAGCACCGCAGGCTCATCAAAGGTACCGCCTGTGACACCCGTGGTTTTTATGGCTTCAGGAGGTGTATCTACTGCCGCGTTGTCGTTTCCGCCGCATGCGAACGCCGTCAACGCGATAAAAGCCAGCAAGTAAGTAGCGCGCATCATGGCAGGCCTCCATTTAACCCGCGTACGAATGTACATTATGACGTTACATTATGACCATGGGACCCGGTTTCGAGCAGTCGAAGTCCGAATCGAGACGGAGCAGCCATGTCGGTTTGGTATGTAAATGATCTTGCAGGAATAATCCGATGATACCCGGTGCCGCATAGGTAGTCAAACGGTAAAAAAGCCCATTATTTCCTTGGATGCCGCGCCTGGATTTGTCATTTTACTTCGTCGAGCACCTCTGAGACCCGATTGATCATCAAGACTGGCCGGAACATCATGTCTCCCACGCCCCCGAACTCCAGTGTCAGGCAACGGTTGCTGTATCTGCACGCGCGGACGCCCAGCGTTTTTTCCGAGATCCTGGGATATACCCCCGTCGAGCCCGTCAGGGACTACAGGGCGGAAATCACGGCCGATGTCCCCGACTGGCCCTACAACACCGTGCACGACGCGCTCGTCGACGGCTGGCAGATCGTGCAGTTTCCCCATCTGCAGGCGCCGATCGACGACCGGGACCTGGACGTCGTGGGTTACGAGTTCATCTTGCAGAAACTGGAGGAGGTCCAGGATGGATAGGAACCCGTCGGCCGCGGAAACCAGCGAGGAACCCGGTACGGAAACCAACGAGGAACAACAAATCGCGAGCGGGGACAAGTCCCTTCTGCTCACGGATCTGGAGATGGCCGGCTTTATCGTGAACGGCTATCACCTGCTCGAACTCGATCTCCCCGAAGGACTCAACGAGCGCATGGCCGGCCGGCTGGACGAACTGGACTACAACCCCGGCGACGCCATCGCGGAGGTCGTGCCCGAATTGTGGCAGGTAATCGAACATCCCGCCGTGAAGGGGGCCCTGGTCAGCCTGCTCGGCGACGACTTCGAAGTGATGGGCCACCGCCACTGGCACTGCAAGCAGCCGCACACCGGCCACATGTCCTGGCACCAGGACAGCACCAACAACCGGGATACCCGTATCGACCGGCTTCTCGGGCTGTTCTATCCCACCGACATCACCCCGGAGATGGGACCGACGGTCATCGTTCCGGGCACCCAGTTCCGTAACGCGCCCACGGACCGCATGTCCACCTACACCAACATCCATGGACAGGTTCCGATGGTCGTCAAGGCCGGGACTTTCGCACTGACCCATTACGACCTCTGGCACGGCACCGCGGCCAATCGCACGCCGGTCAAACGCCACATGATCAAGTTCCTGTTCAGGCGGGTCCGGGACAACAAGGCGCCGACCTGGAACCACGATCCCGATATCATGAACGTACCTACCGCCTGGGGCGGGAAACGGGAAGATCCCAAGAACGTCCTTTCCTTCGGCAACCCCATCGGAGTCGGGCAGAGCGATCATTACAAGGAGCGGCAGATACGTTGGAAATGCTGGAACAACCTGCTGGGGGCCGGCGATGCGCCTGACGCTTAGCAACCATTCCTTCGAATACCTGGACCTGGAAGGTACGCTGGCGCTGGCCCGGGCCATCGGTTTCAAAGGGGTGGACATCGCCGGGTTTCACGACCGGGGCCGATGCAGCCTGGAACCGGACGAAGTGGGCGCGGATCCGCTGTGCCACGCGAACCGCGTCAACCGCCTGCTGTCGAAATACGAACTGGAAGCCGTGGACTTCTTTCCCCAGTTCGGCGCATCCCTCGACGAGCGGTCTTTCAATTCTCCGGACCCGGCTGTGCGGGAGCTGAACAGGACTTCGTTCGAGGGGATCATCCGCTTCTGCGAAGCCGTCGGCATTCCGGGATTCACCATCAGTCCGGGCATGCACCACCCTGACCGTTCCTTCGAACAAAACCTCGCAACGACCGCCGAAGCCATGAACGAACTGACCGACATGGCGGGCGAACGGGACATCACGGTCCGCTTCGAACCCCACGTCCAATCCGTCGTCGACACGCCGGAACGGGCCCTCGCCCTGCTGGAGCTGGCGCCGCAGTCCACGGTCACCCTGGATTACTCGCACTTCGTCATGCAGTACATCCCCGAGGAACGGATCCATCCGCTCCTCGCCCGCACCGACCATTTCCACATCCGTGCGGCGCGGCCCGGCAAACTTCAGTCCAGGCTCGACGAGAACACCATCGATTTCGTGGACATCGCCCAGCGGCTCGAGAAGCTGGGTTACCGCGGCTGCCTGTCCATAGAATTCGTGTACATGACCTGGTTCGACTGCAACCGGGTCGATTGCCTGACGGAGACCATCTTCACGAAAGACCTCATGCAGCCGCACGTGCCGGTGTAACGTCGAGACAGGTTTCAGTCTGATCGGAGCATCATCACTTTGCCTGACCTTTACGCCGGCGCCGCCCGGCGCGTGATCAATCCGCCCCTGGGCATCCGGACCTTCGGCTTCAGTTCGCGGGAAGGGCTCGTCCAGGCGATCGAAAGCGACCTGTCGGCCACGGCGCTGGTCCTGTCGGACGGTGAGGCCAGGGTGGTGATCGTCGCGACCGACACGGGGTGGATGGACCTGCCCGTGATGAACGGGCTGCGGGCACGCGTTGCCGAAGCCGTCGGGACCGCCCCCTCCCACGTCATGATCAACCTGAACCACACCCACAGTTCGCCCGCCATGCCGGAGTGGTTCCCCGACGAACCCGGGCAGATCGCCCTGCAGTCCCGCTACCAGGAAGATCTGTGTGGCTGGATCGTGGAGGCGGCTCGGGAAGCGGACGACCGGATGGTTGCGGCGCGCATCGGCGCGGGCCGGGGCGAATGCCCCATCGGGGTATACCGCCGGGAGACCGATCCCGACGGCGAGATCTTCCTCGGCGAAGTACCCGGCCATCCGACCGACCCGGCCGTGGACGTCCTGCGCGTGGACGACCTGGACGGCCGTCCCATCGCCACGCTGTTTTCCTACGGCTGCCACCCGGTGACCATCGGACCCCGGTCCATGGTGGCGTCGCCCGATTTCCCGGGTGCGTCAAGGGCCCTGGTCGAAAACGCGATCGGGGGACTTTCATTCTTTCTCCAGGGGTGCGGCGGGAACATCATGCCGCGGGGCGGCCTGAGTATGGAGGCCGACTGCAGGGACGAAAAAGACCGTATCGGATCCATGCTGGGCGCCGAAGCCGTCAAGGCCGCCGCGGAGATCCACACCCACCGGAAGCGCGGGGAGCGGCGGCGCATGGGATCGCTTTCCCGTATATCCGTCTGGCCCTGGGAGCCGGTCACCGGACCGTCCTGCACCTGCCTGGCCGCCGCGGACGAGACCCTTTCGCTCCGGTTCATCGACCTGCCTCCGATCTCCGATGCCCGGGCCATCAGGGCGGAATGCCACGATGCCCGGGATACGGTGGCCTCCCGGGGCGGCGAAGTATGGGAATACCTCGTCACCACGCGATTCGCGGACTGGAGCGACCGGCTCGTCGAAGCCGCCGAATCCGGCGCCGACTCGATCGACATCGTGGTCCAGGCCATACGTATCAACGATATCGTCCTGGCTGCGAACAGCACGGAGACCTTTTTCGAAACCGGCCTGGCCATCAAGGCCGGGTCGCCGTTCCCCCACACCCTGGCGCTGGGCTATACCAACGGTTGCGTCTGCTACCTGCCCAAGGCGGAAGACTTCCCGGAGGGCGGCTGGGACATCCGAAAACGCTGGTACGGCGTTCCCGATCTGCTGTTCCAGGCCTACAGCATGCCCACGGCCATCCATCCGGATTCGGAGCGGCAGGTCGTCGACCGCACGCTGGCGTTGATCGAGAGGCTGCAATGATTGCTTGTGGATGGCCGGTGAAGGGGTAGCGCTGATTGCGAGCGGGAGCCCGGCTTTCGCGGTTTCAACCCGATCGCCGCGGCCCCGCAGCTCAATTGAGGATCAGACATGGGTGACGTAAACCTCGAGGCGCACCGGAAGACCCGGCCCCGGACCGCGGAACTGTATTCGCGGGCACTGGAATCGCTGGCGGGCGGGGTCGGTCACGACCTGCGCAGGGGCCATCCCCTGCCGTTGTACATGTCCCGCGCGGCGGGTTCGCGCAAGTGGGACGAGGACGGCCGGGAATACATCGACTACGGCATGGGCAACGCCGCGCTGCTGCTGGGGCACGCGCCGGCCGAAGTGTGCCGGGCCATGCGCGACGCCCTGGGCCTCGGCTTTCATTTCGGCAACGACCACCCGATGCAGCTGGAATGGGCCGAACTGATCCGGAAACTCGTCCCCTGCGCCGAACGCGTGCGCTTCGTGAACTCGGGGTCCGAGGGAAGCATGCTCGCGCTCCGCGTCGCACGGGCCTTCACCGGCAGGAACAGGGTGCTGCGCTTCGAGGGGCACTTCAGTGGTTGGCACGACGGCGTGGGAAAGGGGGCCATGATCCCCTTCGACGAACCCGTCTCGGCGGGCATTCCGCCGGCCGTTCTCGAAACGATCGAAGTCATCCCGGCGGACCTCGACCGTGTCGCCGAAGTCCTGGAGAAGGACCGGGACATCGCCGCCGTCATGCTGGAGCCGTCCGGCGCTTCCTGGGGTACCGGACCCCTGTCCGTGGAGTTCAATGAGAAACTCCGCGATCTGACCCGGGCAGCCGGCGCGCTCCTGGTCTACGACGAAGTCATTACGGGGTTCCGTTACGCGCCCGGGGGCTACCAGGAATACTCGGGGATCACGCCGGACATGAGTTTCCACGGCAAGATCGTGGCCGGCGGCATGCCGGGGGGCGCAGTCACGGGCCGCGCCGATATCATGGAAGTGTTCGACTACACCGGTGACGCGCACCATGACCGGTACGGGCGGGTCCATCACCTGGGGACCTTCAACGCCAATCCGGTATCCACCGCCGCCGGCATCGCCACACTGAAGCAGGTAGCAACCGGCCTGCCTCACGAACGGGCGAACCGGATGGCCGGGCGGCTCAGGCGGGGCATGGACGACATCCTCCGCGAAGAAGGCGTGGCGGGTTACGTCTACGGCGACGTGTCCATCTTCCACGTCTACCTGGAGGCCTTCCCGGGAAGCGGCGCCACGGACCGGGAACAGTTGGCGACCCGCGACGTGCACGTCCTCAAAGGGATCCCGGCTCCCGTGGTAGCCGCCTTCCAGAAGATGCTGCTCGCACGGGGCATCGACCTGGTCTCCTACACGGGTGGTGTCACCTCCTCTGCCCATACTGACGAGGATATCGCGTCGACACTGGACGCCTTCGGTGAGGTTATACGATCCCTGGTCCGGGAGCACATGATCGCGACGATCTAGGCAGTGAACCTTAGGCCGGGCGGCAACGCGCGGAAATGCACGTACTGCGAAAGTAATGCATGGGGATCAACGGCCTCTAAAGTAAAGTAATGCATAAGGCGCAAATGTAATGCACGTACTGCAGCATCGGACAATTCTCATTTACCCAACAAGGGAGCGATAGGTTCCATGAAACTGACCCTGAATTCGCCGCGATCCAGAAACGATCTGCTGGCCGCCATCCCAGCGCCCGATGGCTGTGACGCGCCGGTGCTGCGTCTCACGGGAAGCGGCGGTACGACCCTGCTGGCCGAACGGGACCCCCTGTCCGCCACATACCACGCCGTCCTGCCGTCCATGGAAGCGGGCGAGGAATCTACCTGGGACGCGTCCGCCGCTGGTGACGATGCGCCCCGCTGCGGCATTGATCATGCATGCCACGAAGACCGGGTGGAAGTTTCACTGGGCGGAGCGCCGTTCATGACGTTTCACCACGGCAGGGGATATCCAAAACCCTTCATAAACCCCATCCTCACCCCGGGGGGCGTCAATATGCTCAGGGAGCCCCTTCCGGCCTACGGCGAGGGAGAGCATCCCTGGCAGCGGGGACTTACCCTGATGCAGGGCGCCATCAACGGGGTGGATTGCTGGGGCGAATTCGACCGGCCCGGGTTCGGGCGGACGGTCCAGGACCAGATGTCGATCCACCGCGGGCCCCTGTCGCTTTCCATCGCCACCGGCAACACCTGGTACGAGGGTGAAAGGCCACTGATGTCCGACCGCCGGTCGTACCGCCTCTTCGACACCGGACGCGACGCCGTGGTCCTGGACGTCCTCTTCACCCTGGTCGCCGATCACGGTCCCGTGACGATCGGTTCCACGAAGGAGGGCGGGTTCCTGAGCATACGCGTCAACCCCTCCATGAACGCCTCGGGCGACGGCAGGATGCGCAACGCCTACGGCGCACACGACGAGACCGGGTGCTGGTCCCGGCGGGCGCACTGGATGGACTACAGCGGCCCAGTGGGCGAAGAGACCGCAGGTTTCGCCGTCTTCGACCACCCGGACAACCTCCGGTACCCCACGGCATGGCACGTGCGAGGATACGGCCTCTTCGCCGCGAACTGCTGGATGGTCTGGGACGACCACCACTGCGCTGCGGATTCGGAGACCACCTTTCGCTGGCGCGTCGTCATTCACACCGGCGATACGCGTGAGGCGGCCGTCGCAGACCGCTTCCTGGATTACGTGGACGGACCGAGGGCGGCCTGGGACGAGATTACGGCTTGATGGGACGATTTTTGGCTGCCGGAAGCTGAGAGGCTTTCCTTTGAAGGCCCGCACGTCCCCCGCCGGAAGGCCCACCGCCACTTAAACTTCTTGATAGCCTTTCCGATCTTCCTGTATCTTGTCAGGCCGGACCATGGCGGGCCCGACACGCCGACCGGGCCGTGACTCCGAAGACCGTAGGATCGAGCAAGAAATCTGGTACTGATGTCGCGCGTTGATTGAAACGGATTCGCATCTTCGAAGGAAGGGCAAATGAGCGAAGAACAGCAACACGGCGACGATCTGAAGATCGTGGAGGAACTCAAAGAAGCGGGCGAAGGCATACGGCGGGAGATCTCCAAGGTCATCATCGGACAGCAGGACGTGGTCCAGCAACTCCTGACCGTCCTCCTGGCAAACGGGCACGCACTGCTTATCGGCGTTCCCGGGCTGGCCAAGACCCTCCTGATCAACACGCTTTCCAGGACGCTTGATCTCAAGTTCAGCCGTATACAGTTCACGCCGGACCTGATGCCGTCCGACATCACGGGAACAGAAATCCTGGAAGAAGACCGGACGACCGGCCACCGGGAGTTCAAGTTCATCCGCGGTCCGATCTTCGCGAACGTGATTCTGGCCGACGAAGTAAATCGCACGCCGCCCAAGACTCAGGCGGCCCTGTTGCAGGCGATGCAGGAACACGAAGTGACGGCCGCGGGGGAATCCATGAAGCTCGACGAGCCGTTTTTCGTCCTGGCGACGCAGAATCCCATTGAGCAGGAAGGGACCTATCCCCTTCCGGAGGCCCAGCTGGACCGCTTCATGTTCAGTATCTACATGGATTATCCGTCACGCAACGAAGAGATCGAAATCGTCCAGAATACGACGAGTGTTCAGGATGCCGAGCCGGAACACATCCTGACGGGGACCGACGTGAAGAAACTGCAACATCTGATCCGAAGAGTGCCCGTGGCGGACCACGTTATCGAATACGCCGTCTCGCTGGCGCGCAAGACGCGGCCGAACGAGCCGGACGCTCCGCCTTTCATCCGGGACAGGGTCAGCTGGGGCGCCGGACCGAGGGCCTCCCAGTACCTGATCCTGGGCGCGAAGGCCCGGTCGGTCCTCATGGGGAATTACACGCCCACGCCGGAAGACGTGCGCGCCCTGGCGCTGCCCGTGCTCAGGCACCGCATCGTGACCAATTTCAACGCCGACGCGGACGGAGTCACCGCCGATGACATCATCACGCAGTTGATGGATGAGTCGAAAGACGCCTGAACCTTCTTCACGCGTAACCAGCTACCATGAACACATCCGATTACCGCAAATACCTCGATCCCATGACCGTGTCCCGGCTCGCACGGCTGGATCTCAAGGCGCGGCTGGTCGTGGAAGGGTTCATCGCCGGACTGCACAGCAGCCCCTACCATGGTTTCAGCGTCGAGTACGCGGAACACAGGCAATACATGCCGGGCGATCCCGTCAAGCATATCGACTGGAAGGTCTTCGCCAAATCGGACCGGTTCTACATCAAGGAATACGAAGAAGAAACCAATCTGACATCCTATATC
>CAZZNP010000069.1:0-18446 GCA_964655785.1 uncultured Gemmatimonadota bacterium
TATATTAGGTACGTGTCGTTAAGAAACGCGAGATCAGATACGCGCCGTGATCAGTACGCGCCGTGATCAGTAACCTGTCGTGATCAGTACGCGCCGTGATCAGTAACCTGTCAAGTGAGGCCCTCGCGGTCGATACGGCGCTCCGCGGTCGATACGGCGCTCCGCGGTCGAGACTGCGCCCTCCCCTTCGCCGCCGTCCTCCCCTTCGCCGCCGACCGGCCATACCCGGGCAGCGCGGATGCAAATAACACTTTCGCCGGTGGTCGATATGCAAATATATTGCTTGGTAAATCCCGACACAACTCTATCAACAGAACGTGGCGGGCTGATCCGGCCGAGGTCCGCACCGGCAAGGCCGTGCGCATCTTTCAAGGGCAGTGGGGTTTCGATGTTCGGTACCGGTAATTGGAAATACATGATATTGGGAATCGCGCTGCTGCTGGCGGTCCCGGCCGTACCGGCGGCGGCCGATCCGCCGGACCGCGTTCCCGACCAGGAAGGCAGAATCAACCCGAGTCTCGCCGTGGTGGATATCGTCACTTCACGCGGCGGGACGGTCGACAGCACGCGCGTCGACTGCTACTACCGGCTTTCGAACGAGCTGTTCAATTTCGTCAGGTCCGGAGACCGCTACGTCGCCCGTTTCGAACTCTCGCTGATCGTGATCGACGATGACGATTACCAGGTGACCGCCGAGACCATGCGGGATTCGATCACGGTGGATACGGACGCCGAAACGCTGATGATGGACCATTCCAGGGCGAAGCTTTACACCACCTACCTTCCGCCGGGGAAGTACGACCTGGAGTTCAAGATCTACGACCAGGATACCGGAGACCAGCATGACATGGCCCGGCCCTTCGAGGTGCCGGATTATTTCAAGGACCGGCTCAGTGTGAGCGACATTCAGTTCGCCGGCCTGGTCCTGGAGGGATCTTCCCAGGTCGGCCTGGACCGGAGAGGCATCCGGATCGTACCCAACCTGTCCCGTGCCTTCGGCGAAGATCACACCGACATGTACATCTACTACGAGGTGTATTCGGACGCGGCCGCGGAAGCGCAACAGCCGCTGTCGGTGGTTTACAAGATCAAGTCGCCGACTGGCAAGGTAATGCTGGACCGGGAGGAGCCCCTGGAACGGCAGGGAAACATCGGCGCGTACAGCGGCCGGTTCGACACCAGCGACCTGCCCCAGGGCGTGTATACGCTCGAAATCGAAGTCGACGACCGGGCCGTGCGTAACCGTGCGAAATCCAAGTCGGAATTCCATATCACCTGGCAGTTCCTGCTGCCCCTCACGACGGCCAGGAACTTCAGGGAGATCACCGAGCAGTTGAGGTACATTGCCAAGAACGACGAACTGGATGTGCTGAAGCAATACAGGGACTCGCCGGCCGGTGAACAGAAAGTCGCCCTGGAAACGTTCTGGAAACGGCGGGACCCCACGCCGGAGACGGACCGGAACGAGCATATGATCACCTACTACCGGCGGATAGCCTACGCGAACGAAAATTTCGACGACGGACTCAGGAAAGGCTGGCGCAGCGACCAGGGCCGGATCTACATCGTCTATGGTCCGCCGGACGAAGTGGAACGGCACACCTGGGACCGCTCCTACTCTCATCCGTACCAGGTGTGGCACTACAACAACATCAGCCGTAGTTTCGTATTCGTCGATTTCGACGGCTACGGCAGGTATCAGCTCTATCGGGTATATTGAAACGGCGGTTACAGCCTATGGCGGCTTCCGTCCGGTTTGCCGAAATAGCCCTCCCTCTTCCAGTCGACCAGGTTTTCTCCTACAGCATTCCCGATAATCTCCTCGACTCGGCGCTGCCCGGCCGCAGGGTGTCCGTCGTCTTCACGAACCGAAGGATGACCGGCGTCATCACGGCGCTTTCGGACACCTGTCCCGTGCAGCGGTACAGACCGTTGCTGGACGTCCTCGATCACGAGCCGGTCATGGACGCCACGCTGCTCGAACTGACGCGCTGGATAGGCCGTTACTATCTGTGCCCCTGGGGCGAAGCGATCAAGGCGGCCCTGCCCGCGGGACTGTTGTCGGAAAGCGAACAGATCGTCAGGCGGGACGGTCCGTGTCCCCCTGATTGCATGGACCGGCTCCGGCGCACCGCCCCCAGGCAGGCGGAACTGCTCGCCCATGTTCCCGAACAGGGCGCCGTCAAGCTGTCCAGCCTCCGGCGCCGAACCCGTGTACGGCAGCCCTTCGCGGCCCTTCGCGGCCTCGAGGCGAAGGGCCTGGTATCGATTTCGATCGGAGAGGCTGGCACGGGGCCGGGCATCCGGTACGAGACCTGGGTCGAACTGATCCCGCCGCAAGGGGAGGCGGCGAAGATCGTGACCAGGCTGCTGCCTCGCGCGGCCCGGCAGGCCAGTTGCATCAATCTCCTGGCGCGGCACGATGGGCGGCTGACGACGGAACAGCTTCGTCACCTTGGGCGGATCGAACGGGACGTGGTGAGGAGACTGGAAAAAAAGGGTCTGGTTTCACTCAGCGAGGTCGAGAAGATACGCGACCCCTATCGGGATGCCGAACTGCCCGAACCGGACACGGTCGATCCCACGGCCGAGCAGGCCGAGGCGTTGCGCGCGATCCACGGCGCCATCGGCGAAGGCGCGTTCAAGTCCCTGCTGCTCTACGGCGTCACCGGCAGCGGGAAGACGCACGTTTACGTCAAATCCATTGAAAAGACCCTGGCAGCGGGCAGGTCGGCCATCGTGCTCGTCCCGGAACTCGCCCTGACCCCGCAGGCCGTTCGGCAGTTTCGCGCCAATTTCGGGGATATGGTGACCGTCCTGCACAGCGGCCTGTCCCCGGGTGAGCGGTACGACTCCTGGCGGAGGACCCGCGCCGGTGACTACCGCATTGTCGTGGGCGCACGGTCCGCCGTGTTCGCCCCGCTGTCCGACCTCGGACTGATCGTCATTGACGAGGAACACGAACCATCTTACAAGCAGTTCGACGACCCCCCGCTCTATCATGCGCGGGACGTGGCGGTCGTCCGTGCCCGCCTGGTGGACGCCGTGACGGTCATGGGCAGCGCGACGCCGTCCCTGGAGACCTACGCCAATACGCAGAACGGCAAGTTCGCATGCTGCCGTCTGACTAAACGGGTGGACCGGCGTCCCCTGCCCGGCGTGCGGATCGTCGACATGCGGCAAGAGCGCAGACTGGGGCGCATGTCGGTTTTCTCCTCTCCCCTGGCCGACCGGATCAAAGACCGGCTCGCCCGGCGGGAGCAGATCATCCTCTTCCTGAACCGGCGGGGATTCTCCCCCTTCGTCCAGTGCTACGACTGCGGGCACTCCGTGGCCTGTCCCCATTGCAGCGTGACGATGACCTACCACGCCGACAGCCTGTTCATGCGGTGCCACTACTGCGACCACCGCGACGAGGTCCCGGAGGTTTGCCCGAAGTGCCGTTCCGCTTCGATCGGCTACCGGGGCGTGGGCACCCAGCGCGTCGAGGAGGAGTTGAAGGAGCGGTATCCGGAGGCCCGGATCGTCCGCATGGACATGGACACCACGACACGGAAAGGCACCCACCAGGACATCTTCCACCGCGTGCTGAACCGCGAGGCGGACATCCTGCTCGGCACGCAGATGGTGGCCAAGGGGTTCGATTTTCCGAACGTGACGCTCGTGGGCGTCATCTCGGCAGACACTTCCCTCAACCTCCCCGACTTCAGGGCCAGCGAACGGACCTTTCAATTGCTTACGCAAGTGGCCGGGAGGACCGGAAGGGGTAAACTGGGCGGCGAAGTGATCGTCCAGACCTATTCGCAGGGGCATCACAGCGTCATCAGCGCGCAGGCGCACGACTACGAGACTTTTTACGCCAGGGAGATCACCGACAGGAAGGCGCTGGGCTATCCGCCCTTCGGACGGATGGTCGGCATCCTGTTCCAGGGAGAACAGGACGAATACGTCATGCGGGAGGCCCGCCGCTTCGCCGAGCTCATGCGGAAGCAACCGGGAGGGCTGAACATACTCGGGCCGGCGCCGCCGGTGATCGCCCGGGTACGCAACCAGTACCGCTGGCAGATCATCGCGCGGAGCAGCCATTCCGCGCGTCTGCGCGAAGCCGTGCGACGGGTCCGGCAGCAATGGGAGCGCGCCGCCGACAACCGCCGGATACATCTGAAAGTCGACGTGGATCCCGTGGGACTGATGTGACCACGTCGCAGGATGGCGCGGCCGCCCAGGACAGGTGGGAAGAATCGCGCGCCGGATGGCGCGGCCGCCCAGGACAGGTGGGAAGAATCGCCCGCCGGATGGCACGGCCGCCCAGGGAAAGCGGGACATGGGATGGGCAGGCTGCCGGGACGGAAAGCAACCATGACCACCACCATACGCGAGATCACCTGCAAGACGATCCTGACCCGTACGGGCGGGTTCCTGGAAGGCTATACCCACTCCCTGCAGCCCTACGTCGGCTGCGTTTACCGGTGCCCCTACTGCTACGTGCAGGCCCTGCCCGTCCATCTTTACCACGGCGGGGCCTGGGGTGATTACGTGGACGTCAAGATCAACGCGCCCGAACGGCTCGAGGCCGAGATGGCCCGTTTGAAGAAGCGGGACGCGGCGCCCCGGGTGTTCCTGAGTTCGGCCACGGACCCCTACCAGGGCGCCGAATCGAAGTACCGCATCACGCGGCAGTGCCTGGAGGTTTTTGCCGAACTGCAGCCGGACCGGCTCGTCGTGCAGACCCGCAGCCCCATGGTCCGCCGGGACTTCGACGTGCTGAAGCGCATTGAGGGGGCCGAGCTGAACCTGACGCTCGAAACCCACGACGAGACCGTCCGGCGCAATCTCACCCCCCACGCCCCCTCCGTGGCCGCGCGGCTCAAGACGCTCGACGCCGCCATGGAAACCGGCCTCCCCGTCAGAGTCACGATCAGTCCCATGCTGCCCAACGATCCGGTGACGTTCGTAGATACGCTCCGCGGCCGCTGCCACTCCGTAGTCGTAGATACGTATTTCGACGGGGACGGTTCGGGCGGCAAACGGACCGAGCGTCTCCAGGTGCGGGAGATGTACGAGCGGTTCGGTTACAGGGAATGGTACAGGCTCGGTGCCCATGGCGCCCTGATGGACGCGCTGAAGGACTCCCTGGGCGCCGGCCGCGTCACGTACAGCAAGGAAGGGTTCAACCGGTCCATATAGTGATGGACAGGCGCCGGCGTTTTGGTTACCATCCGCCAAAGCGTTTTCCGCCCGTCATTACCCCGCAGGAAGCAGAAAGGCCAACTCGTTCCCATGCCCCAGGTAACCGTCGAAGAGTTGCAGGAATTCATAGACCGCGTGCCCTTCGTCCATGATCTCGGGCTTCGGATCGTCGAGGTGGACGACGGGGTCTGCCATGGGCGGCTGCCCTACCAGGCCCGGTTCGCCCAGTCCTACAACCTCGTGCACGGAGGCGTCACGGCCTCTCTGGCCGACACCATGGCATACATGGCCCACGCCACGCTGAACGGGATCACGCGGGACACGGTGACCACCAACCTGACAGTGACGTATCTTAGCGCCGCCAGCGAGGAAGCCCTCAACGCAGAGGCCCGTGTCATCAAGAACGGCCGCAAGCTCCTCTACGGCGAAGTGGTGATCACCAACGACGCCGGCAACAAAGTCGCCCACGCCACGGTCACCTACCTCAGACTGAACTACGAACCACGCGGGTAGGCGCTGCGCTTACGAGTAGACGCGCGGTTAGAAGTCGCTGGCTCTTTTAGCATAACACGCAGGTAGTTGCGCTTACGGGTATACACGCGGTTAGGCGTCTGGCCGAGCGCCGCCGATATCAAGCGAATCGCGCCAGTCCGTGCAGGTCGATGTCGTGCGGAGTTTTTCCCGTGGTGGCCAGGTCGGCCATGATTTCCCCGATGACGCTGCAGAACTTGAAGCCGTGGCCGGAGCAGGGAGAGGCGACGAAGACGTTCCCATGCTCCGGGTGCGCGTCCAGGATGAAATGGCCGTCGCCGGTGTTGGTGAAGGCGCAGACCTGCAGGCTCATGGTGGGACCCGCCCCATCGGGGAAATAGCGTTCGGCGAATTCCCGGAGCACGGCCTCGTCGCGGGGGCCGGCAGTCCGGTCGATCCCGTCCATGTCGACCTGCTCGCCCAGGTGATGGTAACGGCCGATCTTGAACCCCGGCACGCCGTGTACCGGAAGCCCGTAGTACCGCCCCTCGTCTACCTGGAGATTGAATACCGGAAAACGGTCCGGCAGGAAGAGATCGAGCCTGCGGGGCTGCAGCCAGGCCAGGACCTGTCGTTCCGGCTGCACCAGGCCATCAAGTCGTTTCGCCACCTTGCCGATCCATGCGCCCGCCGTGATGACGAGCCGGTCGGCCGTGTAAGTCGCATATGAGGTCTCCACCGTGACGCCGCGCCCGTTGGACGTCCAGCCCAGCACCGGTTCGCATCCGCGAATCTCGGCGCCTTCCGCCTGCGCCGCCTCGACGTGGGCGACGATGCAGCGCTCGGGCAGGAGATAGCCGCCGTCCGTTTGAAATACGGCCATGATGTCCTCCGGCAGCCGGTAACCGGGGAACCGCCGGTTCACCTCTGCGCCGGTAAGGACCTCGTGGGGCAGCCCGTGCTCTTCACAGGAAGTCTTCGAGCCCTGGAAGACCCAGTCGTCCGCGGGTCCGGCGTCCAGCGCCCCTGTGATATGCAGCAGCCGCTCGCCCGCCCGTTCCTCGGTCTCGCGCCACAGGTCGTACGCGCGACGGAGCAGAGGCACGTAGGACGGGTGTTCGGAGTAGGCCAGGCGGATGATGCGTGTCTGGCCGTGGGACGAACCCTGGTCATGGGGTATATTGAACTGTTCCAGGCCCAGGACGCGGCATCCGCGGCGGGCGAGATGCCAGGCCGCGGCGCTGCCCATGCCGCCCACGCCGATCACGATGACGTCGTATGAGGAGGAAGAACGGTTCATGGCTCGGAAGCTTCGGGGAACAAGGAAAAAGTGGGCTGAATATAGCCGGTCGCGCGTGCCGGATCAAGCACATCGTCGTCCCTGCGAAGGCCCATTCATCGCGAAATGGAAGAAAGTAACTTGCCGATTCCCCTGGTCGAAGGGTATACTGAATCCGCGGTTGCGGTGCATGTCCGGTCCGGGTAGTCGCGAGAATCCCGAATTGCGAAAGTTACAGGGCGTCCCATGTCTCTACGTACTATATCCCCATTAGACGGCCGCTACGGCGACCGGTTGAAGAACCTGGCCTCCTATTTTTCGGAATGGGCGCTGATCAAGTACCGGATTCACGTGGAGATCGAATGGCTGATCACCATGGCGGAGCGTCCCGAGATCGATCACGTGCGGACGTTTACAAATGAAGAGACCGATTTTCTCCGGTCGCTGGTCATTGAATTCGGCGACGAGCAGGCCCTGCGGATCAAGGAGATCGAGCGAAAAACCCGGCACGACGTCAAGGCGGTCGAATACTACGTGCGGGAAGCCATCGCCGGGACCTCCCTGCGGGAAGTCACCGAGTCGGTCCATTTCTGCTGTACCTCCGAAGACATCAACAACCTCGCCTACGCCCTCATGCTCAAGGACGGGATCCAGGAGGAATGGCTGCCGAACGGACAGGAGCTGATCTCCGCGGCGGCCGCCCTCGCGGCCGAAACGGCGAACATCCCGATGCTGAGCCACACCCACGGACAGTCCGCCACGCCCACCACCGTCGGCAAGGAACTGGCCGTGTTCGTATCCCGCTGGCAGCGCCAGATCGACCAGGTCGCCGACAGTGAGTACCTCGGCAAGTTCAACGGAGCGGTGGGGAACTACAACGCGCACCTCGTCGTCTATCCCGACGTGCCCTGGGAGGCCGCGGCGCGGCACTTCGTCGAAGACCGTCTCGGGCTCAGTTTCAATCCCCTCACCATCCAGATCGAGCCCCACGACTACATGGCCGAACTCTTTCACCGGATGATGCGTTTCAATGCGGTGCTGCTCGATTTCGACCGGGACATGTGGTCGTATATCTCTCTGGGCTACTTCCGCCAGAAGGTCGTAGATACCGAGACGGGGTCGTCGGTCATGCCCCACAAGGTGAATCCCATCGATTTCGAGAACTCCGAGGCCAACGTGGGCATCAGCAACGCGATGCTGGACCACCTGGCCGGGAAGCTGCAGGTCTCCCGTCAGCAACGCGACCTGAGCGACTCCTCCGCGCTCCGCAACGTGGGCGTGGCCATCGGTCATTCGCTGCTGGCGATCCACTCCGCCATCCAGGGCCTGGGACGGGTCGAAGTGGACTGCGACGTGGTGCGCGGCGATCTCGAAGGCGCCTGGGAAGTGCTGGCTGAAGCGGTGCAGATGGTCATGCGCAAGGCCGGCATGGAGAATCCCTACGAGCAGATCAAGGCGCTGACCCGGGGACAGGCCATCACCCAGGAGACCATGGAGGACCTGATCCGCAACCTGGACCTGCCGGACGAGGACAAGCTGCGCCTGCTCGCCCTGACCCCCTCGGATTACGTCGGCCTCGCGTCCGAACTGGTCCGGCACATCGACCCGTAAATGCCGTCTCTCCCCACGAATTTCGGTACCCTGGACTGGTTGATCGTCGCGGTATACATAGCGGCCACGGTCGGGGTGGGCCTGTACATGAACCGGTACATCCGGGACATGGGGGACTACATCGTGGCGGGCCGGTCGCTCAAGTCCCGCCTGGCCGTGGCGACCATGATCGGCAGCGAGCTTGGGCTGGTGACGGTCATGTACTCGGCCCAGAAGGGGTTCACCGGCGGTTTCGCCGCTTTCCACATCGCGGTCATCGCCGGCGTGGTCACCTTCATCGTCGGCATGACCGGGTTCATCGTCGTGCCCCTGCGCCGGCTGGGTGTGATGACCATCCCCGAGTTCTACGAGAAGCGGTTCAGCCGGGGCGTGCGTATCTTCGGCGGGCTGCTGCTCGCCTTCGCCGGCATCCTGAACATGGGGCTGTTCCTCAAGGCCGGCGCCCTGTTCGTGACGGGCCTGACGGGCCTGACCGATCCCGGCTCCGTCGCCGTGGTCATGACCGTCATGCTGGCGCTGGTCATTGCCTACACGATCATGGGCGGCATGGTCTCGGTGGTGATCACCGACTACATCCAGTTCGTCATACTTTCCTTCGGGATGATCCTCACCTGCGGCATGGCCGTCTACGCCCTCGGCTGGACGACCATCGTCGAAACGGTGGCCGCCGTCCACGGCGAGTCGGGTTTCAATCCCCTGCTCGAGGGCAGCGGTTTCGGCCCTTCCTACATCATGTGGATGATCTTCACGGCCGGCCTGGTATCCTGTGCCGTGTGGCAGACTTCGGTCATGCGCGCCTGCGCGGCCGAGAGCGTGGCCGTGGTCCGCAGGCTGTACCGGTGGTCCTCCATAGGCTTCCTCATCCGCTTCATGATCCCCCAGTTCCTCGGTATCTGCGCCCTCACCTTTTTCTTCAACTCGCCGGAATTCCGCGGGTTCTTCTTCGATGAATCCGGTTCACCCACCGCAGATACCAACATGACGCTGCAGGCCATGCCCCTATTCCTGTCACAGATCCTGCCCACCGGCATCATCGGCCTCGTGGGCGCGGGTCTCCTCGCCGCCTTCATGTCCACCCACGACAGCTACCTGCTCTGCTGGGCGTCGGTGCTGACCCACGACGTGGTGGCGCCGGCCACGAACGAGCGCCTCACCACCCGCTGGCGGCTGACGCTCTCTCGCGTGTTTATCCTGCTTATCGGCCTGTTCCTGCTCGTCTGGGGGCTCTGGTACGACCTGGGCCAGGACCTGTGGGACTACATGGCCGTGAGCGGCGCCATCTACTTCACCGGCGCCTTCACGCTGCTGCTGGCGGGACTGTACTGGAAGCGGGCAAGCACGGTAGGGGCCTACCTGGCGCTCATCGCCGGCATCGGCGCCGTGGCGGGCCTGGGACCCGTGAACAAGGCGCTGGGACTGGGCATGTACCGGAGCGACGAGATCGGCCTGGCCGTCACCGCGCTGGCCCTGGTCCTCATGTTCGCCGGGTCGTTGGTGTTCCCGGATCGCCTGGACGGTTCGGACGGCCTGGACCGCTCGGACCGGAAAGGGGATGCGAGTTGGGCGGAACGGACGCAGCAGGAGGGCCGGGAAGGCCAGCCGGACTAGGCGGACCAGGCAGACCAGGTGGACCGCCCGGGCCGGAAAGGGGACGCATAATGGAATTCTGGAGCACGTTGTGGGCGGTGGTGTTCGCCCTCTGCCTGTTGATTTTTGCGGTCGTGGCGGTTTACGTCAGCGTGGGCGCCATCGGGGATATCCGGGCGCTGTTTCGGAGGATGGGGAGGCGGGGGTAGGAGGACAATCCCGTCGGTAGGTAAAAGGAGACTTCAAAATCAGATCACGTCCTTCATCTCGTCAAGACATGGCCGGCCAGCCACTCGACAAGTTCATCACGAGAAACGTCCCCTGAAGCAAGACCCAGAACAATTCGTTCTTGATCGTCATCGGAAGCATGGATTTCATATCCATTGACAACCAACATGACTTCCATTGCAGCATGTCCTACCCGCTTGTTTCCATCGATGAATGGATGATTTTGAACGAAGGAATGACAAAGCGCGGCGGCCTTCTCATTCAGAGTCGGATAAAGATCGCTGCCCCCGAATGTCATACGCGGTTGGGCGACTGCGGCTTCCAATCCATTGAGATCCCTCAAACCTGTCGCCCCGCCAGTCTCGCTGATAATCCGTCTGTGAAGTTCAAACACTTCACTCAAATGGATGTAACGCATCAACTCAATCTGCGATACAGATTCAGGTTCTTCTTCAGAACCAGATCGGAGGCGAGTTCAAAGTCCGGTTCTGAATTTAAAAGGTCGCAAAGAGCAGCCTTGGCCAGTTTCTCAACAGGCACGTTCAGGCGTCTTGCGGTCGCTTGCAGACGTTCGATTTCCTTTTCCGATAAATCGACTGATAGATTCAAATTCCACCTCCAATCGAAATTAATAAATCCGGGCAGATATTGACTTCTGAAACGATTTTGTCTCGACTACATATGAACAGTTCAGCGTCTACCCACAACCGCACACCAGCGCCTTTCCCTCTGTGGCATGCAGGCCTTCTGTTTCGTAACCGTCCCTGATCCACCAGTCCAGGCCGCCCATGAGTTCCTTGACGTTGAAACCCAGCCGAGCCATGTTGAGCGCGCCCTTGGTCGACGCGTTGCAGCCGGTCCCGTCGCAGTAAGATACGTACAGCGCGTCTTTGTCCAGGTGTGCCGTCGTTTCAGTATCCATGGTCCGGTGAGGGATATTGACGGCGCCTGGGATGTGCCGTTCCGCAAAGGCTTCGGCAGACCGCGCGTCCACCACGACGACGTCCTTGCCCAAGGTGATGGATTCCCACAAGTCATAGGAATCGATCTCGTATTTCAGCTTGTTCTCGTAGTGCGCGATCTGGTCTTTCACGGGGGCTCCTCCGGGTTCTGGAATCTTGGGCCGACTACCTGTGAAGCCCACCATTCAAGTCGAATTAATATACCTGGTTTTATACCAGAATATCAATCAGAAATTCCGGAATACCCAAGGTACAAACCACCGACTCACCGATGATTCTTGTTGCCTTGAGTACATCGAATCTTCTTTTCTTTAGTAGCTTCATAACGTATACCGGTTGGATTCACAGAACTGTAAGAATACTGCGGACGTATCAGTCAATTAGAGGTGGCCTGTCATCATGCCGAATTCCCTTAAACTCAAAACCACCGTCCAGTGGATCGGCCTGATCGCCGGTCCTGTGCTGGCGCTCCTCCTCTACAGCCAACTGCCCTACGCGTACCCGAACGGCGCGGGCGAACAGGTGGCGTTCTCAAGCGCCGGCCGCGCCACGATGGCCCTGGCGGTGTGGATGGCGGTCTGGTGGATGACGGAGGCTGTTGAACTCTACGCCACGGCGCTCCTGCCGCTGGTCGCGCTACCGATTGCCGGCGCGTCGCCGGTACGGGAAGCGGCCGCGCCTTACGCCCACGAACTGATCTTCCTTTTCATGGGCGGCTTCCTCATCGCACTGGCCATGCAGCGTTGGGGTCTCCACAAGCGGTTGGCGCTCAAGGCGTTGCGTGCAGCCGGCGATCACCCGGCGGGCATCGTGGCCTGCTTCATGGGCGTGACGGCCTTCTTCAGCATGTGGGTGTCCAACACGGCCACTGCCGTCATGATGCTGCCCATCGCGCTCAGCATCATCGGTCTCGTGGAGCAGGTGCAACCCGGCAGCATGGGAGTTGGTGCCGGGAATGGTGATAGAGGAAACGATGGGACCGAAGGCGACAGCACAGTAAAAGGCAGCACAGGGATCGCCGGGGCTGACGGCACTGGAAACGGCGGCGCAGGAAACGGAGGCGCCGGTGACGGCACCAGAAACAGCGGCGCCGGAAACGGCGGATCCGGATCGAAGACGCGGCCTCATTTCGCCCTGTGCCTGCTCCTGGGCATCGCCTACGCGGCGTCTATCGGCGGCATCGGCACGATCATCGGGACCCCGCCCAACGTCTTCCTTGCGTCCTTCATCCAGTCCAGCCTGGGCGAGGAGATCAGCTTCGTCCGCTGGATGGGTGTCGGGCTGCCTCTGGTGGCCGTCTTCCTGCCGTTGACGTGGCTGTTGCTGACCCGGGTCCTCTATCCCGTCCGGGGCGTGCGCATCGAGGGAAGCCGGGAAGTGACGGAAAAGGTCTATCGGGCATTGGGCGCCATGTCCCGGGGCGAAAAGGCCGTACTTGCCATATTCCTTCTCGCGGCCCTGTCCTGGATCACCCGTCCATTGCTGGTCCAGGTACAGATCGGCGCCATTCACCCGCTGGCGGGTCTGTCGGATCCGGTCATCGCCATGCTCGCGGCGCTGGCCCTCTTCGTCGTGCCCGTGGACGTGAAACGGCGGGTGTTCGTGATGAACTGGGAAACGGCCGTGAAGCTGCCCTGGGGGATCCTGCTGCTCTTTGGAGGCGGGCTCAGCCTGGCGGCGGCCATCCGGGCCAACGGCGTGGGAGAGTACATCGGGCACCAGCTGGCCTTCCTGTCCGGCATCCCCACGCTGCTGCTCGTCATGGCCGTCATCGCGCTGGTGATCTTCCTGACGGAACTGACCAGTAACACCGCCACCACGGCCACGTTCATCCCCATCCTGGCCGCCCTGGCGCCGGTATTCGACCTGCACCCCTACATGCTCATCGTACCGGCCGCCATCGCCGCCAGCTGCGCCTTCATGCTGCCGGTCGCCACCCCGCCCAACGCCATCATCTTCGGCTCCGGGCACGTCACGATCCAGCAGATGATCCGCGCGGGATTCTGGCTGAACCTGACCGGCGTCGTGCTGATCACCGTGCTCGTGTACACAGTAATGATGCGGATGCTCGGGGTGTGAGGCGGAGTTCTGAGGCCACAGGCGCCGTCGCCTTGCCGGTCCTGTCGCAGCAGGTGAGGTTCCGGCTGGCGCGGGTTGGCTACGCCCGGCCCAGCACGAGGTCCCGGCCCGCCACCAGGCTGGCCATTTTGCGGTCCGCCACGCTGCGAGGCAGCATCCAGAATCCGCAGTCGGGATGTACCCAGCGCACGCGCTCCGGTCCGAGCACGTCGATGGCATGATCGATGCGCCGGGCGACCTCGTCCGGCGACTCCACACCGTTGTCCTTGATGTCGATCACACCCACGCCCAACGCGATATCTTCCCGCAGGTCCCTGAACAGCGGCAGTTCGTCGTACCCCCGCCGGGCGAATTCCAGGACGAGATGGTCGACGTCGAGGTTGTTGAGGAAAACCATCAGGTCGTTCCACAGGCCGGACTGGATGCTCTGGCCGCCGTAATTACCGAAGCAGAGATGCAGCCCCTTCTCGCCCTGCACGGCACCCAGCACGTGGTTGACGGGCTCGTGGGCCCATCCCGCGTCTTCCGGGTGTCCGGTCAGGTTGGCCTCGTCCACCTGCAGGACCGGTGCGTCGATCTCGGCGACCTGCCTGCGCAATACCTCCGCGATGTCCATCGTCATCCTCTGCAGATCGCCATAATGCTCGTCCAGGAGCGTCTTGGCCAGCATGTAGGGCGAAGTGACGGTGAACTTGAGCGGTCGGTCCGTAAGCGGCCGCATCGTCCTCCACGCGGCCGGCAGATTCAGCGTGCCTTCTTCGATCCAGTCCTTCACGATGCCGCCCGGGGTGCTCCGGAAGGCCATGCCCTCGCGCTTTCTGAACTGGGCAAGGACCTCGCGAGAGACCTCCGTCGTGATCCCGGACATGGGCCGGATGAAATACTCGATCATCCCGTTGGTTTCCGGGTGGCCGACATCGAAACGGGACAATTCCCCGTCGGTGAGCACGTCGATCCCGGCCAGTTCCTGGGTCTTCATGATTACCTTGGCCGCGTCGATCAGGTTGGGCGTGGTGGGATATGCCGCCAGCCAGTCCGGGATGGGATAGCTGCCGACCACGGTAGTCTTGATTGCTTGTTCGGACATTACGGGTACTCCATGGTGCGTGTCGGGACCTTTGGATCTGCTGGGTATTGCCTCGGCCAGAGCTCGAATCCTGAGAACCGCGGGTCCAATTCAAATAGAACTGCGATCGTTTTTTGTGTACATTGTGCATCTCGAATCGGGTAGAAATACCGCTTCGGATGCCATTGAAGAATGTATCGCCGCGGCGCTTTTGTAAAGGGTTGTTTGCCGGTTCGGCTATTCTACGGTGCTTTTGGTACGTTGGATCGTCCTTTCGGTGCCAACGTCCGGCCTTCGGGGCTGCGGGACGGGCAATGCAGGATGGTAATGCCTCATGAAACACGTCGTCATCGTTGGCGGTGGATTCGCCGGTCTGAACGCGGCCAGGAAACTCGGGGGAAAGACGGGAGTACGTGTTACCCTGGTCGACCGGCAGAACTATCATCTCTTCCAGCCGCTGCTCTACCAGGTAGCCATGGCCGGTCTTTCCCCCGCCGAGATCGCCACGCCCATACGCAGTCTGCTCGCCCGTTTCACGAACATCACCGTGCTGCAGGGAGACGTCCGGCATGTGGACTTGAAGGCGGGTACCGTCTCGGCCGATTTTGGCCGGCTCGAATTCGACTACCTGCTGCTCTGTTGCGGCTCGCTGCCGAGTTACTTTGGTAATACGGATTGGGAGGAGCACGCCCCCAGTCTGAAGACGATTCCGCAGGCAACCGAGATCCGTCGCCGCCTGCTGAGCGCTTTCGAAGCGGCGGAACGGACCAACGATCCCGAACTGTGCCGGCAGCTGTTGACCTTCGTCGTCATCGGTGGCGGGCCCACCGGCGTAGAACTGGCGGGAGCCATCGGCGAAATGAGCCGTTTCACGCTCGCTCGGGATTTCCGCAACGTCGACACCAGGCAGACCCGTGTCATGCTGATTGAATCCGGACCGCGCATCCTCTCCATGTTCTCCAGGCCGCAGGCGGACCGGGCAACGCGGGACCTGGAAAAACTCGGCGTACAGGTATGGTTGAACTGCCGGGTGACCCGAATTGACGGACAAGGCGTCGAAGTGGGCGCCGAGCGCGTCCGCGCTTCGACCGTGCTCTGGGCGGCGGGCGTGCGGGGCGTTGAGCTGGACCGCCAGGACAGTCTCGAGGTGGATCGCCAGGGCCGCGTGATCGTCAACGAAGATCTCAGTGTCGACGGAAATCCCAATGTGTTCGTGGCCGGTGACCAGGCGAGTTTTTTGCACCAGACCGGCGATCCGCTGCCGGGCACGGCGCCCGTGGCGATGCAGCAGGGCCGGTTCGTAGCGGAAACGATCCGGCGCGACATGGCCGGCGAACCGCGTGAAGCCTTCCGATTCAACGACGGTGGGCAGATGGCGACCATCGGACGCAGCCGGGCTATCGTGGAAATCGGCCAACTTCGATTCTCCGGGTGGTTTGCCTGGTGCGTCTGGCTGGTCGTGCACATCTACTTTCTCGTCGGCTTCAAGAACCGGCTGCTCGTCGTGCTCAACTGGGCATGGTCATACGTGACCTTCAGGCGCGGCGCCCGGCTGATCGTCGAGCGCGAATGGCGAGCGGCCGGCAAGAGGGTAAACAAGGGCTGACAGGGAAGACCCATGTTCAGAAACTGGCTCGTCATTACGTTACGCCAGATGAACCGGCACAAGGGTTATACGGCCATTAACGTGCTCGGTCTTGCCGTCGGCCTGGTCTGCGCCATCCTGATCTTCCTGTACGTGCGTTACGAGCTGAGCTATGACCGCTACCACGAGAAGGCCGACCGTATCTACCGGGTAACGCTTAACGACAGTGCCCGGTCGCCTCGTGAACTGGGTCCGATACTGCAGGCCGACTTCCCGGAAATCCAGCAATTCGCCCGGATGCTTCCCACGGTCGGCACCTGGGTCATGAAACACGAAGACCGGATTTACTATGAAAAGAACGTGTACTGGGTCAACAAAGAACTGTTCGACGTCTTTACCTTCCCTCTCGTCAAAGGCGACCCTGGCAGCGCCCTAGAAGCGCCTTACACCGTGGTGATCAGCGAGGATACGGCCCGTAGATACTTCGGTGACCAGGATCCCATGGGCAAGACCATTATCGCAGACAACGGATACATGCTGCTGACCGTAACCGGTGTCATGGCAAACATCCCTGAAAACTCCCATTTCCATGCCGACTTCCTGGTTTCCCTGGCCAGTGGATACGACCTATTTGAGTGGAGCGAGTACCCGAGAATCTGGTACAACACCCTTTTCTACACCTACGTCGTGTTGCCGGAAGTCCATCCCCCATCGGAGACGCAGGATAAACTGCCTGGTTTCGTGGAGAAACACATCGATGCGGATTTCCTGGAAGACCTCGGCCGTTTCGAACTTACGCTGCAACCCATCACCGACATCCACCTCTATTCCCATCTCGAAGACGAGGCCGGAGCCAACACCGATATTGCCTACGTGTTTATCCTGTCCGCCATCGGGCTGTTCATCCTGGTCATCGCTTCAGTAAATTATGTAAACCTGTCTACCGCACAGTTCGTGCACCGGGCGCGGGAAATCGGCATGCGCAAGGTACTGGGGGCGTCCCGGGGACAATTGATCCGCCAGCACCTGGGCGAATCGGTCCTGATGGCCGTCGCGGCCCTGGTGATCGCCCTGGTCGCGGTCTATTTCCTTGCGCCGCACTTCGACGCGCTGCTGGGCCAGCCGGTAACCTCGGACCACGCGTTGCACCCCCTTGGGTGGCTCGCCGTGCCGTTCGTAGCGATCCTTATCGGGCTCCTGTCCGGCGGATATCCGGCCATCGTGTTTTCCTCCATGCGGGCCATCCCGGGGCTCAAGGAAGGACGGACGCACAATCCGGGCGGAGTGTGGTCAAGGAAGATCCTGGTCATCGCCCAGTTCGTCATATCCATCGCGCTGATCATCGGCACGGGTATCCTTTTCAGCCAGCTGAACTACATACAGGACAGGAATCTCGGGTTCGAGAAAGACCAGGTAATCGTGATTCCCACGGTTGCGGACGTAGCGGTCAACTACCAGCCATGGAAAGATGCCCTGTTGCGGCACACCGGGGTGGACGGCGTGAGCCAGGCCACAACCCTTCCCGGTCTGTTCGGGACGGTCGGCCGTTCATCGACGGGTACGATACAGCGCGTCGAGGATTCGGACCACGTCCGGCATGGCGTCCAGGGATTCCAGGCCGCCGTGGACTTCGTAGAGACGATGGGGATAGAATTGCTCGCGGGCAGGACCCATCGCGGAGCATTCAGAAACGACGCGGAGACGGAGAACATCGTGATCAACGAAGCGGCCCTCCGCGTCCTGGGCTGGGAATCGCCCGAAGAGGCCATCGGGCGGCAGGTCCGGTTCGCCAGCGGCGTGACGCAGACGGTGGTCGGCGTGGTGCGGGACTTTCACTTCCGGACGATGCATCTGGAAATCGAACCGCTCGTAATCTTTCACGGCACCGGCCTGCACCTGGTGGTCCGAATCCGGCCTGAAGACATCAGAAGCACACTGGGATTCATCGAAGGGGCCTGGTCGGAGTTCTTTCCAGATTACCCCTTTGCCTTCACGTTTCTCGACGACGACATCGACCGGCTGTACCTAAATGAGGCGCGCATCGGGAACTTCTTCGGCGTATTCGCCGTGGTGGCAGTGTTACTTACCTGCCTGGGTCTCGTCGCGCTGGTGTCGTTTACGGTCGAGCGGCGCATGCGGGAAATCGGCATCCGCAAGGCGCTCGGCGCTTCCGTGCGACGGTTGCTCGCCATACTGTCCCGTGAGTTCGTAGTTCTCGCGCTCGTAGCCAACGTCTTCGCCTGGCCGGCCGCGTGGCTGATCATGGGACGCTGGCTGGAGAACTTCGCCTATCGTGTCGAGATGGGATGGGGTATCTTCTTTGTTTCGGGCGGCGTGGCGCTGCTGATTACCCTGGTCACCATAGGGTATCACGTGGTCAGGGCCGCG
>CAZZNP010000070.1:0-4993 GCA_964655785.1 uncultured Gemmatimonadota bacterium
AACTTTGCGCTGGAAATCGTGGGAATAAAGGCGGCTTTCCCACCGCTGGGCCTGCTCACGATCGCCGCGATGTTTCCACCGGAGTACGACCTCCGCGTCGTGGACCTGAATGTGACGACCCTGGAGGAGGCGGACCTGGAGTGGGCTGACCTGGCTTTCACATCCACCATGATCATCCAGCGGGTATCTCTGCGGGCGGTGATCGAGCGTTGTAATCAGGCCGGCGTTCCCGTGGTGGCCGGAGGTCCCCACCCTACCACGTTCCACGATGAGATTGAAGGCGTAGCCCATTTCGTGCTGGACGAGGCGGAGGAGATCTTTCCGGATTTCCTGCGGGACCTGTCAAGCGGCAAGGGCAAAGCGATTTACCGGGAGCCGCGCAAACCGGATGTCACGCAGACGCCTTTACCCCGGTACGACCTTATCGATATGAAGCATTACGCCACCATGGGCGTACAGTTTTCGCGAGGGTGTCCATTCGACTGTGAATTCTGCGATATCACCAAGCTCTATGGTCGCGTACCACGAACCAAGACCCCTGATCAAATGGTGGACGAGTTCGAATTGCTGTACGGTCTGGGCTGGCGGGGCTAGGTTTTCCTGGTCGATGACAACTTCATCGGCAACAAGCGAGATGCGATGAATCTGCTGCCGGTACTCGCCGACTGGCAAAGGGCGCATGGGTATCCCTTTACATTGACCACCGAAGCGAGTCTGAACCTCGCCCGAATGGATGCACTGATGGATGCCATGGTCGAAGCGGGTTTCGATACGGTGTTTCTGGGCATTGAAACCCCCAATCCAAAGGCGTTGCTCAAGACCAAGAAACCGCAGAATATCAGCAGGCGGGAAGAGCACTTCCTCTTCAATGCCGTTCGCAAAATCCAGCAGAAAGGGATGCAGGTTCAGGGAGGATTCATCCTGGGCCTGGATGATGACGATGAGAATGTGTTTGATGCCCAGATCGAGTTCATCCAGGAGGCGGGCATTCCCGTGGCCCTGGTTCATTTGCTGGCCGCTTTGAAGGGCACGGATATGTACAATCGTCTGAAATCTGAAAATCGGCTTCGGGAGGTGTCCATCGGAGGCAACGCCATGGCCCTGAACTTCAGGCCGGAGATGGATCCCAGGATACTGGTCAATGGCTTCAGACGCGTAACCGCCACGCTCTACGATGCGACGCTCGAAAACTATTTCAAGCGTTGCCTGACGATGTTCGAGCACCTCAAGCCAGTCCCTCATCTCCTGAAACCGAGGAGCCAGCATGCGGTTTACGCAGAGCTAATGGGGGTGCGCGGGAGTCTGTCTGCCAAACAGGTTCCCGTCTACACGGATTTCATCGCAAAAGTGGCCAGGAAGCATCCTCGAATGCTCTCCAAAGCGATCCAGCTTGCCGGCCAAGGCTACCACTTTGAAAAAACCGCCAGACAGCAGAATGTCATCTTCATCTATGGCTTCAAGGAATTCCTGACAGCCGAATTGGAGATGTTCAGGCAAGCAGGTGCTCAGGATGCGGAAGGATTCAGGAAAAACAGGCAAGCGTTGTTCTCGCGCGTTCAGTCGCGCTACGAATCAATACCTGATGATTTTCGCTATACGGAAGACGGCATTGAGCATGCAATGACGACATTCCGATCTGCCGTGAACACACAGGCAGAACACCTGTCGACGAGATAACGAGTAGATCCAGATTTCCAACCTTTTAAGGCAGAGGATTCATGATTGAAAATACCGTTGACGACGTGGCGGTGGCCCCGCTCGTTGGATCATTGCCACCTCAGTGCCGGAGGGACGTCGATTCCCTGCGCCGATTCGTCCATACATCCGTCAGTCAGGGTGCGCCGGCCGATCCGGTGTCGCCGGCGGATTTTCGCGAAGTTCTGCTGACCGGGGCGACGGGTTTCATCGGCCGTTTCCTCTTGCGCGACCTTCTGCGGCAAAATGACGACCTGGTGGTGCACTGTGTCGTCCGGGCCGACAATGCGGAACACGGACTGGAGCGTCTGCGCGATACCCTGCGGCACGCTGAAATCTGGGACGAAGCTTTCACGCCGCGCATCCGAGTGGTGATCGGCGACATCGGCCAGGCTCGATTCGGTCAAAGCGATGCTGATTTCAACGAGCTCTGCCAGCGGATCGATGCGGTATATCATCTCGCTGCCGATATAAGCCTCGCAGCTTCCTATAACGACATACGAGGGCTAAATACGCTCAGCCTGCAAAATGTACTCGAATTGTGTTTGCGCACGCGCTTCAAGCACCTGTTCTTTGCCTCGACCATGGCCGTGTTCCCGCAGTATTTTTTTGCATTCGGACGCGAATTCAGGCACTGCCCCATCGACCACCAGATGCAGCCGGACCTCGACAGTATGAAGGAAACGTACCCGCTCGGTTTGCTTGGCTACCCATGGAGCAAACTGACATCTGAACAGGTCCTGCTGTATGCGCAACAGGCCGGTATGCCTCTGGCGATATTCCGGCTGCCGCAAACGGCTGTATCTACTACGGGACATATCCAATCGAATGACCTGACCATGCAGATGCTGGCCGCGGTGATGGATTGCGAGTCCATGCCGGAAGGGTTCACATTTCGCTCCAACAACGAAGCGGTCGATACGTTGAGTGAAGCCTGTACGGCCATTTCCCTGAATCCCGGCCGGCGATTCACCATCTACCACTGCTGTAAACCGCAGCTCGACTACTACGAACTCGAGCTCGCCGATTTCGGGATCTATTTTCCCGAAGTCCCCTTCGAGTCATTCATGCGCGCCTGTCAGGCTCGCGGCGAAAGTTCACCGCTGCACGGACGCTGGGCGGTGCTTGAACATTTCGGAAAATACTGGTTCACCAGGGATAGACCTGTTGACAGGCTGCCTATTTGCGACCGGGCCTTCCGCGAAGACTGTCCGCACCTAATCAAGTGGGCAGGCGTGTTGACCAAGCTCAAGCGCTCCTACCGGCTGGGTCAGGACAATCACCAACACTGGCCGTATCCCGATTCGCAAGGCAGTCTGGACTTCGACCGCCTGATAGCGCGGGCCGAGCGCTACGCCGAGGACTATAACGTCTCTTTCGAACAGACCTACCCCAAGTGGATGCTTCGAAACATGCAGCAGCTGGTTCAGGCATTTCAAACCTCCGATGCCAAACTATTGGAGGGCAGTGTCTTCGATATCGTCTTCGATCTGAGCCGTCTCCTGATTATCAACGCCGGGTTTCCCGCGAACGGCAGCGGTATCCGGAGATCGAACAGGTAAATATCACCCGCCCGGTCTTCATTGTCGGGATCAACCGCACCGGCACGACCTACCTGCACCGCCTGATGTCCCGGGACCAGCGTTTTTGGGCCCTGCGCGGCTACGAATTCACCGCGCCACGCCTGTCGAAGGAAGAATATGCCACGATAGGTTGTACCCCGTACGACCCCCGTCGGTCGTGGACCGAAGATCTGCTCAACTCCGCGGATGCCCTCGAATTTTTCGAAGGCGTTCACGATTTCGACGTGGACGAACCGGTGGAGGATTTCCCCATACTGAGCATGGCCTTCGGGTCGTGGACCCTTATCGTTCGGTTCCGTATACCGGAATATGGTCGGTGGCTGGCCGCTTCAGGTGTGAAGCATGCCTACGCCCACCACCGCCGAATCATGCAGAACATCACGTGGCAGCGCCGGCAGCGTCAGCCTGAACACCATGGGCAGTGGCTGTTCAAGATGCCCTTTCATCTCATGGAGCTGGAGACCCTCATCGAGACGTACCCCGATGCCCTGTTCATCCAGACCCATCGCGAGCCCACGCAATTCATGGGCTCCTGGAACAGTTTGATCGAACTGGTGCACTCGATTGTCTACGAGCCACAACCGCGAGATGCATTCGGCGCCGAACAACTGGCCATCATGAGCGATATGATGGACCGGGCCGTGCAATTCCGGCAGGCCCATCCCGAGCTGGAGGACCGCTGGATGGACGTCAACTATATCGATCTGGTCGAGAAGCCGATGGAGACGGTAGCCAGCATCTACGAACGCTTCGACTGGCCGCTTGAACAAACCGCAGTCGAGGCCATGGAGGACTGGCGGGAAAGGCAGGCCGAGCAGCGACGGGGAGAGAAGCGTCACCGCTACGACCTGGGCGATTACGGTATCACGCCAGAACAGGTCAACGAGGCATTCGCCCGGTACCGGGACTTTATGACCGACCGTGGTATCAGGTCATCCAGTTCCTGAAGCGTGACGGCCAGCCGATACGGCATGACAATCGTCGAATGGGCAAATCTAAATTGCCGAAATACCGGAACCGGCGCCTCGCAGACGTCCCTTCATGCCCCGGGAACCATCTGGCGGACCTGGCCGGCCATCGGGCAACTTTTGCCGAACCTCAGCCATCGTTACCGGTGGACGCGTTCTTCAGGAACAACGCAGCCAGTATGGCAAGAGCCGTCACCGCCATGCCGACCATGAACACGTCTTGCACGGCCCCGACAAGCGCGCCGTCGAGCAAGTCAATCAGTTGTTCAGCCATCCCGGCGCCGCCGTCTCCCGTGGACGCGGCGTCCGCCGCCAGGTCTCTCGCGGCCGCCGGATCGACCAGGACCCGCAGATTCTGTTTGATCCGGTCGAGTAAGTCCGGGTCGAGGGATCTCCTCAGGGATTCCGGCATCATGCCGTCCAACCGGGCCGAAAACCTCAGGTTCAATACCGACCCCAGGAAGGCCAGGCCCAACGCACCGCTCAAGAATCTGTAGAACTGAATCGTGGATGCGGTAAGGGTCTGCAAGCTTTGGGGTACGAAATGCCGAACGGCCACATTGGCCGTGGCGAGCGTGCCACCGATTCCGAGTCCCACCACGGCCAGGAACGCCATGACCAGCCCCAGGCCCGCCTCCTGATCCAGGGTCGCCACCAGGTACATGCCAACCGACAGGGCAACCGCGCTCAGCACCGCGTTCGTCCGGTAACCGGCTTTTGCCAGCGAGAGGATCCCTCCCGACAGGA
>CAZZNP010000070.1:5003-18376 GCA_964655785.1 uncultured Gemmatimonadota bacterium
ATGCCAAGCACCATGGGCATCAACACGCCGCCGCTCCCGGTAGCCGTCGCGCCCAGCACCACCTGCAGGAAGAGCGGGGCGAAAAGCGCGGTTCCGTAAAGGCCGAATCCGGCCAGAAAGTTCAGGGCGGCGGAGGCGGCCACCGTCCGGTTTCGATATATGCCGGGAGAATCCGGTTTTGGGGCGTTCCGGCTCGTATTTACGCGCGGGTACTTCAGCTTCATGGCGAGCAACAGGATCAACGTTCCGGTGGGGATGTTCATCAAAAGAACCCAGTTCCATGACAGTACGTCGGTGATGAGACCTCCCAGCGGTGGTCCTATTACCGCGGCCATCACGAACACCAGGGCGGCGAGTCCCTGGAACCTTCCTCTTTTCTCTGGAGGGAAAAGATCGATGATCGCCACGAAACAGCTGACCACGATGATCCCTCCGCCAAGACCCTGCACGCCCCTGTAAGCTATGAGCTGAGTCATGGAACCGCTCATGCCGGCGAGCAAAGAGCCCAGCATGAAAATGCCCAAGCCCAGTATGAGCAAAAACCTGCGCCCGAAAATGTCCGCCAGCCGGCCCGCAAAAAGCGCTGAAACAGCTGCCGCCAACAGATAGGCCGAGGACGCCCAGGCATATCGGTCGAACCCGCCCAGCTCGGCTATGATACGGGGCATGGCCGTGGTCAGGGAAGTCTGGTTCAATACGGACAGGTACATGGCCAGCATGAAGCTCGACACCG
This sequence comes from uncultured Gemmatimonadota bacterium, assembly GCA_964655785.1. Taxonomy (GTDB): domain Bacteria; phylum JAAXHH01; class JAAXHH01; order JAAXHH01; family JAAXHH01; genus JAAXHH01. The sequence goes on from CAZZNP010000070.1 coordinate 5,737, forward strand.
TCCACGCCAGTTGTCTGCCGGAAAGGGCGACGAAGTCCTGCGTGGCCTGCTGGCCGACGGTCCTGCTGTCGCGGGAGGAAGAGTCAGCACTCATGGGAGGCTCGAACGGCATGGTATTCAGCGTTCATAGGGGTAATGGACGGCTTCGTGCTGATCGGCGTACATAGGGGAATCGGACTGCGTCTCCAATCGTCCAGATGGAGAAACTGCCAGAGTGGTGAGAATGTATACACTAAAACAACTGTGTTTACTACGAGAAGAAAGCGGTGTAAATTGACGGTTTCAAGGACATTCTACGCGGATCCGTAGACAATTATAGAACAGGAAAGGACCACCAAATGGCGATGGTAGACATGAAACAGATCAACGCACTGGAAGACGCGACTGATCTGCTGGCTGACCCGGCGGAACTGCGCCGGTACGCCGCGGAGCACGGATGCCTGTTCTTCCGCGGTCTGCTCGATCCCGCACGCGTATTCGACGTCCGGCGGCAGATCACAACCGTATGCCGCGATCACGGATGGCTCGCGCCAGGATCGGATCCCATGGACGGCGTCGCGCATCCGGATACCCGCGTGTTCGAAAGCGACGACTCGAGGTGGCAGGATTTTTACAATGATGTCCTGTGCATTCGCGACTTCCACGGGCTGGCACTCGACCCCGCGATGATCGGCATGTTCGAGCTACTGTTCGGCGAACCGCCGCTGGCGCACAGCCGGAACATCTGCAGGCTCGTGTTCCCCGACTTGAACACCCATTCGACGCCCCCGCACCAGGACAACTACTTCATCGGGGGATCGGACGAGACCTGGACGGCCTGGATTCCCCTGGGCGACTGTCCCGAAGAACTCGGCGGACTCGCCGTCAACCGGGGATCCCACCGGCACGGCATGCTGGAGACGACAGAAGGCGTCGGTCCCGGAGGGCGGCAGGTTCCCGTCGCGGACGATTCCGCCTGGGTCGGCGGCGACTACGCGTGCGGCGACGTCATCATCCTGCACAGCCTGACCATCCACCAGGGCCGTGACAACCTGACACCCGACCGGCTCCGGCTGTCCGCCGACTACCGGTACCAGCCGAGAAGCCACCCGGTCCGGGAGGATTCACTCCAGCCCCACATGAACTGGCTGACCTGGGAAGAGATTTACAGCCAGTGGGATGAGGACGATCCGGTGAAGTACTACTGGAAGGCGTGGGACCTGGACGTGGTCAAGCGGGAACCTCGCTAGTCGACGCGTATCACGGACAAGCACGCGAGGCGGCAAGCAAGCGGGACCCGGCCAGGCACGCCTAACTCGGACAAGCGCGCGAGGCGGCAAGCAAGCGGGACTCGGCCAGGCGCGCCTAACTCGGACAAGCGCGCGAGGCGGCAAGCAAGCGGGACCCGGAAAAAGGCCGCAGACTGTGGGCAGCCAGCGAAGTCCTGGTAGCCCAATCGCGGAAAATTCCCGGACCGGCCGTTGAATATGCCCAATTCCTTAGTCAAAACGGTCAAGCACCTGACGCGCTTGTTCCTCCCGAAGCCGATGGCGGCACGGGTGGATATGTCGGGACGCCACGTGATCGTGACCGGCGCGTCACCCGGTTCGCTCGGTTACGAAACCGCGAGGACCCTGGCTGGCTGGGGGGCGACCGTCGTGGCGACCCGTGTCCACGACGTGGCCCTGATGGAATCGTCGCTGAAAGACGACTTGCGAAAGCGCGGCGCCAACGCGGACAACCTTACGGCACACACTCTGGATGTACGCGATCCGGACAGCGTCAACGCCTTCACTGTCTGGTATCGCGACAGATTCCACGGCAAACTCCATGTCCTGGTCAACAACGCGGGCATTCTCAAAAAGACCTTCCTCCCGCGCGAGAAACCGCCGTTAAGCGAGGACGGTCACGAGATTCACTGGCGGACCAATTATCTCGGCGCTTTTCACCTGACCTGGGTGCTGCTTCCACTTCTGCAGCAGAATGGACTCGAAAGCGGCGACGCTCGGGTCGTCAACGTGTCTTCCGGGCTCCACGACCGGGCCGGGAACGAGAGCCTGTTTAAAAAAATGCAGCGCTACCACTCCTGGACGGCCTACGGGTTGTCGAAGCTGGCGATGATACACATGGCTTTTGAAATCGAACGGCGTTATGCCGAAACCAGCAACCTGCACGGGTTGGCCGTGCATCCGGGATCCGTATCGACCAACCTGACGCTGCCGGAAGTGTTTCGAGGCCGGATGGGCAATGCCATGAATCGATTTGCTTCCGCCCTGGCCTCGCTGGTCCTGCTGTCGCCGCATGCAGGGGCACAGACCATCATTCATGGCGCGACCACGCAGCCGGTCCAGGGAGGAAGGTACTACGAGCGTTGCGCCATCGCCGAGCCGACAGCGGACTGCCGGGACACAAGCGTCTCGAAACGCCTGTGGGACCTGTCCGAACAGTGGGTCGGGTCGCTTCCGGATCTCGCGCAGACCGGCGGAGATATTCGTGGGCAACGCTCGAAAACCGGCGGAGGGGGACATGCGACGCTACCGTAACCCGGTTAGGATGAACATGGGACGCGGCCGAAAACCGGCGAGGATGAACATGGGACGCGGCCGAAAACCGGCGAGGATGAACTTGGGCGGGTATGAAATTCGAACCGATCCCATCCGGATCGACGCGCCGGTCGAATTCGTCTGGGATGTCCTGGCCGATGTCAAAAACTACGGAAGATAGAACCGGTTTACTACCCGGGTCCGGACCCGCTTAAAAATCGGGTCGCCGGTCTGGTTGCGGGTTAGAATGGGACCGGTGAATTTTAAAATCACCGAAACCGTCTGTGCCCTCGAGCGGCCCCGGCTGATCGCGTGGCGCAGGATCTTCGGCGCGCGCCTGCTGCTGCTCGCCGTGCGGGAGCAACACCTTGAGCCGCTGGACGGATCGAGCTGCCGGTACCACAACATCGAACGAATCACTGGTATGCTCGCGCCGGTCGTTCTGCTGTGTTGCGGCGGTTACATGCGCCGCGGTTTTACCGAAGTCGGGGCAGGATTGAAACGATACGCGGAAGGCTGGTACGCCGGAATGAGAAAGCCCGGTATTGATTAAAAGCGCAGCCGGAACGAGAACGCCTTTGGAGCGAGTCTGAACAGTGGGCCGGGACGCTCGCGCGGCATGTCACGTAGTCCGCCGCGCATCACGCAAGGCAATACGCCCAGAATATAACCGGAATCAATTCACCGGAACCAATTCAAAGGTAACCCACTTGGACAACGAGCTACTGAAACGCGGATTCGAACCCCGGCCGTTGACTTCCGCACAACGCACCGCGCTGGACACCGATGGATTCATCGTGCTGGAGGAGATCATTTCGCCGGACTGGCTCGACGGGATGCGCCGAGCATTTGATGCGATATATGAGCGAGAGGGCGACAAAGCGGGCGAGGAGGTCGCCCAGATGGAAGGCGTGCGCCGGCTTTCCGATCTGGTCAACAAGGGACAGGTTTTTGATGAGGTCTACCTGCAGCCCGAGCTCTTGACGGCGGTCTTCCATATCATGCGGCGGCCTTTCAAGCTGCACTCGCTCAACGGCCACGACCCATTACCCGGCGGCGGTCTGCAGATTCTGCACGCCGACTGGGGGAAACCCGCTACGCCCGGCGGACCCTACCACGTCGTCAACTCAATGTGGATGCTCGACGATTTCACCCCGGTCAACGGGGCGACGCGCTGCGTGCCCGGCAGCCATCTTATACCCGGCAGGGTTACCGACTACGTATCCGATCGCATGGCAGACCACCCGGACCAGGTTCTTCTGACCGGCCGCGCGGGTTCGGTTGCCGTATTCAACGGCAGCCTCTGGCACAGCTCGTATATCAACCGAAGCGACGCTCCGCGCCGGGCCCTGCACTGCGCCTTCATAGCCCGTGAACACCCGCAACAGACCAATCAGCGGGAGTACCTCCGGCCCGAAACGGCCCGTCGCCTGTCCCCGCTGGCGCGCTACATTTTGGACGTTCCGTGATGGTGCGGTAACGCGGTAACGACGCGATGACACGGTAACGCGGCTACACGGTAATGCGTTGACGCGATAACGTCGCGATGACGCGGTAACGCGGTAACGCGGTAACGCGGTAACGACGCGAGAAGCGCCGCGACACGTGAATGCGGTGACGCGGCCCCCCAACCAACTATCAAAACAACTCGTGTACCTGGGACCGCGCCCGATCGATCACGGTTTCGAGGCAGCCGGGGGCGAGCTTGGCCCAGTAGGTAACGTCTTCGTTGGCTTCGTGTCCGCCGCGGGAATAGGCCTCTCGCGTCGGCAGGTAACCGACATAGTGCGTCGTGAGGTGCGCGGGAAAGAGGTAGGGAGCCGCCGAGTTCAATTTGAGCGCCAGTTGCCCTTCCACGAATGGTTCCCCGGGGAGACCCACGATGGCGAGATCGCCTATGCGAAAGGCCTGGATCTCGTAACTGAACGCGCCTTCCCGCCGCCTGCACAGTTCGACGCTGCGGGTAGAAGCCGCCCGGAACCAGCGCGGATCCACCTGCCCATCCGCTTCGCGCGGCGGCTGTGGATGCTCGTCGAGTATCGCGGCCGCTTCCCGTAGCCGCTCGTCCGGAATCTCTCGAAAGGGCAGTTCGATATGCTCGATCCTGGTGTCCAACGCGACATCGCCGGTGAAAGTCAGATTGTGCACGATACGTTCGCTCAGACGGGACAATTCGCGCCCCATCCGCTGGTGGTCCGGCCGGTAATCTCCGTCAAAGGGATGCCAGGGATTGATGTTGCCGCAACATCCGTTGACGACCAGCGGCACGGTCTCGGCGCCGAAGGCCTGCTGCATCTCCGAGGCCCATGCGCCGGGCCAGTCCGCCGATGCGGCCAGGAAGGTCTCCTTGTTTCCATACGCATTGACCGGGTGACAGGTGTGGTGCAGGAGAAAGGCCAGCGGTTTCGAATCCATATCCTGGACGCAGCACACCCCGACCTCCGGGTCTATCGGCCCTTCCAGGTAGCATACGTCCGAGATCCCGAAGGGCTGCCGCTCCTGTCCCCGCGGCCTGGGCATGACTATGGTGCCGTCCCTGCGTATGCCGCGCCGGTTGAAGGCCAGGTCGCCCAGCACGCCGCGTCCCAGACCGATACGCACCGGTTGCAGCCTGCCCGCTGCCTCAACCGCGGCCTCCACCGCAGCCTCCGCGGCCCGGTCGCCATAGGCACGCTCGGCCCCGCGCAGATACTCCGTCTCCACGCTGGTCTCCAATGGAAAATCCGGATCCAGCATGAAGTAGCCGAGGCTCGGGGCGGAATGCGTCTGCGTCGCCTGGACCATGATCGCGTCGCGTTCAATGCCCGTCCGCTCGCTGACTGCCCCGCGGATCCGGTCCGTATAGTCGCCCGTGACGATCGTAAGATCCAGGATCACCAGGCAGACGCGCCGCCCACCCGACTCGAAGACGATGGCTTTGGCATAGAGCGGATCCAACACGGCCTGGGTCGGACGATGATCGCCGGCTCCACTGCCCGCCAGATGCGTCCCCGCTGGAGGGGATATGTCGATCATCGCCGCACCGGCGCTCAGTTGGCTTGCCGCACCGGCGCTCAGCTGGCTTGATTCGCTCATGGTTTTCCTTTCGATGCCTTATTAAGTTAAAGGCTCGACTCCTGCGAGCGCTTCGTATTCGCGCAGACAGGTTTTATCGATTACACTCAATTACAATGGAAAATGTACCGGACGGTCACGCGCCGGTAGATTTCTTATGCCTGTGAGAAACTAAGAAGGACGCAACCGCATGGAAATTAACAAAACAGCGGAATCCCGGAGATTGTTGCACTCCGTAACGGAAAAGTACAATGGTCCTGAAGAACTTGGTATCCGAAAAGACGAACTGAGAAACGGCATCCGGGAGGCAGAACAGGCTTTTGCCAGACAGTATCCGATAGACAGCCGTCTGTTAGACATTGGATGTGCGACGGGCCGATTGAGCTTTGCACTGGCAAGGCAGGGATTCAACGTCACGGGGATCGACGTCGCCGGGAAGCAGATCGATCAGGCAAAACGACATGCGCAGGACAAAAACGCCAATGTCACTTTCCTGCAATATGAAATGCCGACCCTGCCTTTTCCCGACGGCTCATTTACCGCGGCATTTATGGGCAACGTCTACTGTTATGTCCCTCACCGTGCGTCAAGAATTGCTTTTTTGGAGGAAATCGCGCGTGTTCTTAACCAGGATGGCAAGGTCTTTCTCTCGCAGACCGTCCTGGATTCCGTACTGGAAAGCTACGAAGAGATTCGCGATGACAACCATCGCCGATTCGCTTCCGATTACGAAACCCTGGAGGAAGGAGACGGGTTCGTGTTGGGAGCGCCGCACTATCTGCACTTCTTCTTCGCTGAAGATCTCAAGGCGGAACTGGCGGCATCTCCTTTTCAGATCGTCGATCCGGTTCTGGAGGATGACCGTTTAAATTGTGTTTTAAGGAAGCGGAAAGGGGTGTAACCGGTCAGCTCCCCGGCCTACTGCCAACTTGGTAACCTGAACCATTATCTGCGTGGCTCATACCTGCCTGATCCATCAGACCTTCCGCGCCACGTGCCGATCTTCGTAAATCCCCTTCAGGAACCTTTCCGGATTGAGTTCTTCGGGCATGTAGTGCCAGGCCGTGCTGTAACGCGTACGATCACTGTGGTTGTCATAGGCGCCGTGCAGCAGGTTGGCGGAAAACAGCACGACCGAGCCCGCGGGAATGACCAGGTCCACGGCCTTCGCTTCATCGACCTTCGTCCAACTGCCGTGCCTGCTTAATTCGCTGCGGTGCTCGACAATCTCACCCATCAGGTGGCTGCCGGGCACCACCCGCAGACAGCCATTTTCCACGTCCGCATCTTCCAGGTAGATACCGCAACTGACGATGCGATCCGTATCGGTCCCGAAATAGTAATTGTCCTGGTGCCAGCCCGTGGACGTGCCGCCATCGGGCAACTTCGGAAAGAACTTGGTGCCGAACACGTCGAGATTCTCTCCGATCAATCCGGCCACACGGTCCAGGATCGCCGGTTCGCGCGCCAGTTCCAGCACACGGCCATCGACCACGCAAACCCCCTGGACCTTGTGCAGGAGTCCGACCCTGGGTTCGCCGGTATCGTCCTTCTCGAACGACCAGTGAGGGATCTGCTCGGTCAACTTGCGCCCCTTGGCGACCATTTCATCGAACACCTGCTTGTACCAGGCCAGTCGCTCGCCCTGTATGAGGCCTTCAAAAACGAGAAAGCCGTCTTCACGGTACTGCCGGATCTGTTCGTTGGTTAACATTATTCCCTCTGTGGTTTCGAGTCGCGGTTTCATCAACCCGCGCGTCAGTAATCGGTTTCGAGTCGCGGTTTCATCAACCCGCGCGTCAGTAATCGGTTTCGAGTCGCGGCCTCACCAACCCGCGCTTCGACGTTTTTGAGCCGTGGCCGCGGAATCATCCACCTTGCGTCTCCTCGAGCGTCTCCAGCCAGCGATATCCGTATTTCGGGACATTGGGCGATCCACTCACGCCTTCGGGAAACATGCCGAACTTCTCGACGCGCAGGCGGTAGTTGCTTTCGTGCCTGGGATGGAAGCCCACGATCTCGCCGCGGTAGGGAACGCCGTTGTAGACTTTGCAGTACCCGGGATAGCCATCGGCGCACTCGACTCTGCCCCAATCGATGGTGATCTCCTCTTCCGTGCCTTCCGCCCTGGTTTTGGATACCACCTCACTTAGTACGTATTGGCCATCTCCATACCTGTTGGCTTCGAGGACGTAGTAGTAGCCTGCCTCGTATTCGAACCCGTTGATGTAGCCATCGAATGGCGCACCGTCCACGACCGGACAGAAGTCGTCACTTCCGGCGCATATGACGCGCGCGGCACCCACCGTCAAGGTTACCGGCGTGGAAGGTGCCGGAGTCTTCTCAAGCAGCTCCAGCAGAATGTACGCGTACCGGCCAGCGTCCTGGGGAGGCTCCCGCCCGCCCCAGGGATCGTATTTGCCGATCCGCAGCCGGTAGTTGTAGCCTGCTTCGTATTCGAAGCCCTCGATCACAGAGTAGAACAAATACCCGTCCACCACCATGCACGTCCGCAGTCCTACGCCGTAACACTTGGCGAGCGTGGGACCGACGGTAACGACTCGTGTCTCGACGAACTCGGGTTCGTCAGGATCGGGTCCCACCGGATCCGTGGAGTCGTCACAGCCGGTCATGACTCCGACGCCGGTAATGGCCAGAGTCAGCAGAAGCGAGAGAACGAAACCTCGGCTGCGATGTGTTGAAGTGAGCTGATATTGCATGGTGACGCGCCCTCTATGGGAATGCAGGGACTGTATTTCAACCTGCGCTATTTTCGTTGAAGCATCAAGACCATTTTAAAGAAGGACGGTTGCCCGATCACGTGCAAATTACCCCATATTCCTCTTGCCTGGGTAAAGGTAAAATCGGTATTTTCAATAGCTGTGAGCCTGAAAGTACGCCTACATCGAGTCCTTTAAGTTGTGCTAAAATCAGCATACATAAACGGAGGAACGAAATGACAACCAACCAGACCTGGTGGCCAGACCAGCTGAGCCTTAAACCCCTGCGCCAGAACGCACCTCAGTCCGACCCGATGGACGAGGAATTCGACTATGCCGAGGCAGTAAAGGAACTCGACGTCGAAGCGCTGAAGAAGGACATCGAAGAGGTCATGACGACCTCGCAGGACTGGTGGCCGGCCGATTACGGCCACTACGGCCCGCTCTTCATCCGCATGACGTGGCACGCCGCTGGGACCTACCGCATCTTCGACGGCCGCGGTGGCGGCGGCTCCGGCCACCAGCGCTTCGCGCCGCTCAACAGCTGGCCCGACAACGGGAACCTGGACAAGGCGCGGCGGTTGCTCTGGCCGGTAAAGCAGAAATACGGCCGGAATCTCTCCTGGTCCGACCTGCTCGTCTTTGCCGGAAACTGTGCCCTGGAGTCAATGGGATTCAAGACCTTCGGTTTCGCCTTCGGACGTCCGGACGTCTGGGAGGCCGACGAGACGGACTGGGGTTCGGAGACGACCTGGCTCGACGACGAGCGCCACGACGAGGATGGCGAGCTCCAGGGCGCCTTGGGCGCCGACCACATGGGCCTGATCTACGTGAACCCGGAGGGGCCGAACGGCAACCCGGACCCGGCCCTGGCGGCCAAGTACATTCGCCAGACTTTCGCGCGCATGGCCATGAATGACGAAGAGACGGTCGCGCTGATCGCCGGCGGGCACACCTACGGCAAGGCCCACGGCGCCGGCGATGGAGATCTTGTTGGACCCGATCCGGAAGCGGCGGACCTCGAGGACCAGGGCTTCGGCTGGAAGAGCGGCCACGGTTGCGGCAAGGCGCAGGACGCGATCACCAGCGGCCTGGAAGGCGCATGGACCAGCAATCCGGTGAAGTGGGACAACGAATTCATCGAGAACCTGTATGAGCACGATTGGGAGCTGACGAAGAGCCCGGCGGGGAAGTGCCAGTACGCGCCGAAGAATGCCGCGGAAGCTGCCAACGTGCCCGACGCGCACGATCCGTCGAAGAAACATGCCCCCATGATGCTCACCACGGACCTGTCGTTGAAGGTGGACCCGGACTACGCGGCGATCACGAAGCGCTTCCGCGAGAGCCCGGCGGAATTCGAAGACGCCTTCGCCAGGGCGTGGTTCAAACTGCTACACCGCGACATGGGGCCCCGGAGCCGGTACGTCGGTCCCCTGGTTCCTGAAGAAGCGCTGCTGTGGCAGGACCCGGTTCCCGAGGTCGATCACGAATTGATCGGCGAGCAGGATATAGCCGACCTCAAGGCGAAGGTCCTCGCCTCCGGACTGTCCGTTTCCCAGCTGGTATCCACTGCCTGGGCATCGGCGGCATCTTACCGCGGAACCGACAAGCGCGGCGGAGCGAACGGCGCGCGCGTGCGCCTGGCGCCGCAGAAGGATTGGGAAGTGAACGATCCCTCGGCGCTCGGCGACGCCCTGGGAACGCTGGAGCGGATCCAGGCCGAATTCAATGGTTCGCAGGCAGGTGGCAAGCGCGTCTCCCTTGCCGACCTGATCGTGCTGGCCGGTTGCGCCGGCGTCGAGCAGGCGGCGCGGGACGGTGGACAGGACGTGCAGATATGCTTCTCGCCGGGGCGTACGGACGCGACGGACGAGTGGACCGATGCCGAGTCCTTCGACGTGCTGGAGCCTACCGCGGACGGGTTCCGCAATTACCTTCAGGCGGGGCAGGACGGCAAGCCGGAGGAGTTGCTGGTGGAACGAGCCTACATGCTGACGCTCACAGCGCCCGAGATGACGGCGCTGGTGGGTGGCATGCGCGCCTTGAACGCAAACACCGGCCAGTCACAGCACGGCGTGCTGACCGCCCGGCCCGGGACGCTGTCCAACGACTTCTTCGTAAACCTGCTGGATATGAGCACCGAATGGAGCCCGTCGTCCTCTTCGGATGGCGTGTACGAAGGCCGTGATCGCGAGACCGGCGACCTCAAGTGGACCGGCACCAGCGTCGATCTCGTTTTCGGTTCCAACTCCGAACTTCGCGCCTACGCGGAGGTCTACGGGGCGGACGATGGGCAGGACAAGTTCGTTCAGGACTTCGTGAGTGCGTGGACCAAGGTGATGAACCTGGATCGGTTCGACCTGGCATAAACTCGGTGTGCGTCAACAGGTTGTCCCATCGAGGCATCCGGAATGGACAACGCTCCGGGTCTCGGATTAATCTGCCGTGTAGTGAGCGATCTCGACCGCCAGCGGGAACCGAGTGTTATTGTTCGGCAAATGTCACTTCTGTGTCTAGGTTTCTTTCCTAGCCAAAGTAATTTGTTTGTGTATCTGTGAACGAGATCAAACAGGCTAAGGTTCAAAGCATGGCCTCGTTCCTAGCACCAAAGTACGTACCTAAGACTCAGCCCCAGGTTCGAACTACCAACGCCTCAGAAAGTGATCCGCTTACGTTCCTGGACTTCTTTGCTGGCGCTGGACTCGTTCGGCTTGGCCTTGAGCCTAATTGGTCATGTGTGTGGGCGAATGATATCGACGCCAGAAAGAAGGAAATATACGAGGCCGAGTTCGGCACAGAGAAGTTTGTACTGGATGATGTGGCAAACATTGCGACCAAATCGTTACCTCCAGGCACTGACATGGCCTGGGCTTCTTTTCCATGCCAAGACTTGTCTCTTGCAGGCTGGAGACGGGGGATGAGCGCGGAACGGAGCGGTACTTATTGGGAATTCTGGAGGTTGATGCGCGATTTACTTGTGGCAGGAGATCGACCACCTCTCATTGTCATTGAAAACGTTGTCGGATTGCTCTACGGAAAAGACTTCTCCATTTTATGCGAGTCGCTTTCAGCACTGGGAATGCAGTTTGGCCCTCTAGTGATCGACGCTCGCCAATTCCTTCCTCAGTCTCGACCGAGAGTGTTTATTGTAGCCGTGGACTCTCGGGTCGATTGCTCATCTCTAACAAGTAATAACGTTGACAAAACTGTTCCATGGTTCACCAAAGCTGTAACGTCTGCTTATTCGGATCTACCGGAAGCACTTAAAGAACTATGGCGGTGGTGGAGGCTTCCAGAGCCTTTCAGTAAAATTCCTCCAGCTAAAGATTTGATCGAAGAGAATCCTACAAGTGTCGATTGGCATGAGCCTGACGAAACATCGCGCCTTTTGGGAATGATGACCGCATTGAATCTGGAAAAGACTGATCTCGCCACTAAGCAAGGTACATCGGTTGGTTTTTTGTATAAGAGAATAAGAGAAGGAGTTCAGAGAGCTGAGGTGAGATTCGACGGTATCGCAGGATGTCTCCGGACACCGAAGGGCGGATCAAGCCGCCAGATCGTCCTGGTCATAGACAGCGGTCGCGTAAGGTCTCGACTTCTATCTCCTAGAGAGGCTGCACGCCTTATGGGAGTGCCAGACACCTTCTGGCTTCCTCCAAAGTATAACAACGCCTATAGGGCTATTGGCGATGGTGTGGCAGTTCCCGTGGTTCAATGGCTCTCTGAACGACTGCTTGTCCGTGCGGCAAGATTATGCCGGGAATCACATGTCGATCTGCGCTCAGTTGATGCAACAACTCAAACTGTCGTTCAACGGTAGCATTTACCGGAAGTCGATGACGACATGACCGACCAGCCAGCTTTCAGCCAAGCGATCAGTACACTTAGTCAATGGTATGGCAGTCATAGGCCTTCCCAAGGGGCAGAACCGAATACGTACGTTATTTGCGCTGGCCTTGCTGTCTTGGAACGTATGCGCGGTTCTTACCCTTTGGCAAAATCCGACTACGTGACGCCTGGGAATCAGGTGCGTACGAGCGGTTCTCTTATTCAGTCGATAATTAGGAGATTCGGCGAGGAAAGACGGTTTACTCGTGAAGGTGGGAGGACTACACGAGCAACGGTTCCTGCAGCAGAAGATCTTGTCACTCGCCTGAATAGTGTAGAAACCTTGGCCGCATTGACCAATAATCAGCGTAGCCAGGTCATTGACAAACTTCAGGGCTGGCTTGTAGAGCGTGTTAGGGACTATCTCGACCAGCAAGCAATTGAACTTGAACTGAATCTTAGCCTTGATTCGTCAAAAATCAGGCCGCTGATCTGAGCGCGGCGGCGATGTCG
>CAZZNP010000071.1:0-7978 GCA_964655785.1 uncultured Gemmatimonadota bacterium
TCCTTCCGTCGTGCGGCAGGGATAACCCCACGGGACCGCCGCAGGCGGCCAGCATCGTTATATCGCCAGCCGAGGTCGAGCTGGACGCCATTGGCGCGACCGCGCAGCTCACCGCGTCGGTCCGGGACGGGAACGATCAGGCGATAGCCGACGCCGCCGTGACCTGGACCAGCGGTAACACCGAAGTGGCCAGCGTGACAGACGATGGTCTGGTCACGGCCCGGAAGAATGGTTCCGCGGTCGTCACGGCTGTTTCAGGGCGATTCCATGCGAATGCCACCGTCACGGTATCGCAGGCTGTCGCCCGAATCGAGGTTACACCCGCCAGCGTGGCGTTGACAAATACGGATGGGGCGCTGCGGCTGGACGCCGTGGCGAAAGACAGGAACGGCAACCTGGTACCGAACGCGCGGCTCCTCTGGACAAGCAGCGATCCCCTCGTCGTCTCGGTGAACGCGCTGGGGATTCTCGAGGCACGGTCGAACGGAAACGCCCGGATCACCGTGTCTTCCGGGGGCGTATCGGCAGGCGTGGAAGTCACGGTTTCGGGATTCGGTTCGGACGCGCTGGAACGCGCCGCCCTGGTCGCGCTTTTCAACGGGAACGGCGGAACGGGATGGACGCTCGCCACGAACTGGTCGAGCGACGCCCCCCTGGCCGAGTGGCACGGGGTGGAGACCGATGCCGAAGGAAGAGTGATCGAATTGTCGCTTGACAGTAACGGCCTGACGGGCGCTTTCCCCGCGGAGTTGGTCCGGCTGGAAATGCTCCAATCTCTTTCACTCGCCCGTAATCGTTTGACAGGCAGCATACCCTCAGCGATAGGAGGACTCGGCAGGCTGGAGGTGCTGGAGCTTTCCTACAACCGGTTGACGGGAAGCATACCGCCCGAAATCGGACGGCTCGCCATGCTCAGGGAACTCGGTGTCAGGGGCAATAACTTATTGCCCGGGCCGTTGCCCCAGTCCATGACCAATCTCGACAACCTCGAATCCCTGAGGCTTGACAGAACGTTTCTATGCGCGCCGCTGGACGCGGTTTTTCAGGCCTGGATCGGCGGGATCAGCGACGTCGAAGTGGACAACTGCGAGGACATGGAGCGGGCTGCGCTTATCGCGTTGTACAACGCGGCGGACGGGGGTAACTGGACTGGACGGGACAATTGGCTCACCGGCGCGCCCCTGAGCGCATGGCACGGAGTTGCCACCAATGACTCGGGCCGTGTAACGGGCCTGAACCTGGTAAACAACAACCTTATGGGAACGCTGCCGTCCCGAATGAGCGATCTTCGGTATCTGAAGGTGCTGGATCTGTCGAACAACCCCGGACTGACGGGACCGCTGCCGGCGTCGCTCGGAGGTCTCGGCCTGACGGTCCTCAAGTTGGGAGGTACGGAGCTGTGCGCGCCGGCGGACCCCACTTTCCAGGCCTGGCTGGCCACCATCGGGGACATCCGGGTCGACGGCTGTCCCGCCGCAATCGCCCCGGACAGGGTGGCGTTGACCGCGCTATACGGCGAAACGGGCGGCGCGCACTGGAAGGAGGCCGCCAACTGGCTCGGCGAAGCGCCGTTGCGAGACTGGCACGGTGTCGAGACCGATGACGAAGGACACGTGATCTCCATCGAACTGGGGTACAATAACCTCAAGGGACGGCTGCCTCCGGAACTGGCGCTGCTCGACCGGTTGGAAACGTTGCGTCTTATCGGAAACGGGCTGACCGGTCACATACCGCCCGAACTCGCGCGCCTCGACCGGCTCGCTACGTTGGATCTCTCCGTGAACCTGTTGACGGGTCCCATTCCGCCGGAACTGGGACGGCTGGCCAACCTCTCCGTCCTCGACCTCTCCGCCAACAGTTTGACCGGGTCCATTCCGTCCGAACTGGGACGACTCGACCGGCTCTCCGTCCTCGACCTCGGGCTCAACCGGTTCCATGGACCCCTTCCGCCGGAACTGGGGAACCTCCGCAGCCTCGTGCGACTGACGCTCTCTTCCAACGGATTTACGGGCGCCGTTCCGCCCGAACTGGGACGACTGGCAAGCCTCGCCGTCCTCAACCTCCGCAACAACGGGCTGACCGGCCAGGTTCCAGCCGAACTGGGACGACTGACAAGCCTCGAGGATCTTAACCTCTCAACCAACGAGTTGGCCGGCCCCGTCCCTTCCGAACTGGGACGGCTGGCAAGCCTCGGGGAACTGGACCTCGCCAACAACAAGCTGACGGGTCCTGTTCCTTCCGCACTGGGAAGACTGGAACACCTCGAGGAGTTGGATCTATCCACCAACGAGCTGACGGGACCCGTTCCACCCGGGCTGGGACGACTGGAAAACCTCGTAACACTGAGCCTGGCGTCGAACCGGCTTATGGGGCCGGTCCCGCCCGAACTGGGCGCGCTCGGAATGCTCCGGACGCTGAGTCTTTCCGGCAACGCCGCGCTGTCGGGGCCGCTGCCGCGCGCGTTACTCAACCTCGACCTGGCCTCCCTGCTGCTGGCCGGCACGGGACTTTGCGCGACACGGGACGTCGAGACCCAGGCCTGGTTGCTGGAAATAGACGAAAGGCGCGTTTCCAACTGCGGCGATTCCGTCGCGCGCGTTGTGTCCGCGTATCTCACGCAGGCGGTGCAGTCCCTTGAGAACCCGGTACCGCTGGTTGCCGGCAAACCCGCGCTCCTGCGCGTATTCGTGACGAATGGCGGTGTGGCCGACGCCAAACGGCCTCCGGTACGCGCTACGTTCTACCGGAATGATCGACCGGTACACACGGCCGAGATACCGGGCGGAAACGAAAGACTGCCGGACCGGCCGGAGGAAGGCGATCTAACGGCTTCATCCAACGCCGCGATTCCGGCCAAAATCATTCAGCCCGGCCTGGAAATGGTGATAGAAATTGACCCCGGTAACCTACCCGAATCCGCTTCGGACTCAGGTCGCCGCCTGCCGCCTGCTGGACGGCTCGCTCTGGATGTGACGGAGGTGCCGCCCCTCGATCTTACCCTTGTCCCCTTTCTGTGGTCGCCGAACCCGGACCGGGCGCTCGTGGATTACGTCGCGGGCCTGTCGTCCGATGACGAACTGTTCAGGTTGACCCGGGATATACTGCCGGTAGGCGATCTCCATCTGAACGTACGCGAACCCGTATGGACCTCGGTGAGATCCGAAGCGAAGAACACCATATCGATCCTGGTCGAGGTCTATGTGCTTCGCGTCCTGGACAACGCCCGCGGACACTACATGGGCATCATCCCCGCCGGCGAGCGCGCAGGCGTTGCCCTCATCCCCGGAACCATCGGCGTGTCGGCGCTGAACGGCAACATCATCGCCCATGAACTCGGTCACAACATGAACCTGAGGCACGCGCCGTGCGGCGGCCCGTCCGGAATTGACCCCGACTACCCCTACTTCGACGGGACGACCGGCGCATGGGGCTACGATATCCAGTCGGGATCGCTGGTGGCGCCGCAATACTACGATCTGATGAGTTACTGCAACCCCGTCTGGATCAGCGACTTCCACTTCACCAAGGCGCTGATCTATCGGCAGTCCGAGGAAACACCCATTCCGGCGGCGCGCGCCGCTTCCGAGGCCAACCTGCTGCTATGGGGCGAAGTGAATGACCTGGGCGAACTGACCCTCCATCCCGCCTTCGTTGTCGACGCCCCGTCCGTCCTGCCGGAGACCGGCGGACCGTACCGTCTCACCGGTGAAGACGGAGCGGGGAACACGCTGTTCGCGCTGTCCTTTGGCGCGGCGGAAGTCGCGGATGCCGACGGGAGCGTTTTCGCGTTTGTCCTTCCCGTCCGGACGGACTGGCTCGATCGATTGCATCGGATCGCGTTATCCGGCCCGGAAGGGGTGAATACGATAGATCGAAGTGGGGGAGGGCCTGCCGCCGCGATCATGCTGGACCGGACGACCGGTGCGGTCCGGGGCATCCTCCGAGACTGGCCCGTTCCGGGCGGTTCTCCGTCTGTCGCCCGGCGCGTGTCGCCGTACGGAGATTTCGAAGTCCTGGTCAGCCGCGGCATTCCGGATTCGCGTCCCAGGTAGCATCCCCGGCAGAGATCATTGCCCGCCAAAATTCCGCGCGCCGCTTCCGCGACCAACCAGAGCAAAAAACTGTTCCGGGAATCGCATATGGGGTATAATGATTAGGTATAATGTGGATCTGAGGTATCGCCCAGACTGGTGATATCACCCACACTGGTCATATCACCCGGATCGGTCGTGCCGTCCGGATCGGGGGTGCCGCCGAGACCGGTCCCTGAGTAAACCCGATCGACCCGGATTCCCGCCCTGATTCATGAATGTTATTCTTACCCTGGTAATGACCGCCATCTGCCTGGGCGGCGAGACCTTCTTCCACGCACCAAGGGACTACCTGGGAGAGCGGGCTTTCTCGCTTCGCCTTTCGGATGAACGGGTGGCGAACGGCCACACCCTGTTGCTGGAGTGCATCCCCGCCGGTCCCGTGGGCGATCTTCCGGTGGCGCGGCCTGATCTCGCCGGTCCGGACGGTCCCGTGGCCGACCACACCGCGCCGCGAGATGATCTTCCGGTGGACCGGGCCGATCTCACCGGTTTCGCCGGTCCCGTGGCCGACCTGACCATTTCGACGGGTGCCCGGATCCATCGCATGTACCCTCATCCGACCGCGCCTGACGGCGCCACATTCACCCTGGTCGGCATACCCTATGGCGCGTCGCCGGGTCCGGATACCCTGCACGTGGAGTGGACCGAAAGCGACCGGATCTTCGGACGGGAGTTGCCCTTCAGCGTAGTGGCCGGTCCATACAGATCGGAGCAAATCAGCGGCGTGCCGCAGAACCGGGTTACGCCATCGGCGGCGGATTTCCGGCGCATAGCGCGGGAACGGAAGATCATCGCCGCGGCCTACGAAGCGGTCCGGGACACGACCATGATGGCGGATACGTTCCGTTATCCCGTGGAGAAAAAAACGATTACCAGTCCGTACGGGACACGCAGGGTGTTCAACGGACAGCTTCGTAGCTACCACGGCGGCCTCGACCTGCGGGCCTACGAAGGAACGCCCCTTTATGCCGCGCAGTCCGGCGTGGTCAAGCTGGCGCAGAACCTGTTCTTCTCCGGCAACCATGTCCTGATCGAACACGGCATGGGCCTCCACACCGGGTATTCGCACATGAGCAAGCTGTACGTGAAAGCAGGGGACGAGGTGACCCGGGGACAGTTGCTGGGACTTTCTGGATCCACGGGCCGGGTGACCGCCGCGCACCTGCACTGGACGGTAAACGTAAACGGCGTGGGGGTCAGCCCGCTGCAATTCACCGAGATCCTTTCGATGCTCTACCAGAAGCCTGTCGAGGTGCGCAACCCGAATGACGGCTGAACGGAGTAGTCATGCGATCGAAGATCCGCCTGTTGATCCCGGCGTCTATCCTCATGGTCGCCGTCGTCCTAGCGTCGGAGTCATCCACCGAACCGCCCGGACCGGCCGGGGCGCTCGAATCCCCCGGTCATCCCGACTCCACCGAACCGCCCGGACCGCCCGGCCGGGTGAATTCCATAGGCGTCACTCTTCCACCGGACGCCGCGCCGCCGGAATACCAGCACCTGCGCACCTTCGAGCTGAACAACCGGTTCATGGACCGGGCCACGTCTTCATACCAGAAGATCTTCGGCTTCGCCCTGACCAACGAGCCGCTGACCCGCGTCGACCGCGACTTCAACCTGCTCCCCGCCGCGGCGACGCACTGGGAAGTGACCGAAGACGGCCACACGTGGATTTTCCATCTGCAAAAGGACCTGATCTTCGGCGACGGCCGGCCCGTCACGGCCTATGACTACGAGGCTTCGTTTCTACGCTGGGCCGACCCGAAGACCGGGTTCGACTTCGAATGGTACTACCGGCCCATCAAGAACTGGGGCGAAGTCGTATCCGGCCGCATGCCCCTGGATTCCCTGGGCGTCGAAGCGCTGGACCGCTACACGATCGCCATCACCACGACCCAGCCGACGCCCTACGCGCCGGAGCTGCTCAACTACAGCTGGGTGACCCCCACCCACCTTTTCGAGAAATACGGTCCGGCCTGGTCGACCCGTCCGGAGACCCACATGGGAAACGGACCATTCAGTCTCAAGGAATGGACGATCAACGGCCACATCGTCCTCGAACCGAGTCCCACGTACCGGGGTCCCAACAAACCCTACCTGGAACGTATCACGGCGCAGCTCTTCAACGCCGCCGCGCAGCCACCCTACCTTGCCGCCTACGAGGCCGGCGAAGTCGACTACATCGTGCTGAGCAACCAGGCCGAGATCAACCGGGTCAAGTCCATCCCTTCGTTGAAGGATCACTTGAACACCTACGTGGATTTCCAGACCTATTACCTGATGATGGACACCCACAATCCTCCCTTCAACGACTTAAGAGTCCGCCAGGCCTTCAGCCACGCCGTGGACCAGGCTTCGCTCATGAATTCCGCCCTTCGGGATATCGGGCTGCCGGCTCCGTCCATGCTGCAGCCGGGGTTCCCCGCGGCCAACACGGAAGCGCTGGCCTCCATCCAACGGTACGACCCGGAACTGGCTCGCAGGCTCCTGGCGGAAGCGGGTTACCCGGACGGCAGGGGATTCCCCGCAGTAAGCATGTGGCTTCGGGGAGAGACGATCGTGAACGCCACGGCCGCCGAGGCGGTACAGGCCATGCTCAAACAGAACCTGAACGTCGAAGTCGGCGTACGAAACGTGGAGCGGAAGGTGTTTACAGAGGCGATGAACGCCCGGGAAATCACCCTGGCGCTGATACCCTACCGTTATGATTACGTCGACGCGAGCAACCTGCTCACGTTGTGGCTGTCGAACGGCAGGCATCCCTGGCACAACGAACGATTCGAAGACCTGGTGCTTCGGGCGAACGTGCTGGTGGGAGACCCGGACCGGCGCACTGCGCTATACCAGGAGGCGGAGGAAATACTCGTCCGTGACGTAGGCGGTGTGTTTCTCTGGTATACGCTGATCAATGAAATGTGGCGGCCCTACGTGCGCGGCGCCGCGCTGGAGACCAACAATTGGGGATACAAGGCGTGGCGGGGCAACCAGATGCTGAACCTGATGCCGACCTTGTACATTTCAGAAGAAGTCCTGGAATCGGCCGATGAGCAGGAATCCGCTGGCTTCTGGGAGTGGTTGACTACGAGGTAGATCCTGGTGTGTGCCCTCACCGAGTAACTGGTGTGAGTCATCACCGATTAGCAGGCGTGCGACCTCACCGAATCCCAGGAGCGCTTCTTACGCGGAATACCCAGACGCCTCCTTCGCCGAATTTCCTGTCCGATTCCCTACGCTGCAGCCTCCGTCACGATCCGCCCGTCGAAGAGCCGGATGATCCGGTGGGCGTGATCGGCCAGCGCCTGGTCGTGGGTCACCATGATGATGGTCGTGCCCGCCTCGTTGAGGCCGTTCAGGAGTTCCATCACCTCCGAGCCGTTGGCCGAGTCCAGGTTACCCGTCGGCTCATCGGCCAGGATCAGCTTGGGATTGCCGATGACCGCCCGCGCCACGGCCACGCGCTGTTGCTGGCCGCCGGAGAGCTGCTGCGGGAAGTGGTTCCGGCGATGGGGGATCTGCATGTGCTCCATCGCCGCGTCCACTCGTTCCTTGCGCTCCTGCTTCGAAGTGCCCAGGTAAATCAGCGGCAGTTCGATGTTCTCGTACACGGTCAACTCGTCGATCAGGTTGAAGCTCTGGAAGACGAAACCGATGTTGTTCTTGCGCAGGTTGGCGCGTTGCCGTTCGGAGTGGCCGGACACTTCCTCGCCAACGAAGTGGTATTCACCGCCCGAGGGGTTGTCGAGGAGGCCGAGAATGTTGAGCAGGGTGGACTTGCCGCAACCGGACGGTCCCATGATCGCCACGAACTCGCCTTCGTCCACGGCCATGGTCACATCGTTAAGTGCCGAGGTCTCCACCTCTTCCGTCGTGTAGAGTTTCTTGAG
>CAZZNP010000071.1:8078-18170 GCA_964655785.1 uncultured Gemmatimonadota bacterium
CAACACCAGCTGTTCCATGTCGCCGAAGTTGTCGTACATGGACGTGATGACCGTCTCTCCCTCTTCAAGCCCTTCGAGAACCTCGAAGTACTGGCTGTTCTGCCGGCCGAGCCGGATCGGGCGCCGAGCGGCGGTCTCGCCGGCGGGATCGAGCACGTAGATCCACCGCCCGCCGGTCTTCTGGTAGAACCCGCCCCGGGGCACCTGCAGGGCGTCCACCAGTTCGCCCAGCGCGATGCGCACCTGTAGCGTCTGTCCCCGGCGCAGTCCATCGGGCATCCCTTCGGGGAACTCCATGTCCGCCTCGAACTGCCCCTCGATCACCTCGGGATACACCCGCCGGATCACTAGGTCGTAAGTCCCTCCGGCAAAGTCGAAGGAGCCCGCCTGGCCCGACCGGATGCGGGCGATGTAGTGCTCGTCGATGGCCGCGCGCACCTTGAACTCGTCCTCCACGTCGATCTGACCCAGCCGGTCGCCGCCGGGCTTGGATTCTCCCACCTCGGCGATGAGCGAGGACAGCAGTCCCGTGATCGGCGCGCGGATCGTCAGGTTCTCCTCGTTCTGCCTGATGACTTCCAGGTTGAGCCGAAGCCGGTCGATCGATTCTTCCAGCTGCCGGATCTGAATCGTCTGGAATAACGAATCCTGGCGCAGCGTCTCCATGGTGACGGCCCGCTTGCTGGTCAGGTATTCGAAGTTGTCCCTGGCCTCGTCGTAGTCCTGCTGTGAGTTCAGGTCGGCCTCGAGCAGGGCGGCCTGCCGCTTGTACTCCCGCTCGGCCTTCCGCAGTTCGTAGTCCAACTCCACGAGTTGCGCCCGCATCTCCAGGCGCCGCTGCTCCATGGTAACCCGCGTCTGCCTGAGCTGGTTCACCTCGCGGAAGAGCTCGGCCTCCCGCTGCATGACGTTGAGTTGCAGGTTGGCGTTGGACAGCCGCAGGATGGGCGTGCCTTCCTCGACGTGCGTGCCTTGCTCCACGTAGACCTCTTCCACGCGCCCGCCTTCGACCGCGTCCAGGTAGAAGGTCGTGAGGGGCATCACCGCGCCCTGCTCGACGATGTACTCCAGGAAGGGACCGTAGGTGACCGGCGCCGTGGTCAGCTTGCCGGCCTCAACGTTCAGCGAGGACGGGTTGACGCTGAGCAGCGCGTAAGCCCCGAAGGCTATCACCGCCGCGGCCAGGCCGCCGAGGGCGATCCGGCGCGGCGTGAAACGCTTCTTCTCGATCTGGCGGTCCATGGTACCGTGCTGTTCCTTGCGGTCCCCCGCTGCTAACGTCTCCACGAGACCTTTCGACTGTTCGCCGTTCTTCGTTGACTCGTCCATTATGCCCTCCTCACCCTGATCACGATTTTCGCCACGTGTTATCAGCATGATACCCGGAACGAGGATTCGTTTCCATAGGGTGTTTCCCTATTTCTTGAAAATTACACCCTACTGCCGACATGATATAGTCGCGTATCATGTAGCCTGGTCTCCAATTTGACTCGCGTGTTTAGCTTCCTGAAGTGAATCGGGTGGCCACGATGCCGCAACGGGTGCGATGTTGCAATCTTCGAGTAGTATCCTGAGATTACTCAACACCCGGTACTCGCGTTCCGCAACATCTTGCAAGATAGCTTTGGCGCTCCTTACCAATGACGCTTTCGGCTTCTTGCGGCATTTAAGAAAGAGCCATCTTGCGTGGTTCGCCATTTTTGTTACCTCCCAATACTCTTTGAAGAGACGATTACCAGAATCGATGTATCCCTGTTCTTCCAGATACCAGATTCGTTCCGACATTATCTTCTTGTGTTCCCATAGGACGCGCAAAGGAATAGTAAGCGTTTCCAGATTTCGACCCCGGTCCAGTGTTTCCGTCAGGTACGAATACACCGATATTCCCCAAAGCCCCTCCTCCTGAGAAATAAATGGCATACGGTACTTTTCAGCCGTATGTACCGATTCCAGATAATCCGAGAGCCATTCGTAGATCTGACGTATTTCGATTTCATATGTTTTACGACTGTCAATCCTGTATAGAAAGGTCATGGGGCTTTCGACCAGTTGGTTGTTCGTAAAGAGATTGCCATCCGATGCATTGGTATTGACTGTGTTCACGGACTGGTACAGTTCATCGAACGTAATCGTTGCGATATGATAGTTCCACGACCCGTTGTAACCGGATATTTCAAATGTCTTGTTGGCGTCGTCATAGCCTGAGATCAGCAGTTCATGCATGTAATGGTATCGCTTGTATGGCTCCGTGAAAGGCAGATAGAAGTAATCAACGTCCAGCTGTGCATAGCAGTCTTCATCAATACTCGAAATGACAAACTGGACAACGTCATCATGAGTCCGCAGGATGATTCTTTGTTCAAGTCTTTGTACGTCTAGGAACGGACAGGTGGAGAAGTAGTAGTTCTTCTTTCCTCCTTTCGGTGACAATGGGCTGACGTAGAAGTACAAACCGTGACCTCGATAATGATAAAGTTGGATGTAGTTACTGCATATCCACGGTGTAAACGCCACGTGGGGACGCATGATGGACAGCGGATACATATAAAACATGTAAGACGTTACGGGAGGCTCTTGAACGGGAATCTTCTTTTTCATCTTATCTATCCTGTGACGGCTGTGATCATGCTATCCTGTTTCTGCGGAATGCAAATACCCGTCAATGAATGGTAGATCACGCAGGCTCTCCGACCGCCGACTTTGTGCGTATCATGCCATTCCGGATGTGTATTCTGTTGTCTGCGTTGAAATCGCTGAAATCATCATGTGAGATATAAATGACTATTCTGTTATGGAGTGTCTCATGCAGGTAATTCCCTATACGATCTTTGGTTTCCTTGTCGATATGTACAAACGGCTCATCCAGAATATAAACCGGCGTGTCTCGCAATAATGCTCTCGCTATAGCGATTTTCTGGCGTTGGCCACCAGACAGGTTCTTTCCGCCTTCGACAATCTCCGCGTCCAGACCTTGAGCGCAATCGACGAAATCGTCTTTGGCGTTCAGCCTGCCCAGCACTTCGCATATCATATCATCGTTTATACGGTCATCGAATAGGCGGATGTTTTCGCGGACGGATTCGTTAAACAGATAAGTATGTTGGGGAACAATACTTATGTTGTTTCGCCACGCGTGGTTATTGATGTATGCAATATCCCTGCCATCGACCGCTACACGTCCTTTCTGAGGAGTCAGTATCTTCATCAACAATCGAATCAACGTGGTCTTCCCCGAACCATTGCTCCCGTAAACTTCGTTCCATCCCCGGGTAAACGTGGCGGAGCCTTCGAACCTGTTTCCGTCCCCGTCATAACGGAATCCCACGTCATCAACGGAAAGTTCTTCAAAAACCGCGTCCGGTTCTTCCGCGCCGCGGTCGATACCCTCTTCCATCGGGTTGGCATGGAACTCCCATAGACGTTCAAAGGCTGCCCTGGCATTGATGAAACCGTTGTACGTCTGGCTTACGAATTGCATCGGAGCCGTAAAACGCTGCCTGAGCGTCAGAAAGGCAAGCAAGCTGCCGACGGTGAGTTGATCGTCTACCACCAACCAGCCTCCATAACCCACGGTTACGATATAGCCGGCGGCCATGATGAGCGAGATGCTCGTCTCGCTCATCAGATTCCATTTGTCCAGTTTTATGCTGTCGGCCTGAAATCGGTCGAATGAAGCCGTGATCTTGCGAAGAGACCAGCCATGAAGGCCGATTTGCCTCAGATACATGATGTTGTTTATGCCCGATGCAATCTGTTCGGTGGAATGGGAATCCGATTCGAATACACCCGTGCTGGCCGCATGTATGCGGTCCCGAAAAGCATGGGTGCGCCAGATCAGAAACGGCACAACCGCAAATCCCGGAATCAACATCTTCCATTCCACTACGCCGATATATATCATGGCGGAAAGAAAACCCAGGAAACTGACCATGCTGTTATTGAGTACAGCCATGAAGAAATTACGGATGTTATCGGTATCGCTTTTCAGCCGGGTCAGAATGTCCCCGCCGCTCGTCTTGTTGAAGAAGTGATAATCCAGCAGGAAGATACGGTTGATGAGCGATTTCTTGATGGTCGCGGCAAAACGATTTGAAACCAGCGAGGTGATCATTCCGTAACCCAGGGAATTGACGCTTATCAGGACCGCAATGACCGAAAAGACGATACAGTAGTACAATACGTTGTCCCAGTCTTGTTCGATCAAACCGGTATCGATGATCCTGGAGAACACGATCGGCTTGGCAATGTTCAAAACGACCGAAACAACGGACAAAACGACAAATACCGCTATCTGCCACGCGTTGTTGTAAAGCGATTCGACAACGCCGTACAGTTTGAGTTTGTTTCCGACATCGCGAAGCATGATCAAGTATCCAGTATTTTCAAGCTCGCAGGACCGCTTTTCGGGTATTCGCAAGTTCTTCGATGAGTCCCGCGGCATAGCCCTGACCATTGAATCTGCTATACAAAGTCTGAAAATAACTCGCATTCGCCTTAAACTCGTCATCCATGATCTTGTGGTAACTCGCTTCCACCAATCCGGCATTGATTTTCTTGATCGACAGCCCGATGGCTACCCCTGCGGATCGACAGCGCAGAGCGATTTCGTAGGTCCCGCTGCCGTTCGGAAACAACAGCATGGGCAGCCCATGAGACAGGGCACCCAGCACCGAAGTGGTATGTCCATTGGAAATCACGGCACAGGCATGTCTGAGTACCCTTTCCTGAGGAACATGGTCCCTGACGAAGAAATTCCGAGGGATATCGAATTCGTCATCATCCGATCGTCCGGCAGATCCCGCGACTCGCACGGACTGTCCTCCGAATACATCCATCAGAAATGGCCAGAAGTTCTCTTCTTCGAATGCTCTGCCGATCTGTACGTATATTATCGGCATGTCGAGATCTCGCGATTCCTCGATCCAGGTATCGACTTCAAGGTCATCGTCATAGGGTTCCCATTGACAGTTCCCTACACAGTGGACCTTCCTGGGAAGAAGATGGAGATATGGCTCGAATTCCGGTACGCTCTGAACGAGAAACAGATCACCGAGTAATGGCGATTCCTCATAGTCTGTCGCGCAGGTTGGCAGTTGAAGTGACGTCAGCAGTTTGTTGTATACGCGCATCATATCATCGTAATTCCATTGACGGTTTCTTGCTTCGGGCTCCGAGATGATCTCCGGACAGGGTTCCGTCGTCGGCCAGATATAGGCGGAAAGCCCCGTTACGGCGAGGGGTATGTTGTGTTTTCTACTGATGCAGACGGCACCGAGTGATAAAACATGGGTAACGATTACGTCAATGGGATTGCTCTCAATGATCGATTCGAGATGTCGTATCTGCCTGCGAAGCGTCAGCAGATCCCACCATGCGGCTATCCGATACGCCCTGTCCTGTCCATATACGTTTTCGACGCCATGTTTCGCTAAAACGTCATGAAACCGTGAGTCGGTGGCGAAGTGAACCGTATGCCCTTTCTCTTCAAGTTTCAGGGCAAGACCAACCGACGGATATACGAATCCAGGTGTCCCTAATGAAACCATCAAGATATTCATGGCATCAGACTCCCTTCCAGATAACCTGATCTTCCCCCGTCTCCGGACGGGCCGAGTACGCGTTGTGATCCAACTACCCCCTGAGCACTTCAACCGGGTTCGTCTCTGCCGCTTTCACGGTCTGGAATCCCACGGTAAACCAGGTTATCAGCATCACGACGACGCCGGCGAAGATGAATGTCCACGGATTCGGTTCGATGCGGTAGGCGAAGTCGCGCAGCCACACATCCGCCATGTAATAAATCAACGGGACACCGACAACCCACGCGATGAGGACGTACAGCGTGAATTCCCGGTACAGGAGAACAACAACCTGGCCGACCGTGGCCCCCAGGACTTTACGAACGCCTATCTCCCTGATGCGGCGCTGGACCATGAAGGCGGACAGGCCCAGGAGCCCGAGGCAGGCGATCAGAATCGATACGGTCGACCCTGCCGTGAAAACGGTCCGGAGGATGCGATCGTCTTCATACAACCCGGCTACCTTGTCTTTCAGTAAAGCAAACTCCGGCTCCGGAAGATCGGGATAGACCTGGTTCCACTGCTCCCTCAGGATGCGGAACGCGTTTGCCTCGTTACTGCTGTCGATCTTGACTACAATAGAACCGTATTGATTAACGTTTTGCGCCAAGGCGATCTTCATGGGCAGAATTTCCCCACGCAACGATTCCACGTTGAAATCCCGTACGACGCCAATCACCTCGCACTGCACCCACACGTTGTCGATCTTGCTTGGCCCCAAGAGTGTCGTTCCGACGGGATCTTCCAAACCCAGGGCGCGTACCGCTGTCTCGTTGATCAGGCACGCATCGGCGTCCGCAGACCGCTCTCGAGCGAAAAAACGCCCTTCAACCAACTCAAGTCCCATTATATCGGGAAAGCCTAAATCTGCGCTTAAAATCTGAAAACGCGTTAGCTGGTCCAACGGAACGTCTTCCAGAAGTAACCCGCCGACAGAATACGAGTTTTCAAACATCGTTGACGACCGTTCCATCGCCAGGATATCGGGATATCTGAGCGCGTTGTCTCTGAATACTTCATAGGCGCGCTCCGGCAGATCGATGAGGACGACGCCGTCTTCCTCAAACCCCAGGTCTTCGCTCAGCATGTAGTCGAGCTGGTCCGAGATCGTCCACGTGCCGATGATCAGGACGACCGAGACGGTAAACTGAAACACGATGAGTATTCTTCGGAAGAGCGCGCCCGCGGGCCCGGATGCAGACGAACCTCGCAGCACGGCCGTCGGCTGGAAGGATGAAATGACGAACGCGGGATAGGTACCCGCGAGCATCCCGACGAGCAGGACCACACCCGCGAGCATCAGCATCGTGTCCGTCGTTAACTCCAGGTTGATGTTCTGGTTGAGCAGATCGTTGACAGCGGGCAGCAGCGCCTGAAGCAGTACGATGGACAATCCAAGGGCGAACAAAGTCAACAACACGGATTCGCCTATGTATTGCAGCATGGCGTGAGCCCGCGTGCCGCCCAGCACCTTTCGCATACCCACTTCACTCGCGCGGCTGAGCGACCTGGCCGTTGTCAGATTGATGAAGTTGGCACAGGCGAGCACCAGTATGAAGGCCGCCAGAAGGAAGGCGACATAGACAGTGCGGATGTCCCCGGTACCGCCTCCTCGAGTCATATCGTAGGTGTACAGGTGTATATCACCGACAGGCCGCAGATAGGCATTCTGTTCTATGCCGAATGCCCGCAGTACATCGCCGAGGTGCCTCTCGATGAAACCGGGCAACTGCTCTTCCAGTTCCCGGGCGGAATACCCTTCACTCAAGAGGAGGTAGGAATAGATGTTGAAATCGCCACCATGATCACGCATGTTGGCGGGCTCGCCCCAACCCAATGACTCGAGCGTGATGTAGGAGATCAGGAAATCGAAGCGCAGATGGGAATTCTCCGGAAGGTCGCGCACGACGCCCGTTACAGTCAGAGGCAGCGTGTTTCCTTTCCCCAGATCAAGGGTGATCAGAGAACCTGAGGGGTCCGTCTCGCCAAAGCATGTATTCGCCATGGATTCCGATATGACGACCGTATGCGGCTTGGTCAGGGCCGTGGCGGGCGTGCCTCTGACCAGCGGCAGCGTGAAGACGTCGAACAGGGTCGAATCGGCAAAGAATGACGCTTTGCCGCGTATCGACCTGTCTTCGAGTTGTACCGGCTGCTGTTCCAACAACGGCCGTAGCCTGGTCAAGTTTTCTATGGACGGGTATTCGGCAAGTAAAACGGGGCCCCAGGCCGATGGAGTCGTAGTGAATTTGCTCTCGCGGCCGTCGAAAAGCATATTGACTTCAATCCGATACATGCGGTCTTGCTTCAAGTGGAAATCGTCATAGCTTGTTTCGTACCGTATGTAGAGCAGCATCAGGATGCATCCCGTCAGGCCAAGGGCGAGACCGATTATGTTGACCAGGGAATATCCTTTGTGTTTTAAAAGGTTCCGTATGGCTGTCGTAATGTAGTTGCGTATCATAGCGTGTACCTCCTGATCAGGCCGACTCGGATATCTCCGACTGCTGGGCGATAAGGGCTACGATATTATCCAGGTTCGAAAAGAACTCGACATTGACGTCGTTATCGTCAAACTCCATTTGGAATTCGCTTTCGAGCAATAGGATGTATTCAATGGCCTGCATGGATTCACTGGCAATTTCCTGTAACGCGTTCAGCTCATCCGCTTCGGTATTGATTGCTCGTGCAACGAAATCGCTCGTCAAATCATGCAGCGTTTTCCTGATGTCGGCCTCGGTGATCATGGCGTTCCTCCTCTCACGGACGATTGGAAAAGAACCCCTGAATGAGTTCAAGGATCGTCCCGTCATTGGTCTTATCCATGATATCAAAAACGGGTTTTCCAAATTCCTCCTGGAAATACCTCATTTGGGTATATTTCTCTTCATCGCTGAGGAATCGATGACGAGCCATCGTACGACCATTCTTCCTTTTCTGAAACTCCCGCAACCATGGAGTCATAACGAAGAAGAGTGGTTCGGCGCCGCAATAAACTCTGAAGGTCTCGCAGGTATCTTTTATATAGCCGATCGTGTCCTGCGGGTTTATCGCGCACACGAACGCGTCCGGATTGACGCCAATCACGTAATCCAGCGTGTCCGTTTCGTTTCCCAGTAGTTTCCTGCTTTTTCCCCTGGGTATGGAAGTTCCCTGCGTTCCGGTTAAGATGAGGTGAGGTTCCAGGTACTCCTGCATGCCTCTGGTGAGGATTCTGAGATAGAAAGACCATTTTTTCTTATCCAGCGAGACCGTTCCCCTGTAGCCGTAGGGAAAACTGTGCGTCGCGCCGAACAGTTCGCCCTGGGGTTCCGTCGAAAGAAAGCCGATCCTGTATCCTTCTCGCTCGAGAATCCCCTTTATGCGCAGTTGAGTGGTGAACTTCCCCTGACGATTGCTGGTTCCCAAGACGCACAGCATCGGAACATCGACGGATCCCAGATAGCGAAAGGGAAGTAGTCCCTCATAGTGTTCTTCCGTTACTTCCGGGACATAGACGTCACCCTTATATCCCTGTTCTGTTCGGTATTGCTCTATATGGGCGTGTAGTCTGCGGTCGTAACTGAAGACGTTCTTGCCGTAAGACAACGACTTGATCAGGAGTTCTGAACCATACTTTATATTGGATTCAAAAAGCTGATCTGTGAAATAACCCGTAACCAGCGTGTCGAAACGGTCGAATCGATCCGAACGCGTTACGTCACCATTCGGTTCTGTCTTGCCAGACGAGGCGTAAGCAAGGTTCCGCGGATAATCGAAATACTGAACAACGGGAGAGATACAATACTCCGGAAAATCAGAAAATGCGTTCATCTCTTTCTCGCTGGCGGGGAATACGGCAAGGTTTCCAATCCAATCTGAAAAACGTCGTTTGAAGACGCCCTCCAAGTCTGTCTTGACACCGTCGCTTTTAATCATGGGAACGTTGTCGTTATACGCTTTCCCGCCGAACTGCAAAGGCGTAATGCCGGGCGTAGCACCTTCCTCGAGTTTGGTTTTCAAGGCGTCGATAGACGACGCATGGTCGAAAGACTGCATGGTCTTTGCTGCTATCCCGGTAAAGTACGCGCATGCGAGACTCGTGCCGCTGGATATGGTAAACCCGCCATTTTTCCACGCGATTCGCTGGAGCGTTCCTCTTGCGATGAACTCTATTGGCGAATCAGGAATGAAACCATATTCCGTGTCACTGCCGACTTTGCCCCAGGTAACACCAAATACCGTTGGGAAGTAAGCCGGATACGATTCAGCAGAAAGATCCATGTGGGCCGCGGAGACGATAACGACGTTTCGTTCATGCGCGTCGGTACACAATTGGTACAACTCCTTGGATGGAGAGCTCGTTTGGACCCCCAGCGAGAGATTGATGATGTCTATGTCGTTGTTCAGGCACCAGCTGAGCGATTCACAAAGCAACCCTTCCGTGGCTGCCAGATCCTGGTGGAATATCCTGACGGCAATCAATTCTGCCGACGGAGTTATTCGATGTATGATCGCGGCTAAACTGGTCCCG